>JBAXGE010000300.1:0-2628 GCA_037139555.1 Phycisphaerae bacterium
CGCCGCAAGGCCACCGAGTTGATCAACCGTGGCGTCAAGCAGGAAGACATCGCCGCCAATCTGGACCAGTTGCGGATGTCGGCCTCGACCGAAGCGGTCAATTCCCTCCGGCTCAATCTGATCTTCACCCGTCTGGCCCGCGACTTCGATGTTACGGTCAGCGAAGGTGAACTCAATAACCGTATCTATCAGATTTCGGCGATGTACGGCCGCAAGCCCGAGAAGCTCCGCGAAGAGATGCGCGAACAGGGGCAGTTGGAAAGCCTGTATATGCGGTTGCGGGATGAAAAGGTGGCCGACAAGATTCTGGAAAAGGCCAAGGTTGTGGAAGTGGACGAAGCCACCTATCTGGCCGAGTTCGCCCCGCAGGCAGCGGCCACGGCCAGCACCTAAGCCAGCAACTAACCCTATGATCCCCCAAGGCTTGGCGCCCCAGCGCCAAGCCTTTTTTATTTTTGCCCATGGACTACCTCTGGTGGCAGGGGTAAACTGAAAGCATGTAGCAAGGAGATTGTCTATGAATCTGTCCCGTCATTGGATCGTGCTGTTACTTCCACTCATGCTCATCGGGTGTAATCTCGATGAAAAATCCGATATGGACAAAGCCCGGGATGAAAAGAAGGCCCGTTGGGATGCCACACGTGCGGCCATCCATCTTCAGGTAGCCACCCAACAGTATGAATCGGGCGATGTCGAGAAGAGCCGTGAAACCCTCCAAAAAGTCTTTGCAGTGAGCCCCGACTTCGTCCCGGCCCACATTCTTGCCGCGCGGCAGGATATTGAATCCGGCGATATGAGCAATGCCCAGAAACATCTGGAACTGGCCATCAAAACCGACCCGGAACTGGCGGACAGCTACTACTACCTGGGAATGGTACACCAACGCCGGAGTGAAAACGAACTGGCCTTGGAAGCCTATAAAACGGCTTGGGACAAACGCCCCACCGGGGCCTCGTTTATGCTGGCCTACGCCGAGATGCTGATTGCCATGGACCGGCTGGAACAGGCGGAAAAAGTCCTCACCGATAATCTGCAGAAATTTGAACAATCCTCTGCCGTCCGCGCCGCCTTGGGTCGGCTTTATGCGCTACGGAATAATTTCGAACAGGCGTCCCGGATGTATATGGAAGCCAGCCTCCGCGCTCCGGAAGATAAATCCATCAAGTTTACCTACGCGGAAAATTTACTCCTGGCCGGTCAACCCACCCGCGCCATACCTGCGCTGGAGGAATTGGCCACCGACGCCAAGTTCGACCAGCATCAGAGCGTCCTGTTAACGCTGGGCAAGGCGTATCGTGATGCCAAGCGCATGACCGATTCCCGTAAGACTCTGACGGAATTAACCAAACTTGCGCCATCCAACGCCCAAGCCTGGCTGCAATTGGCCCGTACGGAAATCGTTTCCGGCAACGACCACGATGCGGAATGGGCCTTGTCCCGTGTGTTCCAGATTGATCCCAACAATTTCGAAGCCCTGATTATGCAGGGTGTAACGCTACGGCATCAGAATAAATTCGATGCCGCCGATAAAGCCCTGGATAAAGCGGAACAGATTAACCCCAACCACCCCACCGTGCTGGCGCTACAGGCCCTGAATGCCAAAGATCGCAAAGCCAAATCGGAAGCCACGGGTTATGTGGAACGTTATCTGAAAGTGCGGCCCGATGATGCCTGGGGGCTTAAGATTCAAGCCGATATCAATGCTATGCCGTAACGGCATCAGGCCAAGGGCGCATCACTGGCCAACAACGCCAAGGCCAGTTGCGTATCCTCGGGCGTGGTGATTTTGATATTACGCATGCTGCCAGCCGTGGCTTGAACGGCGCGGTTGGTGCGTTCAAAGATCTGGGCATCGTCGGTGACATCGGCCAACCGGTGTTGGGCATGCAGACTCGCGAACGCCTCCAACAACCACTCGCGCCGGAAACATTGCGGGGTCTGGGCCTGATACAACCCGGCCCGGGCGACGGTCTCGGTCACCTTACCATCATTTGACTGCCGTTTTAAGGTGTAGGGTTCGGCCAGTGTAGGCAAACTGCCCCCCACCGCCACGGCGGCCGCAAAGGCGTCAGCAATGACCGCTGCCGGCGTCAAGGGTCGTGCGGCGTCATGAATGGCCACATACCCCACATCTTCGCGCACGGCTTGTAAGCCATTCCAGACACTCTCCCAACGCTCCTGGCCACCGGCTACAAAGCGGATGTTGGGATCCGTCATGGCCGCACTCAAATGTTCGCGATAGGGTTCGAAACGGTCCGGCTGGGTGACAATAATAATTTCCGCCACATCGCTGCGGGTCGCGAATAGCAGCACCGCCCGTTGCAGGACACTCAGCCCCGCCAACGGGGCCAGCAGTTTGTCCCCCGCACCAAAGCGGGAACCGGAACCGGCTGCGGGTAAAATGACACTGAATTGTTCCATGGCCATCGTCATTCCTCCTGCCATAGGTAACGCACCGACCAGTCCGCTCTTTCGCCATTATGCCAGAAGCGCGCCCAATAGGGCTCCAGACTGCCCGCATGTTGGGTGGCAAATGCGACCAGTTTATCGACCGGATAATCGACCTCCATGGCAATCGTACCGCCCCCCTGCCGGGCATCGAGCTGGATGGGAAATCGCGTCACCGGC
>JBAXGE010000301.1:0-2615 GCA_037139555.1 Phycisphaerae bacterium
TGTGGTCCTGCCGGTGGGAATAAGTTTTTACACGTTCAAATCCATGAGTTATTGCATTGACGTGTATCGTGGTCACGCGCCGCCCATGTCCAATTTTATTGACTTCAATGCGTTTGAAGCCCTGTTTCCCGATCTGGTAGCCGGCCCGATCATTCGTTACGGGGCCATTGCCGACCAGATGCGCCACCGGACGCACACGTATGAAAAATTCGCCCGGGGTATCGCTTTTTTGGCCTGTGGTATGGCCAAGAAAGTCCTGCTGGCCAATCCCATGGGCCACATTGCCGATACCGCATTCGCGACGCCGGGCCTGCATTGGTATGACGCCTGGTATGGAGTGATTGCGTATGCGTTCCAGATTTATTTTGATTTTTCGGGCTATTCGGATATGGCCGTGGGCCTGGCGCTCATGTTCGGTTTTCTCTTGATCGAAAACTTTGATCAGCCATATCACGCCCACTCAATTACCGATTTCTGGCGGCGCTGGCACATTTCGCTGTCCACGTGGCTGCGTGATTATTTGTATATCCCGCTGGGGGGTAATCGGCTGGGGCATCTGCGCACGTATTGCAATCTGATGATTGTCATGCTGCTGGGCGGGTTCTGGCATGGGGCCAGTTGGAATTTCCTGATCTGGGGTGGGTTGCACGGCGGGATGTTGGCCTTGGAACGCGCTGGGGGCAAAGCATCCGTGTATCGTCGTCTGCCGATGGCGCTGCGCATCGCCATGACGTTTGTAATCGTGTGTATCGGCTGGGTATTCTTTCGGGCCGACACACTGGGGCAGGCGCTGACGTATCTGCAAAGCCTGTTCGGTGGTGGTGCGGTCACAACTCAGGCTGAACTGGCCGCCGCGAAGCTTTATACGCCGTATCACATAGTGATGTTTAGCCTCGCGGCACTGGTGGTTTGGTACGCCCCCAAAACCTGGAACTTCACGCGTGAACTTGGGTCGGGTCGGATTGTCTGGCTGCTGTTGTTGTTGGTGTTGGCGCTGCTCATGATGTGGACCCAGACCACCAACCCGTTTTTGTATTTTCAGTTTTAGTCGGAAGCCCTATGCCTGTGGAACAACCATCTTCGCACGATACCACCATCCCTGCCGGGGCGGAGATGGACTTGCGCACCGGCACGCTTCCCACCCGCATTACGCCGCGGGCTGCGCGGCTGATGGTGGGGGTGTTCCTGCTGCTGATCTTTGGTTTGCCCCTGATGCAAACAGCTTGGGAATGGTCGCAGCAACGTCCGCTGGGGGCAGGGCAGCTTCTGGCCCGTTTTCAGGCGACCGACGCGCACCGCTTTGAGACCGAACTGGCCCGGCAATCCTACCCCCGCACCCTCGTGCAACCGTGGGTGCAGTATGGCCTGACGTCATGGGGTGGTTTTGGCAACGATCAAGTAGTGGTGGGGCGGGATGGCTGGCTGTTTTATCAGCCCGGGCTGGATTACGTGAGTGGCTACGACCTGACCGATCCCGGGCGTCTGCGGGCGCGGCACAAGAAGATGCGCGACGCGGGCGAACGGGACTGGCAAGCTGATCCCCGGCCGGCTATTCTGCGCTTCCATCAGGATTGCCTGACCGCCGGTGTGCGCTTGGTTTTGTTGCCCATTCCCGATAAAGCCGGTATGCAACCGGCACAACTAAGTTCCCGGCTGGCCAATTATGAGGGGCCACCTCTGGCCAATCATGCCTACCAGTCTTTATTGGCGGAATTACGCCAACAAGGGGTGGAGATATTTGATCCCACACCACTCGTTTGCAGCGCTCGCGATGTGCGTTATCTGCGCCAGGATACGCACTGGACGCCGGAATATATGACACAGGTCGCTACCGACTTGGCGCGGTATCTCGCGCTGCCCGGGGAACGCCGCTTCGGCGCAGAGGCCCAGGTTATCACCCACACGGGCGATCTGGTGGAGATGCTGGGACTCCCTGCCACCCAGACCCAATATCCCCCGCAAACGGTTACCATTCAGCGGGTCCATACTGCCGACGGCACCGAGTGGCAACCCATACCTCATGCCGACATTCTGCTTTTGGGTGACAGCTTTACCAATATCTACACTGATGGTGCCATGGGCTGGGGCACGGCCGCAGGTTTGGGCCCGCAACTAGCCCGGGCCTTGGGGCGTGAGCTTGATGTAGTGGCTCGTAATGGCGCCGGCGCCTCGGCCACGCGGATGGAACTGGCCCGGCGGCCCCAACCGTTCGCCGGGAAGAAGGTCATCATCTGGCAATTTGCCGCGCGCGAACTGGCCGTAGGCAATTGGCGGGTGGTGCCGGTAGCCGCCGGGCCGACCACCCAACCCGCTACCCAGGTGGCGAAGAATCTGACCCTCACTGCGGAACTTCTCACCGCCCCGCCCGAGTTGGATGTGTCGGCCACACCCTACAAGAACGCCATTACCATCCTCAAATTCCGCGTGACCCAGATACACACCGGCAGCTTTGGTGAGACCGAAATCCTCGTCAGTATGCCCCTGATGCGTGACCGGCAATTATTGCCCGTTGCTACCTATCAGGCCCGGCGTCAGTACCGGCTGGAACTCACGCCTGACGAACCCGCCGAAGTCCGGTCCTGGCAGCGGTTGGATCGTTCCGAGGGGGATTTGGG
>JBAXGE010000302.1:0-2615 GCA_037139555.1 Phycisphaerae bacterium
ACCGCTGGTCAAAGGCGCCACACCGGTGGAGCAGGAAATCCAGCTCGAAAAATAACCCTACTCGGACGGTCTTAGGTGACCAAAATGACTCCAACAGACCGTGCCCCTAACCCGGGTGGACCGCCAGCCCAGTTTGCGGTTACCCGCTGGAGCATGGTACTGGCGGCGGGAAATTGGCGGGCGGGTTCGACCGCCCGGCGGGCCATGGATGAGTTGGCCCGGCTCTACTGGTTTCCGCTCTATGCATACCTGCGTCGCCGGGGCAATAGTCCGGTGGCGGCGGAAGATTTGGTTCAGGGGTTCTTCACGCATCTATTGGATAAAGACGCGCTGGCCGCAGTGGATCGGACCAAAGGGAAGTTTCGGTCTTTTCTGCTGGCCTCGTTACAAAATTATCTGGCCAATGTGTGGGATCAGCAGCACACCGCCAAACGCGGTGGGGATCAAACTATCTTGGCCTTGGACACGATGGATGCCGAAGCGCGGTATGCGGTCGAGCCGGTGGATACCATGACTCCGGAACGGGTGTATGAACGGCGTTGGGCCCTGGCGGTGCTCGAACAGGTGTTGGAGCGTTTGCGCGGGGATTATCAGCAGCGTGGGCAGGGGGAGTTATTTACGGTGTTGGAACCGGTTCTGGTGGGTGGTGCCGGAACGAGGTATGCGGGTCTGGCGACTCAATTGAATATGACCGAGGCTGCGGTGAAAGTGGCGGCGCATCGCTTGCGGCGACGTTATCGCGAATTATTACGCGCTGAGATCGCCCAGACCGTGGCGGAACCGGATTTGGTGGAGGAAGAACTCCGGGAATTATTGGCCAGTCTGTAACCTTTCGGGGTATTTGCTTTTGTAAGCAGTGGAAGCAAGTATCCTTACGGAGTTTATACGATGAGTGAAATCCAGCAATGTCCGGAATGTGGGACCGCACTATCGGCCAGTGCCCCGCGCGGGTTGTGCCCGGCGTGTCTGCTGAAACGCGGATTGGAGACCAATACCGGCGTAGCCAGCGCGGCGGAAGCCACGGCGTGGGTCCCGCCCCAGGTGGAAGAACTGGCGGAGCGCTTTCCGGAACTGGAGTTGACGCGGTTGCTAGGACGCGGCGGGATGGGGGCGGTCTATCTGGCGCGGCACCGGCATCTGGGCCGGGAGGTGGCGCTGAAGATTCTGCCCCCGGAGATCAGTCACGACCCGGCCTTTACCCGGCGCTTTGCCCAGGAAGCACAGGCCATGGCCCGGCTCAATCACCCCAATATTGTCACCATTTATGATTTCGGACAGCGCGCGGGGCTGTACTTTTTCGCCATGGAATATATTGATGGCCTGAGTCTGCGCCAGTTGCTCGACGGCGGGCGCGTATCGGCTAAGGAAGCGCTGGCGATTGTGCCGCAGATTTGCGCCGCCCTGCAATACGCCCATGACCGGGGGATTGTGCACCGGGATATCAAGCCGGAAAATATTCTGCTTAACCGGGACGGGCAGGTGAAGATCGCGGATTTCGGTCTGGCCAAACTCATGGGCCACACTGCGGATGACACCGGACCCGAGCGGGTGGTGGGCACCCCACAGTACATGGCCCCGGAACAAACTTCACATCCTGAAACAGTGGATCATCGCGCGGATATTTATGCGCTGGGGGTGGTGTTTTATCAGATGCTGACCGGGGAATTGCCGGTGGGGCGGTTTGCCGCGCCCTCGCAGAAAGTTGGCGTGGATGTGCGTTTGGATGAAGTGGTGCTGCGCACACTGGAGCAAAATCCCGCCCGGCGTTATCAACAGGCCAGCGAAGTGAAAACGCAGGTCGAGACGATTGTGGCCACGGGACTGCCGGTGCCGGCAGCCGTGGTGCCTCTGCCGTCCGCCGCGCCTGCTATCGCCGGAGCACGGCTATCCCGCACGGCGCTGCTCGGGGCACTGTGGGCGCCGTGGTTTCCGTTCTTATTGGTGCTGTTTCTGTGGACCGGCCGGGTAGAAAACGGTCAATATCACGGGCCAACGTGGTGGCAATATGTACTTTTGTTCACATTCTTGCTGCTGGGGTTGCTGGCGCCGTTTGGGACAACAATCCTCGGTGCGGTGGCCGTGCGGCAGATTCGCCATGCGGCAGGGCGGTTGTATGGTCTAACGCTGGCGGTGTTTGATTTGCTGGTGTATCCGTTATTGGTGATGACTGGGTTGCTGGCGTGGTTTTGGTGGTGGGTGTTTGCGGAATTGTTTTTTCCCTATCAGACGCTGGCCGCGCAGCGTCAGGATGCCACGGTGCGGTTGAATTGGTTTGAGAATGCGGTGTATCGCCATGGTACAGCGCTGATTATTCTGAGCACTCTGGTCACGGCAGGGCTGCTGGGCTTCTTTATCACCCGCCGGGTGTGGCGGAATTATAGCGGCTGGCAGGCTCCGCCCCGCAGCGCTGCGTCGCGCCCGGCCGGGATGGGGCCGGTTGCTACGGCGGTGGTGCTGCTGATCCATACGTTACTGGCGCTGGGTTTGTTGGGGTATTTTACGGTAATCGTGCCCCAGTATTGGGTTATTTTCCGGGATTTTCGCGTCGATCTGCCCCTGATCACGCAATGGGTGTTGCAGATTTCTGACTGGGCGATCCGGGGCTGGTTCATCAC
>JBAXGE010000303.1:0-2608 GCA_037139555.1 Phycisphaerae bacterium
CAGCGGGTGGCCTGGACCGTCCGGCACGACCTGAAAAAGCGTATGGACCTGTATTTGCGCGACCGTTTTCCTGACTTTTCCCGCACGGCACTGCAAAAACTGGTTCAGGAAGGTGCTGTCACGATCAACGGCCGCAAGGCCAAGTCGTCCACCACGTTGCACACGGGCGACCGTATCGAGGTGACCCTTCCGCCCCGGGCGCCGGATGAAATCCTGCCCGAAAATATTCCGCTCGAAATCATTTATGAAGATGACCAATTTCTGGCCATCAACAAGCAACCGTCCTTGATCGTCCATCCCGCCCGGGGGCATTGGAGCGGGACGCTGATCAATGGTCTGGTCTATTACGCCCAGCAGACCAACAGCCAGCTTTCGGTGGGGTCCGATCCGTGGCGTCCCGGGATTATTCACCGGCTGGATCGCGATACTACCGGCATCATCCTGATTGCCAAAACGGACGAAGCCCATTGGCGCATCGCCGGACAGTTTGAACGCCGCACCACCCAGAAAACCTATCTCGCCATCGTCCATGGCGTCCCCGAATTTGACAGCGATCTGATCGATGCCCCGCTGGCGGTGCACCCGCGCATGCGCGAGTTGTATGCGGTCCGGCCGGAAGTGGGTAAACCCGCCCAGACGGTCTATAAGGTGCTGGAACGCTTCGATGGCTTTGCACTGCTGGAACTGCAACCCAAAACCGGACGCACGCATCAATTACGGGTTCACTGTGCCCATATCGGCCATCCGATTGTCGGTGATGTGATGTATGGCGGGCGGGCGGTAAGTCTGTGGGATCTGGCCCACGGGGCGCTGCCGGACACGCCGGAAAATCGTACTTCGTTGATCAATCGTCAGGCCTTGCATGCCTGGCGCATACAATTCGTACATCCAAAGCTGTTCCATCGTGTAGCTCTGGAAGCCCCGCTGTATCAGGATATCAAGACGCTGTTCGGTGCATTGCAGAAATATCGCAAGAAGGCCTGATGTTCAAGTCCATGGTCAAAAGCCTGCTCGCCTCTGCAACCTTAGTCGGCCAAGCGGTACAGCAATTGGAACTCTTTGCCCCGACCCCGGAAGCGCCCCCCAAACCCGCACCGCCGCGCCAGCCCACGATGATTCCTGCCCAGCCCAAACCCGCACGTCCCGCCAAAGCCAGCAAACTCACCGAGCGCCAAGCCTATTACGATGCCATGGTGGAAGAGCTCAAGGAACGATATCAATTTTCGATTCGGAAATGGCGTAAAGGGATGTCGGGGGCGGCGTATGAATTACGCTATCGCGATGGACATATCAAACGCATGCTTTCGGCCCCCCGGCCCCGTTCCAGCGTTTCGGCGGCCATATTCCTGCACGAAGTGGGGCATCATGCCATTGGCTTTCGCCGGTATAAGCCCCGTTGTCTGGAAGAATATTACGTGTGGCAGTGGGCGTTTACGGAAATGAAAAAGCGGAATATCGAATTGGATGTCCGGGTGGAAAAGCACTATCGGCGGTCCATGTATAACTACGTGCGGCTGGCCTTGCGCCGCGGCTTGAAGGAATTGCCCACGGAACTCAAGCAATTTCTGATTCCACCGGAATAAATAACTCACAATTAGGCGCGCGTTTGGAAGTTATTGGGGTTTTGGTTAATATAGGGACTATCAAGGTTGCCTGGGAACGACCGTTCGCTCTGTTGCCGAACAGTTTTTCAAGGCGGGTATATGTGTCGGTACGACACACTGGGCCGTGGGTGCGGCCAGATCAGGAGTTTCAGGGTCATGTTAGAAGACATCTTGCACACGTGCGTTGATTGCGGGACCAACTATTTATTTACCGTCGTGGAACAGCAGGATTTTGCCGCGCAGGGTTTCACGCAGCAACCCAAGCGTTGTCCGGCCTGTCGGGCCGTGCGTAAAGTAGCCCGCACGGAAAAACTCGCCAAGCTCAAGGCCGCGAAGATTGCCTATCGTGCCGCGCATCCCGAAGAGTTGAACAAACCCCAAGCACAACCCCAGCCTCAGGTAGCGCCAGCGCCCGCAGCGAT
The DNA here is from genome assembly GCA_037139555.1 of Phycisphaerae bacterium. GTDB lineage: Bacteria > Planctomycetota > Phycisphaerae > WQYP01 > WQYP01 > JBAXGE01. The sequence goes on from JBAXGE010000303.1 coordinate 2,027, forward strand.
TGGTTTCCGTCCACCGCATCAGGTGGGTACCGATACCCGTACGGGTGGCGCCCGCAGCGGGGGCTATGATTCGTATCGCTCCAATTATAATTCCAGTCCCAATTCCAATTATGGCAGCCGCGACCGGGGACGCAGTGATGACCGGCGGGGTGGTGGTGGCGGGTATGGGCGGGATCGGGGCGGCTATGGACGCGGTGTCCGCGATCAGGGCCGGAGCTTTGAGCGTCCGCGTCTGCAACTGTTCCCGGCCGTCTGTGCGGCCTGTGGTGTGACCACAGAAGTACCGTTCAAGCCCACTGGCATCAAGCCGGTTTATTGCCGGAATTGCTTCCAAACCATGAAGAATCAGCCCGAGGCCAATGCGAATCAACAGCCCCCGGCAGCCCCGGCTCCGGCCGAGAATATCTAAAACGTCCTTCCCTGAAGTGACAAAATGCCTCCGGCACCAGTATATTGTGGGTCGGAGGCATTTTTTATGCGTACCTGTAAACTCGGTTCAAGTACCATCACCACCAGCGCCTTGGCCTATGGCTGTATGCGTCTGCCCGGCACCTGGAATCCCAGCGAAGTGGATGCCACCCG
>JBAXGE010000304.1:0-2591 GCA_037139555.1 Phycisphaerae bacterium
GGGTTTTAACCACGGAAGCACACGGAAATGAGGGGCGGCCTTGACTTTTGCGGGGGACTTAATTAACTTGGTTAATTATGTCACAGAGGTTGGCAAATCTTCGGCGGGAGCATCAGCGGATGGTGTTTGCGCAGTTGCGGGCGCTGGGGTCGTCGTCGCGCGCGAAGTTGGCGCAGCATACCGGCTTGTCGGCGCCGACGGTGGGTAAGGTGGTGGAGGAGTTGATTACGGCGGGATTGGTGGAGGAGGCGGAGGTGGCGGTGGCCGAGGTGGTGATGGGGCGGCCCAGTAGGCCGCTAAGGTTGGCGCGGAATCGGGCGGTGATTTTGGCGATTCAAATTGGGGTGCGGAATACGCGGGTGGCGGCGTTGCCGGTGGCGGGGCCGGAGACTGAGGCTTGGCCGGTGGCGTTTGCCACGCCGAAGCGCGGGGCGGCGCTGTGGCCGAAGTTACGGGCGGCAGCGCGGGCGCTGGGGCTGGAAAAACCTTTGGCGGTGACGGTGAGTATTCCCGGGGTGGTGGATGAGCGGGCGGGGCGGGTGCTGTTTTGTCCGCATCTGACGTGGTTGAACCAGATGGATCTGGGGGCGGAGTTGGAACGGCTGTGGGGGGTGCCGGTGTGTTTGATGCAGGAAATCCGGGCGTTGGCGTTGGGGCATGTGTGGGCCCAGCCGCAGGACCGGGATTTCTTTCTGGTGGATTTTGGCGATGGGGTGGGCGGGGCGCTGGTGAGTGGCGGGCGGTTGGCGGATAGTCCGTTGCCGCTGGCGGGGGAACTGGGGCATATCCGCGTGCCGGGAAATGCGCGGCGGTGTTCGTGCGGTGCGGTGGGGTGTTTGGAGACCTTGGTGAACCGGAACGGATTATTACAGACGCTGGCGGCGGCCACGGGGCTGAGGCGGCCGCGCTGGCCGCAATTGCGCGAGCAGATTCAGCACACGCCGACGGTGTGGCTGGAGCCGAGTCTGGAGGCGACGGCGAGTATGATCGGCGGGGCGCTGAATTTATTGGGGGTGCGGCAGGTGATTATGACCGGGGCGGTGGATGAATTGCCCGCGCGGATCGGGGCGGACCTGGCCGGGCGGATCAGTCAGGCGGCGTTGTGGGGGCGGTTTGGGGATGTGGCGACGGCGGTGGCGCCGCGGCGACGGGCGCTGGGGTTGGTGGCGGAGGCGGTGGAGCGGGTTTGGCTGAAGACCGCCAGCGTTGAGGAACGGGACTAATTTTTACTTAAGGGGTCGCAGATGAAGGTACGCAAGGCAGTGATCACAGCGGCGGGTCGGGGCACGCGGATGTATCCGGCGACGAGCATTGTGCAGAAGGAATTGCTGCCGATGGTGGATCGCGACGGGCTGACCAAGCCGGTGATCCAGATTATCTGCGAGGAAGCGTTCGATGCGGGGATCGAGGAAATATGTATCGTGGTGTCGCCGGGGGATGAGGTGCAGTTCAAGCAATATTTTCATGGGTTGTCGGATGAATTGCTGCCCGCGTTCAAGGGCAAGGAATGGGCGCTGAAGGAATCGGAAAAGCTGGCGAAGATGGAAAAGGCGATCACGTTTGTGACGCAGCACACGCCCGAGGGGTATGGGCATGCGGTGTATCAGACGCGGGAATTTGTGGGCAATGAGCCGTTCTTGCTGATGTTAGGGGATCATATTTATATTTCGACCACGGGGGAACGGTGTGCGAAGCAATTGATTGATGCATATCACCTGAGCGGGGCCGATGCGCTCTCGGCGGTGAAGCCCACGGCCGAGGCGCTGCTGCATCTGTTCGGGACGATGCGCGGCAGTCCGCTGAACACGGGCGGGAAGTTGTATCGGGTGGATGCGATCAAGGAAAAGCCCTCGGCGGAATATGCGCGGGAGAGTCTGGTGACGCCGGGGGTCAATCCGGGGTATTACCTGTGTCACTTCGGGATGCATGTATTCCCGCCGGCGCTGTTTGATGCGCTGGAAAAACAGATCACGGACAATTTGCGCGAGAAGGGGGAGATACAGTTGACCAGTGCGCAGGAGATGATGCGCAAGCATCTGGGGCGGTATTATTGTTTGGAAGTGACGGGCGAGCGTTATGACACGGGGATTCCGTTTGGGCTGATGGAGACGCAGATTGCCCTGGCGCTGGCGGGCGTGCACCGGCAGGAGATTGTGGAATCGCTGGCGCGGTTGCTGACGCAGCAGTTAGTGACGGTGAAGAAGCAGTGAGGGGGGGGTAAGAGTTAAGAGTTAAGAAGTAAGAGGTAAGAGCGGCTGTGTTTGAAGTCAAGCGTTTTTTAGGTTGAGCGGTTGCCATGTTTCCCCTTTCCGGATGAGGGCGTTGAGGATGATCAGGAGTTTGCGCATACAGGCGACGAGACAGACTTTGGAGGCTTTGCCGGTGGCCTTTAACCGTTTGTACATGGCGGCAATGACGGGGTTATGGCGGACGGCACAGACGGTGGCCATGTAGAGGGCGTTGCGGACCGGGGCCCGGCCGCCGCGACAGGAGCGTTTGCCCTTCCAGCCGCCAGATTCCCGGGCAAAGGGGGCCAAGCCCACCAGGGCGGCCAGGGGGGAGCGGTTAATGTCTCCGAGCTGGGGTAATTG
>JBAXGE010000305.1:0-2588 GCA_037139555.1 Phycisphaerae bacterium
ACAAAGATATCCTTGCCGAACTTGTAACCGGCAATTTTGACGGCATCGGCGATTACTTCGAGGGCTTCTTCGTTGCTCTTGAGGTTGGGGGCAAAGCCGCCTTCGTCGCCGATGGCGGTGTTATAACCCTTCTTCTTGAGCACGCCCTTGAGGGCATGGTACACGCCGCAGCCCATTTCGAGGGCATGGCTGAAGCTCTTGGCGCCCCAGGGTTGAATCATGAATTCCTGGAAGTCCACGGTGTTATCGGCATGCTTGCCGCCGTTGAGGATGTTCATCATCGGCACGGGCAGAACCTTGGCCGAGGTGCCGCCGATGTAGCGGTACAGGGGCAGGTTGGCATAGTTGGCCGCGGCCTTGGCCATGGCCAGCGACACGCCGAGGATGGCGTTGGCGCCGAGCTTGCTCTTGGTGGGGGTGCCATCGAGTTTGATCATGGCGCGGTCAATGGCTTCCTGATCAAAGGGGTCCATATCCAGAATTTCGGGGGCAATCTTTTCGTTGACATTCTTGACGGCCTTGAGCGTGCCCTTGCCGCCGTAGACCTTCTTGTCGCCATCGCGCAATTCGCAGGCTTCGTTTTCGCCCGTCGAGGCGCCCGAGGGAACCGCCGCGCGGCCGATGCTGCCATCTTCGAGGATGACATCCACTTCCACGGTGGGGTTGCCGCGTGAATCAATGACCTGACGCGCCCGGATATTCTCGATCATCACCATACCAAATACTCCCGTATCTAAAAGGGGACCAAAATGTCTGAAACAGGGCGATAATGTACCCGAAAGGGCCTTTATCGGCAATCGGCGGTGGGATAAGAACTGGTTAAAAGGTCAAAATATGCTGCGTTTATACGTGTGCCACGGGCCATAGAGATGGGACACCGTGACGGAGTCCTCGCAGAGCGTTTTGTCGGGGGTAAAAACTCCCGGGCAGTAAAGCACACCCATATCATCCAGAAAACCACTATCCGGGATATGAAAAAACATCCCCGGACATCCCTTCAACCGAAACGACCGGGATACAGGCATCAGACCCACCCCCGGCCACGGATATGACGCCCCGGCCCGATCGACTAGTGCGATCACAGGCTGACCCGTAAGTAACTTCTGTGCCTGCACTTCCAAGGCCCCTTGACTAAGCCACAGACACGCCCGGAAACTCAGCGAGGTAACACTACAAACCCCCGCAATCAGTATGATCGCCACTGGCAACAGATACGCCCGCAACCGCGCCCCCAACCCCGGATGCGGTAGCTTAAACCGCCAAATCAACAAGACTTGCAGCACCACCCGCACCAGCCACAACGTGCCCACTGCCAGCAACACCACAAACGAGATCATCATCCCCGCGAAAGGTTCCGGAATACGGAACACCCAAAGTATCACGGCGGCAGCGCCTACATAGACCAACAGAAACGGCCAACGCGGATTCCGTGCCGCCCACGCCAACCAGCGCGGCGGGGTCGGGAGACTGGAATATGACAGGACTTCAACCATAGCAGCATAATAGCCGAGGTTGGCCGTATAATCACCGCATGCTGCTGCTGGTTTTATCTGAAAGTGAGTCGCGATGCTACCACCCGAACCCGCCCCCCGTAAACCCCTGCCCCGCTGGCTCGAGCCGGTGCTGCTGGTGCTGTTTGTGCTGATGACTATCAAGGAGTTATGGCAGGGGAATTGGTTCTGGGCGGGTATCTTTGCAGTGGGGATCGTGGTGGCGGCGGTGGGGGTCTGGGGTAAGAAAAATCGTGACGCGTAACGCACAGCGCTAGCAACAAAAAACACCCCGCGCCAGCGGGTCAGCCAGCGCGGGGCAGGTATTTCATATTGGGGCCGCAGCGTCCGTCAGAGCTTCTTGGCGCTCTTACAGATCATATACGTGCTGTTGTTCTTGCGATACGTGGTGCCGGTGGCTTCCACGGTGACGGTGCCATCCGCCGGGGTGCCGACCAAGGCTTTAATCTTGTCGCCGCCCTCTTCCATGCGAATATTACAGAACGCCGCCCCGGCCGGGGCGCACAGGGTATAACCCAGTACCTTGCCGCCGACCTGATTGTTTTCGTAGATGACCGTGACCTTGCCGGTAAATACCGTGTCCGCAGCTACGCCAGCAATCTTGATCTCCGTGGCGGTGGCCAGGGTGGTCACCAGCGTCAGGGTTAACAGCCCCAGGCACAAACACACAAACATGCGGGTAAACATAACTTTCCTTTCAAACTTAAAGGGGACGATTAAACCTTCTTGGCGCTCTTGCAGATCATGAACATGTCGCGGCCACCTTCGGGATAGGTCTTGTAATAAACCGGCCCGGTCACTTCGACGGTGACGGTGCCTTCGGCGGGTTCGCCGGCCACGGCTTTGATTTTGTCACCACCCTCTTCGGTGCGGATAAAGCACATCTGCAATACTTTGCCCGGGGCACGCAGCGAATAACCCAGCACTTTGTTGCCGACCTTGTTGCCTTCATAGATCACACAGACCGTACCGGTAAAGACCACATCTTTGACTTCCGCAGGCGCTTTGCCTTCAATACGTACCTGCCCGGCTGTGACACTGGTGGCCACGGCAGAAATCGCCAACAGACATAGACCC
>JBAXGE010000306.1:0-2586 GCA_037139555.1 Phycisphaerae bacterium
TGAACCTGCACTTCCTGGGCGAAGTCCCCATTGATACCCGCATCCGCATCAACTCGGATCAGGGCGACCCCTTTGCCAACTTCGGCAAGGATTCCATCAGCCGCAGCTATCTGGAAGCCATGGTCCAACAACTCGCCGCCCGCGTCAGCGTGCGCAACGCCAGCCAGACCGCAGACAAAACGGTATCGCTGAAAATTACGTAAACGCCCCCGACGGATATTCCCGGGGAGCGTTAGGTGTTCTGCCCCAACGGGCAATCGTAGGGGCAACCGGCGGTCGCCCTCCCCCATCCCCAGCCCCAACGGGGCGTCAGGTGTAGAGCCATGGGCGGTAGCCCATGGTAACGGCCACCCACCCACATAACACAGCCCTGTAAGGGCCAACCCCAAAGCCCCAAAGGGGCATCCTATACCAACCCATGGTGTTACCCTGGTCTATATAAATAACTGCGTCCCCCTATTTTTTAACTGGACAAGACTCCCAGCTTTGTGGATAATCCGGTCGTTTGTATTTCTGCTTATTGTGCATCGGCATCGCCATGCGGCAGAATCGGATTGCCGGATGGTATAATCGTCGTCGGCGTCACTCGGCGATTGGCCTTGTCGCCCCAATATCTTCGAGGCGAGCCATAATTGAGTGACACAAAGCTCGCGCCCACTATTCGTGGGGAAGACCAGCGCCACTATTCCAGCCACCAACAGAGGAGCGATGACTATGCCCTTCCCATACACGGCGAGAGACAACCAGTGGTGGTATGGAAGAACGCCTGTGGCTACCTTGGTGGCGAAGGCAACTACAATCGTGCTCCGTATCAACGGGCGCGACTGTAACCTGACACACACGCGTACCGACTCTTTCAAGTTTCTGGATGCCGACCGCCCATACTGGTACGGACTGGACGGACAGCAGGTGACCCTCGATGTGATTTCCATTGATGGCCAGATGGTGGGTGCTGGAACTGCCGGTCCGCAAATCCCGCTGTTGCCGGTGCCCCTGACCGCTCCGCCACCTGCCCCACGACCACTACCAGCACGTCGAGCGGGTGGCGGCAGGCAACCTGCTGCTTGCTTCGCACCTGCGGGCTGGAAGCAACCACAACGCCACGTGCTGTGCATCGGGCTGGACTTGGCGTGGTTCGGGGGGAGCAGAGGTGATCGGAACTCCCAGTACGATTGCCTCACCTATCTTGTACTGGACAATGACAATGACAATGACAATGACAAGGGCATTTCGTCGTTTGGCCTGAAACGCGTGGCCCTTGGCAGGAAGCTCACGGAAAAAGGCAATCCGTACGCTAATTGCGACCCCGCCGCAGAGCTCCTGTTAGAGGCAATTGATAGTTTGGTTAAGCTCTGGCCGGACCACGCCTGTGTGCTCGCGATCGATGCACCCTTGCAGGCATCCTCTCCGCCACATCCGCCACGTCACATAAAGCAGAAAAAGGGCGATTGCCGGCACCGCGCTTGCGAGACCCTATTGCAGGCCGCATGCGGATTGCATGCCCGCAGGTGGATGCCCATGATTCAGCCCGGTGCGCCTTTGACTCAGCGAGTGATCGCCCTGATGGCGGGATTGGGCCAGAACGGCTTTACAGTGTTTCCCAAGGAATCGAAGAAACTCGTCATCGAGTGCTTCCCTAGAGAAGCACAATGGTCCGCGGCAGTCCGCAATGGCTACGGTGAGTTGACGCCGCTGGAGTCCAGGCTTTACAAAACTTGCGGCAATGATTTGCTGCCGATTCATCTATATACGCGCTTCGCCGTCGATGCTCTTGTGGGCTTGGGGCTGGTGAGTGGAATTGGGCGCGGGTATTGGAACCAGATCATTTGCGAGTTGTTGAAGAGCCTGTCTGGTGACGCCCTGTGGATCACCCAGAAGACCGGCTATGGCCGAGGTGGCAAGCTGTTCGATGATGCCGTTGATGCCACGATCGCCTTGAGCGTGGCCGTTGCATTCGCCTGCGATCAGGCCCATGTGTGGATCGATGGTAATGGCGCCGATGGGCATATCATCGGCCCTGGCCAGTGAGGAGGTAAAAATGGCATTGAATCCGATCACCTACACCGAGAAGGTCGTCCGCAGCTTTCTGCGCTATCAACTGACCGCCTATCCCTTCACCGACCCACGGTTGCACGGACAGATGCGGCAACTGCTGAATATGGACTCGGCCCGGCATACGCCGTTACTGCAGGGGCCTTATATCAGCCCCGATAACTTCGAGGCGGGCCATAATTGAGTGACACAAAGCTCACGCCCACTGTTCGTGGGGAAGACCATTCTATTATATTCCTTGAGAGTATATTTGCTACTCCATCTTGGGGAATTAAAAGGGGACGCAGCTATTTATATAGCCCATGGTAACGCCATGGGTTGGTATAGGATGCCCCGTTGGGGCAGAACACCCAAAGCTCCCCGGAAATGCCGGATAAACCATTAAAAAACCCCGCGTCCAACGCGGGGTTTTTCATTGCTAACTTGTTGCAGCGCACCCTTAAGACAGGTGCAGCAGTTTGGATATATCCTCGCCATTGCGCCATTTCGAATACACCGCCAGCGCGTGTTCGATGACGGGGTAGGCATATTCCA
>JBAXGE010000307.1:0-2583 GCA_037139555.1 Phycisphaerae bacterium
CCAACGGACCCAACGGACCCAACAGATCCAACAGATCCGCCACCGGAACCGCCCGTGCCAACGGAACCGCCGGAACCTGATCTCAGTGGCTTGAGCGAGGCCGACAAGGCGCGCGCCGAGGCCGATCAATTGCGGAAAGATTGGGAGGGTATGAAAGATACCCTCGACCCGGCCGACCGTGCGCGCATGGAGAAGGTCTACGATGACGCGATCAATGACCGCACCAAGTACGCCGATGGTCTGGATCAGGCCGCTGCCAATCAGCAGGCGCAGGCCGCTGCGCAGGCGGCGGATGATGCGGCCCGTGAAACGGAAACGATTGACAATCTGAAAAAGAACTTCGAGTTCCAGAAAAACGCCCAGGCCAAATACCTGTTGGAGGCGCAGGCCTATGCGGCAGCAGGGCGCGACCCGTCCGAATTTTACCGGCTCGCGGAAAACGCCGGCCGGAATGCAGATGGGCTGCGTGAGGGTTTGGAGAGCAAGGGCCTGTCGGCGGACTATGTGCCGCCTGATGATCTGATGTACAACAAACCCGACACGAGCATCGACAAGATGTTCGCAGACCACAAAGCCGAAGCTGAAGCGATGGCACGGTTGGGTCGGATGAACAAAGCCGCGCTGGATCACGGCCTGTACGATGCCATAGACCCGATTGATCAGGCCCAGAAGGATATTCTGGCCGGTAAAGGTCTGGACCCGGACAAAATGAAGGCGATTTCAACCTTCATTGAAGGGCGTTCTTCGGGCCGCACCCTGAGTGATTACGATGGCTGGAAAAAGGCCCAGGAAGAACTGGCGCTGGGCAAGAGTGTGCAGGAAACGGCCCAGGCCACGGGCCGGGAATTTGTCACCGGTGTCGATGCCGATGGCAATATGTCCAAAAAGGCCATGCTGGGACGCGGCCTGTTGGGCGTGCTGACACTTGGCCACAGCGAATTAGTGATGTCCCCGACGGAACAGATGATCGGTCTGCATGACGATGTCATGGCCGGCAAGTCTACCGGCGAATGCTTGAAAAATATCGGCGAGCGCGTGGCGATCGGCGAAGTCTTTACGGTAGTTGGCTGGGTGGGCGGTAAAGGGCTTAATCATGTGGCCCCCGGCCTTACCGATGACATCGGTAAGGGCGTCGGTGAAATGTTCCACGGCAGTGGCGATGATGCCGCCAAGGGGGTCGGGCATGCGCTGGGTGGCAGTGGTGATGATATCGCCAAGGGCGCCACGCACGGGGTGGGCGGGGTCGGTGATGATCTGGCGCACGGGGCGGGTAAGTCGCATGTCCCGGATTTGAACCCCGAACAGGCGGCCACCCACGCTAATGTGACCAAGGCGCTGGCCACCGAGGGTAAAGCTGGTCAGGCGGCGGTAAATGATCTGTACAAAGACGGCGGGATGAAGAAACTCGCCGATTTGGAACGCAGTGGTGCCCTGACCCCGGAACAGGCCGCGCATATCAACAAACAAATCACCAACACGGTCAATGAATCCGTGGATGAAGCCACCGCCAAGTCCATCCAACAGATGAAGGCCAAAGGGATTGATATTAAAGAAGTGATGGTGGGCGATTCCGGCTCCAGTGCCGGCCGCAGCCCGGGCAACCGGTCGGTGTTGAGTGATGGCGATCGCAGCTTGCTGGTACAACCAAAACCTGAAGCACTCGCCGACTATGCACAAAAACATGGTATAACACCTGCGGAAGCCCAACACCAGATCAATCAGGAATATCGTGCGCTACATAACGAGAACATGGAAGAGGCCCTGAAGTCGCGCGGCTTAACCAGCAAGGATGTGAAAGCCGAGAGTTATTCCGGCCACGGTAATGATGTGGGTGGCAGCGCGCCAACGGCGGGGGGGACCAAGCCCCCCGCAGACAGTCATAGTGCAAACTTTATCGCTGCCCGGGACAATGCACAGGGTAAGATTAAGGTATACAACGGTGAGACGGGGAAAGCCCACCTGGCCTCGCCCGACGCCATGACCGATCAAATTCAAATAAATAAAAATACCCATGGCCTGCCCATGGACCCCGATCCCACCAGAATGACGAAAAAGGATTTCAATGATTTGATCCACCAACAAAAGGTGGCGCTGGATAGTCTGGCGGAGCAGGGGCACTCGGGTTTCATTGATCCCAAGTCTGCGGCCAAATCGGTCAATCGGTTTAATTTGGGCCAACAGGGGCTACACACCAATGTTCCTGCGCCGCATCCGCAACTCAGCAGCATTGCCGCACAAATCGGCAAAAATCCTCAAAGTATGTCCCAGATTCTCAAGGCTAACGGGATGACCGAGGCCCAGTTCAATGCGTTGGCTACCCAGTATGTGAAATCTATCCCTACCTGAAGGTATAAATTATGCGTATCGAAGGCAGTGAATATCATCTCAGCGATGCGGAACTGATGACACTGGTGGCGCAGTTGGGGTTGACATGGACACCGCTGAGTCCCTTGGTCCCCAGTCCGGTGGATGCGTCAGTGGCCCAATCCTTGAAAACCGAACTGGCCGCGCTGAGCCCAACCTGGCGAACGGCGTTGGAAGAGGCGGTCCGCATGCTGGCCGCCCCCACCAAGGTGGTCCGGC
>JBAXGE010000308.1:0-2575 GCA_037139555.1 Phycisphaerae bacterium
TCGCCCCAAAGGGGCGGTATTTCAATAGCCCAGGGCAACGCCCTGGGTTGTGGTTCAGCCCATTCCGGGTGCTCTGTAGGAGCACCATTTACCGTTACAAATTGTGCTCCTTCAGAGCACAACAGGAACACAAAACCTGCCTACCCAGGGCGTTGCCCTGGGCTATATAAATATTGCCCCGTTGGGGCAGAACACCCAATGCTCCCCGGAAATACAGTTGAACCCTATTTCGGCTGCGTCGCCGCGCTCAGTTGTTCCAGCGCCTGATTAATCCCCGCCAGATTCGTCAGCAAACCATCTTTTTCTTTCTGATATTTCGCCAGCGTTTCCGCGTCTTCCACTTCCGCCAACTTGGTCATTTCAAACGCCACATTCGCCAGCCGAAGCTGAATCTCCGCCCGGGTCATAGCCAAAAATCCCCGCGCCATCTCCCGTTCCAAGGTTGGTGTAATGCTATCCGTGCGCCGCGCCTCGGCCACGGCCAGCGACGCTTTGGCAAAGGCCTGCCGGGCCTGTTGCAGTTCCACCTGCGCCTGCACATGCGCGATCCAATCTTTACGCGGATCCGTCTTGGGATCCAGTCGCGCGGCTTCGCGCGTCCAGTGTTCCAACGGCATTTCCGCTTCGTGCAGCAGCGCCCGCGCCTGACCGGCCTGCGCACTGGCCTGCAACAGCCGCACCTTGTTGGCGTGGGCCTTCACATCGGCATCCGCCGCACTCGCCGGTGCGGCCAGCGCCAGATCATACTCCGCCTGCGCGGCCTCAATCAGCCCTGCCATCCGCCCGCTCTTGTGTTCCGCCTGCCGCAGCAAAGTTTTGGCATTGGCCCGCAGTTCCGGTTCCTGCTCTTTATCCTCAGGATCAATCGTAATATCGTCCTGCATAATCTGCAGCCACGCCTGATCCAGCGCGGCATACCCGCCCGCCGTTTGCAGCGCCAACAGCGCCAATTGCGCCCCCTTGCCGGGCCGGTCGGCGGGGTCCTGCCGCAACTTCAAATACGCGGCCTTGTACGTATCAATCGCCTTCGCCTGCGGCAGCAGCCGGGCCAATTGCTTCGCCATGCCCCGGTTGCGCAAATACTTGCCCGCCAGCGCCAACAACTGCTCTTCATTCACCGCCACCAGCCGCAGCGTCATGGGCACTGCGAAATTGGCTTCATACAATTCCGGCGTTAACAACTTGGTATTACGCACAAAATTGGGCAGACCATACTGCCCATCGTCATACGCCAGCGGATGATCCATGAACGACCGGCTGATATGCTGCAAACCCTTGAACGTCAGCGCCACCTGCGGATCATCGCGGTACAATTCCTCGGCAACCGTCATGGGCTGGGTCCCCGCCGGTGCGGTTGCGGGCGCTGGCAACGGCACGCCGGGCACCAGTTCCGGCGCTTTACCGCCGGTGGGTTCGCCCTTGAAAACCAAGCCATACACGCCCAGATTGGTCCCCCAACCCGCCAAGCCCATCAGTTCATCGGCCAGATACGTTTCGGTCTTGCCGTTCTGGGTAATCTCCACCAGCACCGCCACGCGCTGCCCGCGCAAGAGCTGGAAATTGTCAAAATTATCCGCCCACACATCCGCCGGCACAAAGCCCGCTTTCAGTAGCGCCGCTGTCATGGTTTTCTGCGGCGTGCGGATGCACAAGAGCGTTTCATGCAAAAAGTCGCTGGACCGTCCGCACAGCATCACTTCCAGCCAGCCCGCCAGCCGCTGATTAAACAGCGCCGTGGGCACCTGCACTTCCTTTTTATCCGCCAGCACCACCGGCGTGTCCAACCGCATCGGCTGGGTCGCCGGTGCGGTCGCTGGCGCTGTGTCCGTCGGCGCCTGCGCCCACATGCACCCGCTCAAGGACAACATGAGCACACTCGCCGCCAATGGTTTCAATCGCATAGTCCATTCCTTCCACTTATAAACGCCGCAGCGTCCCGATTGGTATACCGCTTAGTATACCCCCAGGACGCTGCATGGTTAACTGTGCGTTGCCGCCAACGGCGTTAGATTTCCAGCAGAATCCGGGCCGGGTCTTCGATGGCCTCTTTGATCTTCACCAGGAACGTCACGGATTGCTGGCCGTCAATCAGCCGGTGGTCATAAGTCAGCGCCACATACATCATGGGCCGGATTTCGATGCGGTCACCCGCTTTGTCCTCAATCACCACCGCGCGTTTTTCGATCTTGTGCAGCCCCAGAATCCCCGCCTGCGGCGGATTGAGAATCGGCGTGCTCAACAGCGAGCCAAACACCCCGCCGTTGGTGATGGTAAACGTCCCGCCACTCATATCATCGGGCGACAGCTTGCCCTCGCGCCCGCGCGCGGCCAGCCGTTTGATCTCCAGTTCGATCTGCGCCATGTTCAGCAGATTGGCATTCCGCACCACCGGCACCACCAGCCCGCGTTCGGTCGAAACCGCCACACCCAGATGCGTGTTGCGATGCGTGACCACTTCGGTGCCTTCGATGTGCCCGTTCAGTTGCGGCACACTCTTGATGGCGTGACAGATGGCTTTGGCGAAAAAGCTCATGAACCCCAGCCCGATGGCGTGGGACTTTTCAAACCGTTCCTT
>JBAXGE010000309.1:0-2570 GCA_037139555.1 Phycisphaerae bacterium
GGCAAGGTGGCATCGAGGGACATTTTGGGGGCATCAGCCATAACAAAACCGGCCGAGGCCAGCAGAGCAATGACGGCCGAAGAAACTGCATCACGACGTGTAATCATACCGAACTCCTTTAGAAAACCGGTTTCCAAAACCATCTAACGGCCACGTTTGGCCAGCGCGAGGACCAACCCATCGGGGTCTTCCCCACCTCAGAATTATCGGCCAATCCGGGCCAGTCGCGCCACTTTTTTGTGCTGCCCGCACAATAAAAACGGAGAATCTCCTGGATTCCAATGTGAGAATATAACCCCAAGTGAAGATAAAGCAAGTCAATTTTAGAAATTATTTCCCCTAATAAACAAAAAAACCGGGGACCCTTTTGAGGGGGTCCCCGGGGGAGAAACTGAATTTTCCAAGCAGAACCAATCAAACCATACCGAGCAATTCGGCAGGTTTGGATTAGAACGCGTAGATGATGTCGAGGCCGGCGGTCACGCGCTGGCTGTCGTGACCACTGAACAGGCCACTGGCATCGCCACCGGCAGAATCCCAACGCACTTCCGGACGAACCTTGAGGGTGCTGAGATACTTGGTGTCGGGGAACGGGGTCAGGGTGGTGCCGAGGGTGAAGGCAAAGATGTTGCCCGTCATGCCCGTGGTACCGTTGGAGACATTACCCCAGACCCATTCGGCGCGGGCGTTGCCGGTGACGTACTTGTTGAATACGTACGAGGCATACAGCACGCCATCATAACGATCCGAGGTGGTGCTGTAGGGGGTGAAGGAGCCAATGGCGGGCACATCGGTGTTGCCGTAGGTGAATTCCGCCGCGACGGTCAGGGCATCGTTCACCTTGTAGCTGGCGATGGCATTGTAAACCTGGAGCCAGCGGCCATTGCTCGACCCTTCCGGGCCGGCATAGACATTCAGCGTGGTGGTCAGACCGGCAATCGCCTTGGGGGCGTAGCGGACCTGAGCGCCATAGCTCACGACATCATTGACATCCTTGGTGGCCTGATCGTAGCCACGTACCACGTACAACGCACCGCCGAGTTCCTCGGAGAAGTTGTAGTCCAGCGAGACGCCGGAGTGGGTGAGGGGCAGGCAATAGAAGTTATAGCTGTGGCTGTAGAAGGGCGCGGTCACCGGGTAGGTGGATTCATAGCCCATCATGCAGTTGAACTTGCCGACGCGGAGCAACAGACCATTGGCCACGGGCAGGCTGACATCAATGTAGGCCTGGACGAGGGTGAACTGATAATCATCGGGATCGGCATCGGGGCCCGCGGCGTTATCGCCGTAGAAGTTCAGGCCGTTGGAGTGCAGGTACTTGCCATCGGTGCCGTAGAGGACTTCGACGCGGCCACCAATATCAAACTTGGAACGGTCGGCGATGACGCGTTCGATATTGAGATCAATGCCGTTCATCAGGAGGTGCTGGCTGCCCTTGCTGAGGAAGGCGATACCGGCATTGCCCAGTTCGTTGTTGCCACGGCCAAAGTCGTGGTAATAACCAGCCTGAACGTAGCCGTAAATATTGATACCGAGGTTATCGAGGGTCTTGGCGACGCCGAGATAATCCAAGCCGGCCATCAGGGGGGCGCGTTCCGCCGGGGCGGCTTGCAGGCTGGCCACCGAGGGAGGCAACGTGGCATCCAGCGACATTTTGGGGGCGTCAGCCATGACGAAGCCGGCCGAGGCCAGCAGCGCGATAGCGACAACCGAGGTTGCAGTACGAGAGTTGAGCATGGTTTCTCCTTTATAAAAACCGTGTCTCTGATATTGTGGCCGCGTCCTGCATACGAGTAGCGGGACAACGCTCAAGCCACGATGACGAATATACTATCGGTAATTATTCGTCTTAACAAGAAATAAACACAAAAATTTCTGTGGGTTTTTCGCCAACAGGAATTTCGTTTTTGTAAACGGGGGAACGGGGGGGAGAAGAGGTTAAGAGTTAAGAGTTAAAAGTTAAGAGGTGAAGACGGGGGGATGGGGGGGCAACATATATAGATGCGTCCGGGATTTACTTCCTTTGGTGACCGCCATAATTCCCCGCATGCTTAAACCCCAAGCCATCGCGGCCACCTTCCGTCTCCCCGGCGAACGCCGGCAACGCGCCCTGATTGCCAAGCTCGCGCGCACGCCCGCGCAGTCACTGCCCGTGATCATGGAACTCGCCGCGGCCGCGCAACCCCCGGCCGTGAGTCGCTGGGCGGTGGAAGCCCTCGGTTACTTTCCGGAAAAAGTGGTCCTCCCCACCCTCCTGGCCGCGCTGGGCAGCCCCCACATGTCCGTCCGACTGCACGCGCTGGGCGCCATCCAACAACTCCACAATCCGAAACTCGCCCGCCATCTGAAGCCCCTGCTCGGTGATCCCAGTGGCAGTATTCGCCTCAACACACTCATCCTGCTGGTGACCATGAAGCCACGTTGGTTAAAAGCCGCTGCGCGTAAGTTGATGGGTGATTCCAAGTCGTATGTCCGGGGTTTGGCGGTAAAGGTTTTGGGGGAGTCAAGATAAATGCTTGGCCTTCCCCACGAACGGTGGGCGCGCCGGAGGGGTAGAATGGGTTTAGCCC
>JBAXGE010000310.1:0-2557 GCA_037139555.1 Phycisphaerae bacterium
GCGGGGGGCTTGACCAGCGTACTGTGCGGGGCTTCGGGGGTAGGGACCACCGTTAGGTCCACACTGGTGGTGGCGCCATCGCCTACCGCGTATTGCGCCGGATACAGCTTCCAATTACCCCCCAGTCCCAGATTGCTACCCGCCGGACCACGCACATCATCGAGCGTATACCGGCCCGGAGCCACGGGCAATTGATACTTGCCGGTGGCATCAGTATGCGTAACCAGAGGACTTTCCTGCGTAACCAGCGTCTGGGCTTCGGCGGCACCCACCAGCGGGGTCAGGCGGGCCACGGTGTCAAACGCACGGTCTTCATTCAAGCCCGCAAAGCGTGCCATCCCGCTGACATTAAGTGGTTCATTACTGGGTGGGACCAGTTGGAAATGAACCTTCGCGCCCGCCACGGGTTGGCCTTGGGCGTCACAAATCCGACCGGCGAGATAACTGGTCGCCGGCGCCATGGTGATTTGCACCTCAACCGGCTTGGTAAAGGGTGATTTCAGTATGCGGGCGCTTTGGATGGCATAATTGGCATCGGGTTGGCGCGGGGCGATGTGCTGGACCCATAATGCCTGGCTGGTGCGCAGCGAATAGAGCCGCACCCTGACGGCGGGATGAACTTCCAACCGGTATCGGCCCTCGGCATCGGTGGCGATTTGCTGATTAAGCATGCTCTGGCCCACACTCACTATAACGTTCAGCACCGCCCGGGGGACGGGTTTTTGTTGCTGGTCCACAATCACGCCGGTGACCACCTGCGGTTCGGTGGGCGTCAGTGTCAGTGCGGGAATATCGGCCCAATCTTTGAGGTTGGCCTCCGTCACTCCGGCGGGTGCCTGCGGCGCGGTGAGACTGCCCCGGTCTACGGGTGGGCGGGAACTTTGTCCCGGCGGTCCACCGGCCCAGGCCACGTAGGTAATTCCCGATACGGTCGTCAAAACTAAGGCGGCGGTAACGGCGGCCACTTTGATTTGGGTCATCAGCATCATATGGAGGGTTCCTTTGGCCAATGCGATGGCGGGCGTGCCCGTGGTGGCAAGCGCGCCACCGAAGGTTACCTGACTGGCCATCTGGACGGTGTTGTGAACAAAATTTGCGCTCAGTGACGGAAGGTTGGTCTGGGCCAACGGCAGGATGCCCACCGCCAGCGTCGCCCCCGATCCGACCAATTGGCGGCGCAATAATTCACGCCCCCGACTGAGGCGCGCGGCAATAGTGCCCAGCGGTACCGCGAGTTGTTTGGCAATCTGCTCCTGGCTGTAACCTTCGAGGTGGTGCAAGACCAACGCCAGACGGTATTTTTCAGATAAACCGGCCAACGCGGTGTGGATTTGGGCCGCATCGGCAGGGGGATCATCCGGAATCGTGGTTTCAGACTTCATACGGGCCTGCTCCTGTTCGTGCTGACGGTGCAACTGCCGGTCGCGCCGCAACCGGGTGCTGATATGCCAGGCCACCCGATGTAACCAGCCGGCCAGATTGGGATGCGTGGTCAAACTTTCCGACTTCTGAGCCAACACCAAAAACACCGCTTGGGCGGCATCCTCCGCGTCGGCCTCATGGCGCAAGAACGTCCGGCACACACCCATGACCATCGGGGCATGCCGGCGCACCAGCACGGCCATGGCCTCCTGATCGCGCCGCGTCCAGAAGGCCCGGAGCAATTCTGCATCGGTGGGTGCCAGAGAAGATGTTTGGGTGACGGTCATTGACCTATATATCCCGGAGGCGTGGGCAAAATTGCATTTACAGTTAAGTGAATAGTATTTCTGCTCGTACAGGCAACGTGGTGAGGCGTTTACAGCGTGTCCACAGCGCGCGGGAAACTGCCCAAAATGGCCAGTTGCGAGCAATGTTTGCGGACTTCATCCAACGCAGCTTTGACGTTGGCGTCGTCGGTGTGGCCGATCAGGTCGGTGAAGAAGTAATATTCAAAATTACGCCGCTGGCTGGGACGGGTATCAATATTGGTCAGATTGATGCCGTATTCGCGCAGCACGTTCAGCACATCCACCAGCGCCCCGGAGCGGTGGGGGGTGGTGAAGATGATCGAGGTTTTGTCATCGCCGGTGCGCGGCACGCCCTTGCGGCCCACCACGAAAAAGCGCGTGACATTATTGGGATTGTCTTCGATATTCTCAAACACCATGGGCAGGTTGTAGACTTCCGCCGCCAGAATACTGCCGATGGCCGCGGCGCCGGGTTCGCTGACCGCCAGTTCGGCGGCTTTGGAACTGCTGGCCACGGGGATTTTCTGGGCTTCGCGCAGGGTTGCCGCCAGCCACTTGCGGCATTGGTCCAGCGCTTCGGGTTTGGAGTAGATATGTTGGATTTCGTCCGGCCGGCAGCGGGCCAGCAGGTGATGATGCACCGCCATGGCCACTTCCGCCACGATGGTGATATTGGGATGTTCCAGGAACCCGTCCATAGTTTCGATCACGCCACCGATGGTGGAGTTTTCGATCGGGACCAGGCCCAGGTCCACATGGCCACGGACGACTTCTTCAAACACATGGTCAATGGCCGTCACGGGGACATGTTCGACGGAACTGCCGAA
>JBAXGE010000311.1:0-2557 GCA_037139555.1 Phycisphaerae bacterium
AGCCGGAGATCAAGGCCAACGATAGGCTGGGATCCCGTCCCCGGTTCGAACGCGGAGGCAAACAATGGGGCCAATACCCGCTAAATATGACTGCTTTGAAAATAGACCTTGCACAAGCGGCGAAGATGAACATAACTGTGGACATATCAGATCGCTATATTTTCATGGGCTGTTGGTGGACCCAAAGTGCCGTGAGGTCACGTCGTCATGCGCCAGCCTGCGGGCAGTTCTTCGACATCCGTGACTAGCTTGCCGTCTTGGCGTTTCCAGCCCAGGGTTACGAACTCCGCCTCGCTTACCGGAAGTCGCGCGCGGCACCATGGCAGGTCGACATCCGTCGGCGGCCGAAATGTCAGCGTCCGCTGCGGCCGGTCCACGCGCACGCCCAGAAGGTGGGCCAGCAGCAGGTGGATTACGTGGCTCGCAAACGCATGGTTACAGGAATTGCGCGCGTGGGTGTGTTCCCACAGCGTGCCCGTGAGTTCCGCCTGCGGCAAGAACGCCGCGCGCAGTTCGTTCACCAGCCGCTGCGTCTGCCCATGCCGGGCCAGCAGCATTAACCGCAGATGCTGCGCGGGCAGCGCCCCGGCCTGGTTCAGGCCGGAATGAAGGACTGTCGGGTCCGCGCTGCACTGCGTAAGCAATTCCTCCCACAAAGCCGGATGCGATTGTGGCGAAGCTATATCGAACCAGAACGCGTAATACTGGCAGGCTTCCGTCCGGTTTGCGGTGCGCTTGAGCTGGCCACCTTCGCGCACCGCGTTATCCACGAAGTAGCGGCCGTCGTAAGACTGCGCCAGCACCGTCTGGCGGATAGCGGCAGCCTGTTGGCCCCACGCGGGCCGCCGGTAGAGGGTGCAGGCCGCCTCCAGGGCCGCCGCGTAGAGCATGTTCGTTGGGTAGTTCACGGCCTGCGTGTACTGGTTGGCATCTGACCAGTCGACGAACACCCACTTGTCGAGCCGCTCCAGCAGGCCGTCGTCGTTGAGATACTTCTGGAAGAACGCAAAGAGGGCTTGCACCTTCGGCCACATCGCCGCGAGCAGCGCCTCGTCGCCGCCGCGTGTTTGATGCTCGGTCAGTTGCAGCACCAGCCACAGCGGCCAGTTCGGGATGTAGTTGGCCAGGGTTCCCGGGGGGGAGTTTCGCCGCGGTAGCCCGTCGGCGGGGTAGCACTTGGGCAGCATCCCGGGCGGGTAGTCCGGCAGCGTCGGGCACAGGGCATAGTTCTCGATGAAGAGGGCGTCGCCGGAGATTGCGCCCGTCAGCCACGGCTCCACCCGCGCGGTGAAGAAGCTGTCGCACAGCCACCCCGCGCGTTCGCGTGAGGGGCAGTCGAGAAACACATCCACCGCATTCTGCGCAAAGGTGCGCACGCCCGATTCAAAGATGGCGTTGAGCCCCGCGTCAGGCGAGGTGAAGGTGCATGCCGTCGGCCGGGCGTACTCGCGCAGGCAGAGGTTCTCGACATGCACATCGCCGGTCAGGGCGAGGATCTTCACATACCGCAGCGTGAACACCTCAAACGACTCCAGATCGTACTCGCCGGCGGCAAGCTCGTAGCGTACGCCGCAGAAATACTCCAGCCGGCGGCAGTTCACGTCGCCGTCGGATAGGTACTCATCGCCCGTGATATACAGCACGGCAGGCTGGTCACAGCGGACGCGGGCGCGCAGGAAACCACTGCGATTGACGGCAAAGTCGAAGATAGCGAAGCGCCCCTGTCCCAGTGCAAAGGCGCTCGAGTCCAGGGGCACTGGCGCGGCATCGAAGCGGCTCCGCCACTGCGCGGCCTCCGCCGACAGGTCAACCTGCCAATCCGCCCGCAGAAAGCCCGCCAGTTCGAGCCCCGAGTTCTGGCACAGCCACGCTTCTCCGGAGCGCTCCACTGGCGCAGCCGCCTGATCGACCATTCCGCCGGCGACGAACCGCGAGGGGCGCACGCAGTGGAAGCGCGGATACCCGACGCGCCGCGGGAGCAACTCGGGCGGCGCCACGACTTCCAGCGTTTCGCGTCCGCGCGGCGCCTCGGTATTGCAGCGCCAGTCGCGTGACGCAGGTGTGAGCTTCCAGGCTTCCGCAAAGCCGCGCTGGCGGCTCAACCGCTGCACCCGCTCGACCCGCTCGCCCGGGAGCAGCGCTTCCCAAGGCGCCTCCAGACTGCCCGTTGCGGCAACAATGGCACCATTTACCAGCAGTTCGGCCTGCACGAAGGGCCGCTCGTCCGTCAACGCGTAGGCGGGGATGTTGGCCGCGTTGATCTCGATGGCCACCACGTGTCGGCCCGCGGTCAATTCCAGTTGCCACTCATCCACCCGGGCCGTGCCGTGGGCACTCCGCGCTGGGCCGCATCCGGCAAAGGCACCATCCACCCATGCGCGGTACGCGGTGCGCGCCGTAAGGCGCAGCACCGCGCGGACCGGCGCAGGCAGGTCCAGAACGCGCCGCAAGCCCGCTGTGATGTTCATCTGCTCATGCCATCCCCGAAGCCATACTGGCCGTGCGGCGTGGAAAAACGCATTCATAGTCGCTCCTAAACTTGACTTTTGCCGTTTTT
>JBAXGE010000312.1:0-2554 GCA_037139555.1 Phycisphaerae bacterium
GCGCGGCAGCATTTTGGCCAGGCACTTGGCCGACCAATAACGCACACCCACCGAGGGGGTTTTGGTGACATCAAGAAATTCCCCGATCTTGTCGGCTTCGTCGGCAGGTTCGGCATCGGTCAAAACCATCAGGGCGTTCATCGCCACGCCGGAATCTTTGCTGGCGGCAAATTTGAACAACTGGGCGACCACTTCCTGAGTCATGGCATTGCGGAAGGCCAGTGAGGGGGTCGCGGTGGGGTCTTTTTCATCGCGGGTGACCGCGAGCAATTCCACCCGGGCGCGCGCCACTTCATTGATCAGATCATTGGTGACCGGACGTCCGGCGGATACTTCGAGCTGGGCTTTGGCAAACTTATCCGCCCGGGCCGAGACAAACGCCGCGATATCCGCGCGTTCTTTCGTCCACAGTTCCGGGGGTTCGGCCCAGACGCAGGTTGCGAATACCAAACCCACTATTACCGCCAATTTTGACCGCATGGCCATAGGGATACTCCGAAAATCTGCCTGCTGCATGATAGGGTGGGTTAACGGGCTCCGTTTCCGGGCCCGCTTACCGCCGCGCACAAAGCCAGACCATAACTTGCGCCCCCGGCACTGTCAAGGCGGTAGACCCCCATTTTACGCATATCGGGGCTTGTCCCCCGGCCCCCGGCCCGCTATCCTGCTGTACATGACAACCACAGCCGATAATTCCGCCCCCGATCCCCTTGGCCCCGGCCGGCCCGGCGGGTGGTTACACGAATTTTTCTACACCCGTCCGCATCTGCCCTATCTGCTGCCGCTCATGGGTTTTATGCTGGTGGTATTACCCTCGGCACTAGGCACCATGGGCGGGATTGACTGGGCCAAACTCTGGTTCAATTACCATCCTTGGGTCTATGCGGGCAAGACTTTGGTTGGCTTGGGCCTCTTGATCTGGTTTTGGCCTTACTTTTCGCGCATCCGCTGGGGGCATACCGGGCTGGGGATCATGGCGGGTTTGCTGGGGCTGGTATTGTGGGTCGGGGTGGAATATGGCGCCCAAGCCGTGAGTTATCACTTCACGGGCAAAATCCGCTACCCGCATTTACTGGGCGCCACCTGGCCGGAGTTGTATAACCCGCTGGTGCAATTAAGTGGTTGGGGCCTCTGGTTGTTTTATGTCGTGCGAATCGCCGGGCCAACGCTGGTGGTGCCCTTTATCGAGGAACTATTCTGGCGCGACTTCGCCCTGCGTGCCGCAGTGAATCCGCAACGCTTTGAAACGGTGCGCATCGGCACCTTTAGCTGGGTGGCGCTGGGCCTGACGAGTCTGGGCTTTGCCATCGGTCACTTCCAATGGCCCAGCGGGATTTTGTACGGAATACTGATGGCACTGCTGGTCATCCGCACCAAACGTCTGGGCCCGGCCATCATCGCCCATGGCGTGACCAACCTGACTTTGGGCATATACGTGATTGTGACGCAGGATTGGCAGTTCTGGTAAGTGAGGCCGGGGGGTCTTGCATATCGCCTGAGCTAGGGGTAAATTGGCCGTAACGCTATCGCGTCAATTCTCGGCTTCGTTTAGACTATGGGACATTATGGCACGCACAAAGACCCCCAAACCTCGTTATGCCCGATCCCAGGAATTGTCTGCGCTGGCGGTGACCTTGATGCCGGGGGGGGTATCCTCGCCGGTGCGGAGTTTTCGTTCCGTCGGGGCCAGTCCGGTGCTGATTAAAGAGGCCAAGGGGTGTCGCCTCACGGATGTGGACAACAACAGTTATATTGATTACGTGATGAGCTACGGGCCGCTGATGGCTGGCCATGCGCCCGCGGCAGTACGGGCCGCCGTGGCCAAACAGATGGATAAAGGTTCCGCCTACGGCTGTACCAATGAACTCGAAATCCGGCTGGCCCAGCGCATCGCCACGTTGATGCCCCAGGTGCCCATGGTCCGCTTTGTCAATTCCGGCACCGAAGCGACCATGAGCGCTCTGCGCCTGGCCCGGGCTGCGACCGGCCGCGATCTGGTGGTGAAATTCGCCGGCTGTTACCACGGCCACGTGGATGCCTTGCTCGTCGAGGCCGGCAGCGGCGCCATGACCCACGGCACCCCGAGCAGTGCGGGGGTTTCCAGCGCGCTTGCCCAGACCACGCTGATTGCCCAGTTCAATGATCTGGTGGGCCTGACCAATCTGTTTGCCCTGCATGGCCCGCGCATCGCGGCAGTGGCGCTGGAAGCCATTTGCGGCAATATGGGCGTGGTCTTGCCCGTTGCGGGGTATCTGGAAGGCGTGCGGGCCTTGTGCGATCAATACGGCCCCCTGCTGATTGTGGATGAAGTGATGACCGGCTTCCGCGTGGCCCCCGGCGGGGCTCAGCAATTGCTCAAATTGCGGCCGGACATTACCTGTCTGGGCAAGATTATCGGCGGGGGCCTGCCGGTGGGGGCATATGGCGGACGGGCGGAATTGATGAACCAGATTAGCCCGGCGGGACCGGTGTACCAGGCCGGTACGCTCAGTGGCAACCCCCTGAGCATGGCGGCAGGTCTGGCCACGCTGGATATCCTCGCGGCCGAAGGGGC
>JBAXGE010000313.1:0-2546 GCA_037139555.1 Phycisphaerae bacterium
TTCTTGTATCTTGGCCATGTGGCGGATAAAATATAGCCATGTGGCCAATAGTCGCGCCACAAGGAGTTGCCATGAAGACCCTGAAAAAGCCGATCCGCCGGATACCGGCAAAACCCCTGCGGCTACCGCCCGACGGCCAGATGCTCGGGATGAGTGCCGACGATACGCTCGAAATTGTCCGGCAGGTGCAGGCGGGTTTTCCCTTCCAGCGTTTGGCGCGCTTTCAGAAGGCCAGCGCCTTGCCTTGGGAGACCATGGCCCGGTTTGTGGCCATACCGCAGCGCACCCTGACCCGCCGGCAAAGTTCGGGCCGGTTGGCACCCGATGAATCGGACCGGGTCTGGCGGGCGTCGCGGATTTTTGATCTGGCGGTGGCCTTATGCGAAGGTGATACCAGCGCTGCGCGGCAGTGGCTGTTAACCCCGCAGGTGGGTCTGGGCGGGGCGCTTCCGCTGGAATTCGCCGCTACTGAAGTGGGCGCACGGGAAGTGGAAAATCTGATCGGTCGCCTCGAACACGGGGTGTTCGCGTGATTCAGGCCTGGCGCATTGTTAAGACCAAGCACGCCAGCGGCGCGTTTTCCGGGGAAGGGGCGCGGCTATACGGTGGGCGCTGGAACCGTCCCGGCCGTGGTATGGTTTATACTGCCGGCAGCACTGCACTGGCCTTATTGGAAATGCTGATTCATCTGGAACCACAGGAACTGCTGAAACGCTACGCCCTATTTTCGGTCAGTATTAAGGCGGAGTTGGTTACCAATCTGGACCCCGCCACGCTGCCCAAGGCATGGTGGAAATCACCCCCCGCAGCCAGTGTGCAGCGCATCGGTACCGCGTGGCTGATCCAAAACTCCTCTGCGGTTTTGCGGGTTCCCAGTGCCATTGTGCCCAATGAATGGAATTACCTGCTCAATCCCGCCCATCCTGATTTTGCCAAAGTGGTAATCGGTCCCAAACAACCCGTTCAGTTTGATCCGCGACTGCTAAAACGCCCGAAGTCTTGACGCTTTACTTCAACCGTTGGGCGTGGAGGTGTTGGGCGGCTTGCAGGTATTTGGCCACCCGGTCCCAGGCGATGTGGGCGATGAACTTGTCCACGTAGACGTTGCGTTCATTGCCGTGGTCGTAGAGATAGGCATGGCCGAAGAGGTCGAGGGCGAGAATGGGGATGGCGTGCATGACGGGGAAGCCGTTATGGGCCAGACTGTGATAGTTGAAGATGTGGCCGGTGTCGAGGTCGTAGGCGGACCAGACCCAGCATTTGGCATAGGCCGCCGTCAGGCGTAAATCTTCGCAATATTGTTCAAAAGTGTCGAAGTTTTCCTTGATCGCCTTGACCAGTGCCTCCGGCGGGGTGACTTTGGGCGTGCCCAAACAGTCAAAATATAGTTCGTGATTGCGTATGGAACCCAGCGCAAAGCTGATATCCACCTTGATACTCATCAGGTCGCTGCCCACCAGCGAGGACAAGTTGCGCTTGGTGGTGTCGTAACGCTGGGCCAGTTGGTTATAGCTGTTCACATAGCCGGTATAGAGGCGGTAATGCTGTTGGGCGGTGGTCCGCCCGATGGCGGGGGTCGTGTCCAGAAGGGGGAAACTTTTTGGGATCAGGGGTTCCATGCCGTACTAACGACCTCAATAAAAAGACGGAGGCGGAGGGATTCGAACCCCCGAGCACCTTGCGGCGCCGCCGGTTTTCAAAACCGGTGCATTCGACCACTCTGCCACGCCTCCGTGGAACGGTCATTGTGGCTTATTCCGCGGACCGATGCAAGTGTTTAACCGGCGCGAATGGTCAAAACCCGCTTCAACTGTGTCATTATATCCCGGCTGCGGGCCCGGGCCGGCGCGCGACGATTTTTTTCTGGCGCGATAATGCGCGGGCGGTCCAGTTGCCGGAATCCCCGCGTGGTGCCAGAATATGGCCTTACCCGGAGCGCATGGATGCAAACAAGGGTGGCACAACTTGAAACCGGCCTGGCCGACGCCGTGGCCCTGCTGCACGCCGGGCAGGTGGTGGCGTTCGCCACCGAGACGGTCTATGGCCTCGGGGCCGATGCCCGCCAGCCCGAAGCCATCGCCCGCATCTATACCGCCAAGGGTCGTCCCAGTTATAACCCGTTGATTGTCCATGTGGCTACCCCGGCCGACGCGCGGGAGTATATGGCAACCGTGTCGGCGTTTGCCCCGGAATTGATGGCCGCGTTTTGGCCCGGCCCGTTGACGCTGGTGGTGCCGCGCGGCGGGGCACTGGCCCCATCGGTATCTGCAGGTTTGCCCAGTGTGGCCCTGCGCTGCCCGGCACATCCGCTGGCCCAGGCGCTGCTGCGGGCCTTTGCGGGCCCCATTGCCGCTCCCAGTGCGAATCGTTCGGGCTTTGTCTCACCGACCACGGCGGCGCATGTATTGGCGGAACTGGATGGCCGGATTCTGCTGATTCTTGATGGGGGCGCCAGTGCGATTGGTCTGGAATCCACTGTGGTAGACCTGACGACCAGCCCGCCCACGCTCTTGCGGCCGGGGGGGATTACTGCCGAACAGATTCGC
>JBAXGE010000314.1:0-2542 GCA_037139555.1 Phycisphaerae bacterium
GGGAGGGCCGACGGGGACGTCGGCGGTCCCAGGGGGTTACTTGGAGACGGGGAGGAGTTCTAGGGTGTGGTCGGTTAGGGTGCAGCGGTGCGCGCCCACGCCGAGGGGTTGGGTGTCGGGGAGTTTCCAGGGGGTGTAGCGGGCGAGGTCTTTGAGGTCGGTTTGGTAGGTGACGAGTTCTTTGCCGTCCATGAGGGCGCGGACGCCGGTTTTGCGGACTTGCAGGCAGAGGGTGTAGCGGTGGCGGTTTTCCAGCGTGAATTTGGTGACGGTGGGGTTGTCTTTTTGGGCCTTGCCGTTGACGGTTTCGAAGCGGCAGTTGGTGCGGCGCTGGGTGCCGAGGGTGAAGCCGAAGCCGGTCTTGCCGCCGGCGAGGAGAAAGCTGACGGTGCCGTCGCCGTCAGTGACGGTGAATTCGCTGCGCAGATCGTATTCGTCGGGGACGGGGGTGGCGAAGCCGAGGCGGGCGTAATCGCTGGAGGCGCTGGTGAGGGAGTGGTCTTTGATTTCCCACGTGCCGGCGGCGATGGCGGTTTTAAGGTCGAGTTGTGTTAGCAGATTGGTACCCGCGGCGGGATTTAAGTTGGGTGTGCCGGGGCGGGTGGCGGTGGTTTGATCGGAGAGGGCCAAGCGGGCGCGGATGCGGTCGGCGGTGGGGCCGGAGAGGTTGTTATAGGCCCGACGGTACCAGGTGCTGGCGCGGGCTTGCGCGGCGGTTTGGTAGGTGGGCGAGAGCAGGCCGGCGGCCGCCCACCAGGCGTCGGCGAGTTCGAGTTGGCGTACGCCGGTGGTGGGGGCGGTTTGCTCAAAATCGGCCAGCGGGCGCAGGACCGGTTGTTCGCATTGGGCGAGATGGGCCAGGCCGGTGGACCACTGGCCGAGACGGAAACATTCGTACAGGCCGATGGTCAGGTGGGTGGAGGGGTCGGCGGGTTTGGTGAGAAGGGTTGAGCGGGCGGTTACGACGGCGCGATATTCGGTGGCGCGGAGGTGGTAGTCGAGCAGTTGGGTTTGGACGGTGGTGACCTGCGCGACCGAGCGCGATTTGGCGGCGGCGGATTCGGCGAGGGTGGCCATGCGGTCGCCGAGGTCGTAGCGTTCGGCGGAGATAAGCGAAGGCAGGTCGTTGAGTGCGGCCTGACTGAGGGCGACGCAGGCGGCGGGGGTGGTGACGGTGAGGTAGAGGCGCTCGCCGGTATCGAGATGCAGGCGCTGACGGTCATAGGGGAAGTTGGCGGCGAGGGCGGCGCAACTGGCGAGGGCGAGTTCGGGGTTGCCAGCGCTGATGGCGCATTCCAGCGCTTCGCGCAGCAGCGCCAGGCGCAGGGCGGGGGATTCGGTGGTGGCCTGCTGGAGCATGGTCTGGGCGAGTTGGGCGCGCGTGACGGCGTCTTTGCGTGCCAGGTCGGCGGCAAAGACTTTGCGTACGGTGGCGGTGGCCTCGGCGAGATCGGCGGCGGAGGGTAAGACGAGCTGGGCCGGGGCGGTGGTGGGCTGGCTGGTTTGGGCGAATAGCGCGGGGGTCAGCAGCAGGAGTAACAGTGTGAGACGGGCAGCGCTTCGGGCACGGGGTAAAAACATGGTGTAGCTCCCAAGGGTCCCCCAAAGTGGGGAAAAATGTTTACATGAGAAGCACGAACAGGGATATATTAACGAGTAAGGGGTCGTTATAACAGGCCTTAATGGAGAATTTTTATGCGTACCAAGCCGAAGGGCGGGCGGGTGGTAACTTCGCCCCGGGCGACCGTGCCGCCTATAGTATGCGATCAGACGCTCGGGCACGGTGTTCGTCCCGACCTGGCACAAGGAGCACGCGAATATGAAGCCCAAAAGCACCATATGTCTCTGGTTCGAAGGTAACGCGCAGGAGGCGGCGCGCTTTTACGCCGCGACCTTTCCCGATAGCCGCGTTAATGCGGTGCACAAGGCACCCAGTGACTATCCGGGCGGCAAGCGGGGTGATGAGCTGGTGGTGGAGTTCACCGTGCTGGGCATTCCGTGTTTAGGGCTCAACGGCGGCCCGATATTCAAGCACAGCGAGGCTTTTTCGTTTCAGGTGGCCACGGACACGCAGGAAGAGACGGACCGCTACTGGAACGCGCTGGTCGGCAATGGCGGGGAGGAAAGCGCCTGCGGCTGGTGCAAGGACCGCTGGGGTATTTCGTGGCAGATCACGCCGCGGGTACTCACCGACGCGATGGCGGCGGGTGGCGCTGAGGCGAAGCGTGCATTCGAGGCGATGATGACGATGAAGAAGATAGACCACGCCGCGATCGCGGCGGCGCGGCGGGGGTGAGTTGGATACGCCGGGGGGGGCGCAAACGGTGCGGTATGGGAATCCCATCAAGGGTCCCCAAACGTGGGGAAAATGGTTATCATGAGCAGCACGTACCCGGTTATATTATCGGGTATCGATTCGTAACAGCAGTCCTCAAGGGAGATTATGATGAGTACCAAACCGAAGGCCGCGGCGGTGGTGAGTACGTTGGCGGGGGATCCGTTTATGGGGGATCTGGTGGAGGAGTTTGCGGCGGGGCTGCCG
>JBAXGE010000315.1:0-2500 GCA_037139555.1 Phycisphaerae bacterium
CGCAAATCTCCGCATGAATCGCCTTCACCTGCGGCACACATCCCCCGCACCCCGTCCCGCACCCCAGACACTCCGAAATCTGACTCGCCCGCCGCGGCCGCTCGCGCCGACAATACGCCGCAATCTTCCCGCGCGTGACGTGGAAGCAATGGCAGATTTCTTCGTTCGGATCGTCCGTCATGAATCCTGTGCGCCTGTGTAATTCGCCAGCTGGCGTCTAAGTACATATAGTCGCCACAGATAAATGATAGTCATGCTCAGGATGGGTAGTAGTAATACGATGTGATTATCGAACGCCAGATAGAGGATGCGCGTACAAAGTGCCGACCACGCCAAGACAAAAAATATCGGCCAGACCACATAGCATCCCACCCCGCCCAGTAGTAACAGCCAAAAATACGGAAAATCAGGCAGGTAACGCAGGTTGGCCAGATGGCGCAGCCAGACCGGCAGCAGCACGATACTCCCCACCAGTCCTACCACGCTGATCCACACCAGCACATCGGCGAGATTGCCAATTCGCGGCCAGTTAAAAATGGTGTACCCCCAACAAAAGACAATCGGTAGGATATCGGGCAAGGTTATGATGCCCAGAAGGCCACAACTCGCCAAACCGAGCATGGTCATCCACCGTTGCCCGAGGCGCAGTGCATTGCTGGCGCGGGGTAAACCCGTCGGCGTGAGATACCACATGCCGCGTCCCAGCCCATAGCCCCACGCGGCCACCGCGCCAATCGTGAGTACGATGCCACCCAGCCTGCCGAGAATATCAGAGGTTATCTCATGATACGGAATAAAGATTAGCACCACCAAACCCACAAGGAGCACCAGCATACTCCACACGAGACAGGTAATCCCTTTGTAGAGATGCGGTGTTACCACCGCAGGCGTCCAACTCCAGCCCCTTTCGATTAGTGAAGGCCTGATCGCCCGCCCACATTCCGGACACCGTCCCAACGGCTTCAAGCCGCGCAGGTTATAGCCGCACTGCTGGCAAAATACATCCTTCCGCACTTCGGGCGGATGCCATACCGGCTTGGGCGGATCGGGGTCTTTGAATTCAATCGTAGCCATGGCTGATTGTTTATACCGGGGGTTTAAGTGTCCGGCTACGGCGCCACAGCCAAATCAGGTAAACACTCAGGAGGATGGCCGTGAGGACCATCAGCAAGAGCAGGTACGCAATGACATAGATGATGAATTCTTCGTCAATTGCACACATGAGACCCAAAATTAGCAATGGCAAAGAGCACAACACAAGGAGTAGATAGATAATACCCCTACGCCGGTAGAAGCTGGATCCGGTGGTTTGCTTACGCCGATTAAGTTTGATCATCCAGAGTGCCAGTACCCCGCACGTCAGTAGCCGAAACAGCGCCAGCAGTGCAGTTAGTAGCATGATTCCAATCTGGAGGCCAATATGGATTTCACCATCGGGAACTTCGATCCAGCCGATGCCAAAAACTAACCCCAGTACGCGGGGGGCTACGATGGCGAACAGGAGCAAGGCCCATAAACAACTTATAGATGCCAAAAAGCGGGCAGTGGGTTGCAGCCAGGTCCGGCGCGGTCCATACTGGGGCTGCAGCGTCAAACGCCATACCCCCGTGATCCAAAGGATATATTCAATACTTAAGGCGATACAAAAGCCCAATCCCCATAATCCGAATTGGGACGCGGTACTGCTACCATCGTCGATTACCCATGCTGCATACCAGATCGTTAACAACGCCAAAGGCAGGCTGATTAGGGAATAAAGCAATCCTTGGCTAAACCGGTGCTCCAGCGGGCCCAGCGCGAAAAGCGTGGGCCAATCGCGTAAGGTATGCGCCACTGGCTGCCCGCATTCCGGACAGCGTCCATCGGGACTCAGCCCGCGCAGGTTATAGGTGCAGTTGATGCAGAGTATGTCAGTATCAGGTTCCATACCCAGCGTGGCTGATGAACCGGGGGTGTGGGTGGGTGTGGTGGTTGCATCCTTCATGCGGCCTGACTTTCTCACGGGTGTACAGTGGGATTGGTTTTAGTTCGCGTGGTAAACCACAGCCAGAGCATAAACAGACAACCACCCGCCGCCAGGAGTGTCGCCGGGCCGATCAGGATGGGCAGGTAGAGATATTGCATTACCGTGCCGAATTGGTTGTCCAGCCAACGGAACGCGGCCGCAGTCAGCAGAGACAATAAAAGCTGGCCTAAAAACGGCCAGACGGCCTGTACCAAGGGAACCAGAATATAACACAGGATCAGTATCCAACGCAGCCCCGGCAGAGGTTTGCGTTGCTGCAAGCGTCCCAGCCACAGCACCAGAAACAGACTGGCCATAAATCGGCAAAAGAAAATCACCGGCACCAGGGCCAGCATCCCCATAACCACATATTCGCCCCAATGGGAATTATCACGAAACAATTCCGGACCGAGATCAAAGCATCCCATGAGGGTGATCACAGTGAACAGCAGAATTTCCAGCAGCATCGTGACGAAGTTCAACGAAGCAAAAATG
>JBAXGE010000316.1:0-2489 GCA_037139555.1 Phycisphaerae bacterium
CGCCCGCCGACTGGATCACGGAGGGTTATTGATATGCCGATATGGTATCCGAGTTTGGGACGGATGACAAGGTGGGAACGGGGTGGGGGAATTACGAATTACGAATTACGAGTTGCGAGTTAAAGGCTTGTGGTTGTTGGTGTTATGGGTATTTCTGGCTTGACCCGTCAGGCCCAGATGGGGTCAGAGCAATTCGGACCATGTCTGGGGGTCTACATGGGCGCTGTAGCGTCCTTGGCGATGAGTGATTTGGATGGGGACGCTGTAGGTTTTCGTCAGGTTGGCGCTGGTCAAAGTGTGGTCCGGTGGGCCTTGGGCAATGGTGGTGCCCTGCGGTGACAGCAAGAGCACATTCGTGGTCGCGGGCAGCAACTCTTCGAGGTGGTGGGTGACGGTGATGATGGCGGGGGCGTCGGGCTGATCGTGCAGCCGGGCCAGCGTGGCTAGTACTGCTTCGCGTGAAGGCAAATCCAGCCCGGCGGTGGGCTCATCAAGCAACAAAAGTTCGGGCCGCCGGACCAACGCCCGGGCCAGCAGACAGCGCATCCGTTCCCCGGTGGAGAGTGTGGCATAGAGTTGGTTGGCGTGGTGCACCAGGCCCACTTGCGCCAGCGTATGTTCGGCGTGGGCCCATTGCTCCGCCGTGGGGGTGATGTAACCCAGCGTCAGCGCGGCGAAGTAACCCGAAGTCACCACCTCATGGGCGGTCATGCTTTCATCAAAGGGATAGATGGTAGTGGCTTCGACGATCCCCACGCGGGTCCGCAGCGCGGCGAGTGGAACTTCGCCCAGCGTTTGTCCCAGCAACCGAACCTGCCCCTCCTGAGGCCAGAGATAGCCGCAGATAATCCGCAGCAGTGTGGATTTCCCGCAACCATTGGCGCCGAGGATGGCAGCGATCTGTTGGCGCTGCACGCACCAGTTGATCCCGCTTAAGATCGTGCGTTCTCCGCGCGTGAAACCGATATCGGTCAACGCCACGACGGTGGTATTCATCACTCAGCCCGCCTGCACACGGCAGATGCGGCGTTTGCCCACTTGCACAATAGGAGTGTCCGACAGACTTAAACTGGCCTTGGGATCGCTGATTTTGCCGTTGTTGAAACTCACACCGCCCCCTTCGATCAGCCGCCGGGCTTCACCCTTGCTGGCGGCAAAGCCGATGGCCACCAACAAATCCATCGCCACGATGTGCCCGGTGGGTGCCGCGACAATTTTGGTTTCCATTTCCGTGGGCGTCTGCCCTTCCGAGAACCGCCGGCGGAATTCATCGGCCGCACTTTGCGCGGATACTGCGTTGTGGAATTGTTCCACGATGCTGCGGGCCAGCACTTCCTTGGCTTCGCGCGGATGGGTGATATTACCGTCCACCAGTGAGGTGATGCGGTCTTCGGGCAGGGGGGTGCAGAGTTTGAACCACTGCGGCATGGCCCCGTCCGGAATGGACATGGTCTTGCCGAACTGTTCGGTGGGTGTTTCGCTGACGCCGACATAATTGTTAAGCGACTTGCTCATCTTGGCTTCGCCATCGGTGCCCACCAGAATGGGCATGACGATGACAATCTGGGGCGGCTGGCCTTCGCTTTCCTGCAGGTCGCGCCCGACCAGATTATTGAACGTCTGATCGGTGCCACCGAGTTCGACATCGGCTTTGATCATCACACTGTCCCAGCCCTGCATCAGCGGGTACATGAATTCGTGGATGTAGATGGCTTCGCCAGCTCGGTGACGCTGTTGGAACGTGTCGCGTTCCAGCATCCGGGCCACCGTCATTTTCTGGCACAGTTGCAGCGCGTCCACAAACGACATTTTGTGCAGCCACTCAGAGTTGTAGTGGATTTCCACCTTGCCGGGGGTCATATCGAGAATGCGTCCGGCCTGATTGAAATAGGTGGTAGCGTTGGCTTTGACTTCCTCGGGGGTCAGCACCGGTCGGGTTTTCTTTTTGCCCGTGGGGTCGCCGATCATCGCGGTGGCATCGCCGATAATCAGCACCGCGACATGGCCCAAATCCTGGAACTGCCGGAGCTTGCGCAGCACCACGGCATGCCCCAGATGCAGGTCCGGCGCGGTGGGGTCCATGCCCAGCTTCACGCGCAGAGGCCGCTTCTGCTTGGCCGCCAACTGCAGGCGTTTTTCCAACTGATCGGCGGTATAGACCTGCTCGGTCCCGCGCATCAGAAGTTCCACCTGCTGGGCCAAAGTGAGTTCCGGTTGGGTCGGCGTCATGTTTCAAGCTCCCATAAATCCAAACCGGGATTGTAACCGGATTTCACCTTGGGCTCCAATTGTCACTGATCGTGGGCATTCTGTCACGGCAGGGGGTATGTCCCACAGGTTAGGTTTTTCGCCCCAACGGGGCGGTATTTATATAGCCCAGGGCAACGCCCTGGGTACCCGTGTCCCGCGCCCCCGGGTGCTCTGTAGGAGCACCATTTAATCCCACGCATACCGCTCATCAAGGGGTAAATTGTGCCGAATCATAAATT
>JBAXGE010000317.1:0-2487 GCA_037139555.1 Phycisphaerae bacterium
CTCTTAACTCTTAACTCTTAACTCTTCCTCACCACTCGCTCCCCCCGCCCCCGGTATACACATACACCTTCATATCCGTGCCCATGAGGCGCGGGTCTACGCGGCGGGCGGTTAGGCCGGGGTCGCCGGTGCCGTCCCATACGTAGACATTGCCCTGATCGGTGGTCATGACGCTGAAGTCGAACATGCCCTTGCTATCAGCGCGGGCATGGGGGGTGGAGGCCAGGCCGCCGGGGCGACCGATGTAAAATTGCGCTTGGGGAACGGGAGTTTCACTGCCCACGGCCAAAACCTGCCCGCTCATTTGTACGCAGCCGGTGAGGACCAGCATAAGCGTCAGGGCCAGGCCACACAGGCTGGTGCGGAGCCACAGGGGGGGCATTGTCATGATTCGTCTCGCCTTGGGGGTTAGTAGGGAACCGGGGGCATGGGCACTTGGCCCGAGCCTGCCGGGGGCATGGGCTGGGTGGGATTAGGTGGTGGCAGCGGCTGGGGTTGCGGAGCCGGCGCGGGGGCGTAGCCCTGCGGTTGGGGTGGTGGAGCGTTACGATCGCGCAGGGCGGGTACGCGCACGACCATGCCGGTGCCGGCTTGACTGCGGCTAATCCGCATCAGATTGGCATACGGTTCCGCCACGTCTTTGGCGCGGTGGACGTACATGCCCTTGGTTTCAAAGTCCACGCCGGTACGGAAATCGAACTGGCCCATGTTGTCCACGAACCGAATGATGGGCGTGCTGCCCACCTCGGGAGTGCCTTCGGTGAAGTAGGCGGTGGTCAACGGCTGGCCGGTGGTGTCATCCACGACCACGCCCTGCATGTGTACACAACCGGCCAGGCCAAAACCCGCCAAGGTCAACAACGCCGTACGAAAAAGCGAACGCATGGCAAACCTCCCAGAATAATAATGAGTCTGCAAATACCGCTACGGCTACAAATTGTATCACAACCAGGGCGAACGCCAAATGAAAATGCCGGAATGGTGAGGAATACTGGCGGGGGGGGCAAGGGGCTGTAATATGGAGTTTTCATGGTCCAGACCCGTGTGGTGCCGGGGCTGGATAAGCGGTGATAACCTTTTTTTACTGTGGAGTTTTGCGATGGCGTTATTTGATGTGATGAATTACGGGGCCAAGGCCGACGGCCAGACCAACGACGCTGCGGCCATTCAAAAGGCCATTGACGCCTGTACCGAAGCGGGCGGGGGCCGGGTGGTGATCCCAGCCGGGCGCAAGTTCCTGACCGGCACGATTCTGCTGCGGGATCATGTGGACCTGCATCTGGAGCCCGGCTCGTTGCTCCTGAGCTCTATTCAGAAGCACGAACTCAAGTGGCGTTTGATGATCGCCGCCGCCGATGCCAACAATATTGCCATTTCCGGGACGGGGACCATTGACGGCCGGGGGAGGGAATTCATGACCCGCGACGACCGTTATATTCTGCGGATGGATGCCTGGCGCCCGCGCATGATGGGGCTGTTTGGCTGCCGGAATGTGCGGATCGAAAACATCACCATGAAAGATTCCGCCAACTGGGGCCTGCATCTGACCGACAGCGACGATGTGGTGATCCGCGGGATCAGCATTCTCAACGATATCCGGCTGCCCAACTGTGATGGCATTGACCCGGACCGCTGCCGCAACGTGCGGATCAGCGATTGCCATATCGAAGCCGGCGATGACTGTATCGTGCTCAAGTCCATGCGGAGTTACGACGAAGGCGGGCCGGAGTTTGGCAAGTATTTCAACCGTGCGTGCGAGAATATCGTGGTGAATAACTGCACCATGATCTCGACATCCTGTGCGCTCAAGATCGGCACCGAAACGGTGGGCGATATCCGCAATGTGCTGTTCAACAACTGTGTGATCAAGAGCAGTTCACGCGGGCTGGGCGTGTTTCTGCGCGATACCGCCACGATTGAAAACATCGCTTTCAGCAATTGCTATGTGCAGACCCGTTTGTTCTACGAAGACTGGTGGGGCCGGGCGGAACCGATTTATGTCACCGCGTTCCACCGCCATAAGGACAGCCCCATCGGCAAGATGCGGAATATCAGCTTTACCAATATTGTCTGTGAAGGCGAGAACGGCGCGTTCATCGCCGCCGAATATCCCGGCCTGATTTCCGGAGTGACGCTGGACAACGTGGATATCCGGATGGCCAAGACCAGCAAGTGGCCGGCGGGGACGATGGATCGCCGGCCCTGTGTGGTGCCGGGTCTGGTGCCGATGCGGTCGCCGGGCTATTACGTGGAAAATGTGGCCGATGTGACTCTGCGGGATTGCCGGATCCGCTGGGAGGGCACGCCGGTGCCGGAATTCGGTTCGGCCATTTATGCGCGGCAGGCCCCGGGGCTGCATGTGCAGAATTTCCGCGGCACGGCGGCGCATGCGGATTTGCCGGATCAGGATGTGTAATTCGGCGGATAGCGTTTAATCAAAGAAATAAAAAAGCCCCGGAGTGTTGTCATAAATGGTCGCTCCGGGGC
>JBAXGE010000318.1:0-2482 GCA_037139555.1 Phycisphaerae bacterium
GTGGCATGGTGGGTGAAGGGCCAGCATCAACCACCGGGGGCGGGGAATGTGCTATATCGTTGTCAGGCCCAGCGGTATCAATTTGGTACCTTGCCCCGCAGCGTGGTGGCGGAAACGGAGGATCAGGTTTATGTGGTCGCCCATGATTGGACCGCGCCGGTGGTGCGGCCGCTGGGGCCGGCCCCCCGGGGTGGTACCTTGTACGCAATCCGTGCATAATGGCGCTCGTGGTGCTACCATTCCACAACGCAAATGCGGTTTTACCCAAAGGGTCTGTGCTTGATCATTCGTAACGCTTCGATTCGTGTCTTTCGCGTATTTGGCATCAGTGTGTATATTCACTGGGCGTGGATTGTGCTGGCCATCATCGTCAGCACAGGCAGTCTGGGGTACGACGAATTAAATGCCCCGTTGGCCCGGCTGGCGCTGTTTCTGGCCTTGATGACGCTGGTGATGCTGCATGAGTTCGGCCATGCGCTGGCCTGCCGGAGTGTGGGCGGACGGGCGGATACCATTATTCTCTGGCCACTGGGCGGGTTGGCCTTGGTGGAACCACCGCCGCGGCCGGGGCCGTATCTGTGGGCGATTGTGGCCGGTCCGCTGGTGAATGTGGTGATGATCCCGGTGCTGGGGGTGTTGTGGCTGGGCAGTCTGTTCATCATTGGCAATGCCCAATTCAACATCATTTCGGGAGCCTTGTTTTTCACGAATATTGTGATGCTGGTGCTTAATCTGTTGCCAGTCTATCCGTTGGATGGCGGGCAAATATTGCAGGCGCTGTTATGGATGGTGATGCCCCGGGGGACGGCGCTGCTGATCGCCAGTATTCTGGGGATGATCGGAGCGGTGGGGCTGGTGGTTTTGGCGCTCTTGACCGGGCATATTATGCTGGCGGCGATCGGAGTATTTATCGGGCTGCAAAGTTGTCCGGCTCTGCGGGTCAGCCAGACCTTGCGCATGATCGAAAGCCAGCCGCAACGGCCGGGGCTGGTTTGTCCGCACTGTCATGAACTGGCGCCGGTATTGGATTTTGGGCGCTGTGGTTGCGGCCGGGTCTTCGATCCGTTCGCCACCGGGGGCGTGTGCCCGGCATGCGGGCGCGTGCATGAATTGGTCCAGTGCCCGCGTTGTGCGCGCACGAGTCCAGGGTATCAGTGGGTGGCTCAGCCGGGAGGTCCACGATGAAAAATTTGGAACTGGCGGAACTGTTCAGCCATACTGCGGATTTATTGGCCATTCTGGGGGCGAACCAATTTCGCGTGGGGGCACTGAAAAAAGTGGCCCGGGTACTGGAAGAACTGACGGAAGATGTGGCCACGCTGGCCGGTGATGACCGGCTGGATGCGTTGGCTGGCATCGGTGATAAATCCGCCGCGCATATTCGTGAGTATCTCAAGCATGGCAAGATCGGTGATTTCATGAGTATCGCCGCGGAAGTCCCGCCCGGGGTACTGCACATGATGAGTATTCCCACTGTGGGGCCTAAAACTGCGGGTCTGCTGTGGAAAGAGGGGGGCATCCTGTCGGTACCGCAACTGAAGGGGGAAATCGAGGCGGGCCGGCTGCGCGATCTGCCCGGTTTGGGCGAAAAAAAACTGCAAAATATTTTGCAGAACATCGAACATCTCAGTGGTACCGCCGGCCGGATTCGCCAGGGCCCCGCGCAGGCGGTGGCCGATGCCTTGTGTGCCCATTTGGCCAAAGTGCCCGGCGTGACGGCGGTGGAATATTGCGGCAGTCTGCGCCGGGGCAAGGAAACCGTGGGGGATATTGATATCGCCGTGCAGGCGCCCGTGGCGCTGCAGGCGGAAGTGGCCTATGCGGTGACCAGCCATCCGCTGTGTGCGGATGTGATCGGCAGTGGTCCGACCAAAACTTCGATCCGCACGGCCGAGGGGATGCAGGTGGATGTGCGCGTGGTTCCCGCGGCCAACTGGGGCGCGGCGCTGCAATATTTCACCGGGTCCAAAGAACACAATGTCCACCTGCGCGAACTGGCAATTAAACAGCATCTCAAGCTGAATGAATACGGGGTTTTCTGCGGCACCGAATTTATCGCCGGGGCCACCGAAGCCAGCGTCTATGCCGCACTGGGGTTGGCCTGTCCATCGCCGGAGCTGCGCGAGGATCGGGGTGAAATCGAAAAAGCCGTTGACTTGTTCACCCACGGCACCACCTTTCCGCCGGTGCTGGAACTGCTGGATATCTGCGGCGATTTGCATATGCACACGCTGGCCAGCGACGGACGCAATTCCATTGCGGATATGGTGGCCGAAGCCAAACGTCGCGGCTACCAATACGTGGCCATTACCGACCACAGCAAGTCGCAGGTGCAGGCCCACGGGCTGAGTGTGGCCCGGTTGATCGAACATATTGCCGCGGTGCGGGCGGTGGCGTATAAAGTGCCGGATATGCTGATCTGGGTGGGGGCGGAGGTGGATATCCTCGCTGATGGCAGTCTGGATTATGAAGATGAAGTGCT
>JBAXGE010000319.1:0-2476 GCA_037139555.1 Phycisphaerae bacterium
TCGTCACCGAACCGACCGTGCCCGCCGTGACCAACGAAGGCGATGGCGTCAGCGAAAGCAAGAACAAGAGCGGCGAGAATCAGATCGAAGTCTCCGGCGATGTGCTGTTCGATTCCGGCAAGGCCACCCTGAAGCCCGCCGCCAAGAAGTCGCTGGACAAAGTCAGCGCCATCATCAAGAGCAAATACAAGGGCAAGGAACTGCGGATCGAAGGCCATACCGATTCCGTCCCGGTCAAGCGGACCGGCTGGGATGACAACTGGGATCTGGGTGCCGCCCGGGCGCGTACTGTGGCGCTCTACCTGATTGCCAACGGAGTGCCCAAGAGCAGTCTTTATATTGCCAGTTTCGCGGATAACGAACCGAAGTCCAAGACCAATCTGGCGCAGAATCGGCGCGTCAGTGTGGTTGTGGTCGGCAAGTAACACGCGCTAACCGATACAGACGTAACGCTCAGGGCATCGCGGCCAACCCGCGATGCCTTGGTTTTTTAGGGCAAGGTCGGATCACGCATGAACAACGCGAGAATTGCCATCATTGACTACGGCATGGGTAACCTGCGCAGTGTCCAGAAGGCTCTGCAATATTGCGGCGGCACGGCAGATATTATTGACCGACCCGAACAGGTGCGCACGGCGGATAAAATCATCCTGCCCGGCGTGGGCGCCTTCGGCGATGCGGTGGCGATTCTGAAACGCACCGGTTTGGACCAGGCGATCCGTGATTACGCACGCAGCGGAAAAATCCTGCTGGGGATTTGTCTGGGTATGCAACTGCTGGTGGATGTGGGCGAAGAAGACGGCCCGTTCCCCGGGCTGGGTTTGCTTCCCGGCCGCGCGGTGCGCTTCGATGTGGATCAGCCCCCGCTAAACCTCAAGGTCCCGCACATGGGGTGGAACGAGCTGAACTTCACCCCCGGCAGCAAGCTGGGACATGGCCTGCCGGTGGGCAGTTATGCCTATTTTGTACATGGCTATTACGTGGCCCCCACCGATGCCGCAGTCGTGTCGTGCTGGTGTGATTACGGCCGGCCCTTTGCGGCGGGCATCGAACACCAGAACATCATGGCCACGCAGTTCCACCCGGAAAAGTCGCAGGCCGTCGGGCAGGCAATTTTGCGTAACTTTATCGCGTTATAAGACCACCGTACCAGACCGTGCCCCGGCACGGATCCTGGGTTAAAATGCAGGTACTATTGGAGACTGTGTATGGGCCTGGCGCCACGAACTGTTTTGATTACCGCCGCACTGCCGTATGCCAACGGGGATATCCATCTCGGGCATCTGGTTGAGCACGTACAAACCGATATCTGGGCCCGCTTCCAGCGGCTGCGCGGCCATGACGTGACCTTCCTCTGCGGCGATGACGGCCACGGCACGCCCGTGATGTTGCGTGCCCGTAAAGAGGGCCTGACCCCCGAAGCGTTTATTGCCAAGATGAACCAGCGCCATCAGGAAGATCTGGCCCAGTTCGGCATCAGCTTTGATAATTACTACACCACCCATTCGCCCGAGAATAAAGCCCTCACCTACCGCATCTACGAACGGTTGCAGGCCGGTGGCCATATTGTGCAGCGCGCGGTGGAGCAGTTTTTCGATCCGACAGAAAACGTGTTTCTGCCCGACCGTTTCATCCGCGGTGAATGTCCCAAGTGCGGGACCGCCGACCAGTACGGCGATTCCTGCGAAAACTGCGGGGCCCATTACGAGCCGACCGATTTGAAAAATCCGCGCAGCG
Source organism: Phycisphaerae bacterium (assembly GCA_037139555.1). GTDB lineage: Bacteria > Planctomycetota > Phycisphaerae > WQYP01 > WQYP01 > JBAXGE01. The sequence continues at coordinate 1,738 of JBAXGE010000319.1, forward strand.
CCATCAGCGGCGCCACACCGGTACTGCGCAGCAGCCAGCATTTCTTCATGCAATTGGAAAACTTCCGCACCATGCTGCAGGAAGCCTATGCGGCGGGTCTGGTGGACAATAACGTCCGCAACAAACTCAACGAGTGGTTCAGCGGACCGCTCAAGGATTGGGATATCTCGCGCGATGCGCCGTTCTTCGGCTTCCCGATTCCCGGCGCGGAAAACAAATATTTCTACAACTGGCTCGATGCCCCCATCGGCTATATCGCCAGTCTGGCCAACAAACTCGGCGGCGATGTGGATGCGGCGGAAAAGTTCTGGTCCGATCCGGACACGGAAATCGTGCACTTCATCGGCAAAGACATCATGTATTTCCATGCCCTGTTCTGGCCCGCCACGCTGGAGGGGGCCGGATTCCAACGCCCCAAACATCTATTCATCCACGGCTATCTGACCGTGGATGGCGCCAAGATGAGCAAGAGCCGCGGCACCTTTATCAATGCCTCCACCTATGCCAAACACATGGACCCGCAATGGTTGCGTTATTACTACGCCACCAAGCTCGGGCCGACGATTGATGACATGGATCTGAGTCTGACCGACTTCACCAACCGTGTGAACAGCGAACTGGTGGGCAAGCTGGCCAATCTGGTCAGCCGGGCGGCGGCGCTGTTGAGCAAGAATTTCGCCGGGCAATTGTCGCCGGTGGCCAACGATGCCGTGGCGCTGCTGGAAGAAATCCGCGCCGC
>JBAXGE010000320.1:0-2468 GCA_037139555.1 Phycisphaerae bacterium
CCATGCTGGGCCGCAAAGTGCCCAAGGTGATCAAACGCGAAGACCTGCAACAGCTTTTGGATTGGGTGCGCGGCAAGCCCATTGCCCAATTGGTTTCGCTGGCCGTGCTGAAAACCATGACCACGGCGGAATATTCCCCGCTGGATCTGGGCCATTATGCCCTCGCCAGCGACAATTACGCCCACTTTACCAGCCCCATCCGCCGTTATGCGGACTTGGTGGTCCACCGGGCGCTGGATAGCGTGTTGCGTGGCCAGCCCAAGACGCAGGGTAAGTCCAAGCGGCCCCCGCGCGGCGAACCCGCGGCCAAGACCGCGCTGGGCGATCTGATGCCCGCGTATCTGGGCAATGTGCCGGACTTTGCGGTGCTGGTCAAATTGGGCAAGCATCTTTCGATCACCGAGCGCCGGTCCAGCATGGCCGAAAACGAAATCCGCGCCGTCAAGGTCCTCAGCTATTTAGCCGATCATGTCGGCGACATCATTGATGGCGTGGTTACCGGTGTGAACGGCTTTGCGGTCTTCGTGCAGAGCACGCATTTCCTCGCCGAGGGAATGATCCGCATCGCCGACCTGCCCAGCGATACCTGGCAGTTTGAAGAAGGCATGGGCATATTGCGCGGCCAGCGGAGTGGCCGGCGGATCGCCATGGGTGATCGCGTCAAGGTGCAGATTGTCTCGGTCAATATTCCCGGCCGCCAGTTGGCGTTCCGGTTGCTGGAACATGCCTCGGTACTGGGCGGCGATGTGCAAATGCACCGCTTCGAACCGGCGCACAATCCCAAGCAGGTCCGCAAGGAACCCGATTTGAACGCGGAGTTCGCACCCCGGGGTCGTAAGAATCAGGCCAAGCGCGAAATCCGCGGTCAGCAACGGCAGGACCGTAAGCCGCAGAATAACAAGGGCCCCAAACCCCAGCGCGGGCGCGGCCGAGGCCGCGGACGGCGTTAAGTTGTAAGGTAGTAGTGCATCATGGTCGGTAAAATTAACGTACGTTGGTGGGTTGCTCTGGTGGTTTTGTGGCTGGGGGCCTTGTCGGCTCGGGCTGATATTGTGGCCGGTCCCATGATTGGCCACGTGACTGAAAACTCCGTGCGGATATGGTTGCAGTTGTCCACTCCGGATGAAGTACAAGTCCGGGCCTTTGCGGTGGGGGACAAGCGTTCGGTGGGTTCTATCACTGTGGATGTTGCAGGCCCACTGCCCTTTACCTGCGATATTCCCTTCACCGATTTAGAACCTGACACCGCCTATCGTTTTGAAATTCTGGTCGGCGACAAGCCGGTGCAGGTGGTTCCCGAGCTGGTCACCATGACCGCACCGATGCCCGGCACGCTGCCGGTGTTTTCGGTGGCGGGGTTGGCCGGGTTGTCGCCCGCCATGTTGCTGGATCCCCAGGGCAAGACGCTGGATTTACCGGTACTGCAAACCCTGATCAAACAACGCCCACGTATGTGCTTCATGCTCGGGAATCCGGGACAAATCCCGGATGCGATGGCGGACCTGCCGACCAAACGCCAAGCCACTTTTCGCGTGATGGTGGATGCCCATCGGCTGACCCGGAACGTGGCCAGTTGGCAACCGCTGCTGCGTACTACACCATGGTATCGAGTTGCGGGCGCCGGCGAGTATGGCCCGTGGGATGAAAATAGCGAAAATATGCCCTTCCTGCGTGAAGGGTTGGCGGCCTTTCAACGCTATTGGCCCAACCCCACGTATGGTATTAACAAAGTCCCCGGCAGTTTTACCACGACCACCTATGGCGATGTGGACTTTTTCCTGCTCGATGCCTTTTCCCAGCGGGTCCCCACCCCAACAGCTAAACGCCAGATGTTTGGCCCCGAGCAAATTGCCTGGCTCCAAACCACACTCAAAGAATCCAAAGCCACGTTCAAAGTTCTCGTCGCCGGGGTGCCCTTGCTGGGGGAATATCCCGATGAGTCCGGCTGGGCCGGGTTTCCCGATGAGCGTACCGCGTTCATCCAATGGCTCTTTACCCAGCGGATAACTGGCGTGGTGATGCTATCGGGTGGACGGGCCAGTCGCGAGCTTTCGCTCCGCCAGGTGGAGAAAAAAGGCCAGGAATACCCACTTTACGAGCTATCCACCGGCTATTTGTGGATGCCGCCACCGGCCGACGCCACAACCAAGGCAGCGAATCCCAACCGGCGGGGCAAGGCCAGTTGGGACAGTGGTTTTGGCCTGTTGGAGTTTGCCGGTCCGAAAAATAAACGGCACGTCAATCTGTCCCTGCGTGATGCCCAGGGGCAAACCAAGGTCGAAGAGCGGGTCTTTGCCCAGCAACTTGAACCCGATGCCCAGTAACAAACTCATCGGAGCTGCGTTGGACTGACATGGCGCCACTGAGCAGTCACATTCTGGCCGCAGTAAACTTTTCCGATCCCCTGATGTTGCTGGGGTTATTGGCGGGGCTGATTCCCATTGCGCTGCATCTGTTCAGCCGGCTGC
>JBAXGE010000321.1:0-2453 GCA_037139555.1 Phycisphaerae bacterium
TTCCGCCTCGGACACGCGCGGCACGCGCACATGCCGCAGCACCATCCGGGTGGCGGGAAAACTGGTCACCACCGCCCGGCCCCGGAAGCCGCCTTCCACCACTGCCCGGCGCAAATTTTCCACCAGCCAAGTGTCCCGCTCCGGAGAATCGTTATGGACATGATCAGGGACATCCACCCGGTTGGCCACCATAATGTGCGGCTGGCCCCCGCGCGCGTCAATTTGCAGCAGTTTGATGTTATCGGTGCCCAAATCCACGGCAATCGGACTGGCGCGAGTTTGGAACCATTTCAGCGTCATACTCTGCTACTCCGTATCCTAAAGCAGGCTATTCCAAAGTCCATTTCAGGGGGTCAGACCCGGCCCGTTTCTATCATAGCACGGCAAACCGACCGAACCCATAACTACGTATCCGTATTTGCCTTATCGGCCAAACATAGACCCAGATGCTAATTTTTGCAAGAAAATACTTTTCTTAAAATAATATTATGACGGGGTCGGAAGCACTACCACTTCCACCCCCAATGCCTGCGCCATGGCCATACAGGCGGCCTCTTCCTGGGGCACGATACACGCCGACGCCCGGCCCGCATGCACGATCCGCTTCACCCCCACCTGCAACAAGCGCCGAAAACACGCCGAACAGGGCAACCCCGTGACATACGCCGTGGCCCCGCGCAAATCGCACCGGGCAAACGCCACCGCATTATCCTCCGCATGAATGTACCAATAATACTTCTCGGGACGCGTGGTCGGTATCATGTCGTTGGGCAAATGCCGAACCGGACCATTATAGCCCGTTGAAATCACCCGTTTATCCGCATCCACCAAAACACACCCGTGTTTGGTGTTCGGATCGGGCGAACGCACGCTTACGTGCTCGGCCAGAGTCAGAAAATATTGGTCCCAACTGGGACGAATTGCCGTTGTCATAGCTGTACCCAATACAAAACTTAGGGAGCTGCGGGCACGGTTGCGGGTGCCGTGGTCGGTTCGGTGGCAGGCACTTCCGGACTCGGCGCTGGCATGGTAGCCTCCGGCGTCGGGGGCGGTACGGTGCCTTCACCCGCATTCGGACTAACCACCTGCGTATTACCGATCAGTTCCGGCGTCACGCCCTGACCGGTCGGCAGCCGGGCCGCTTCGGCCAACAGCACCAACGGCCGCACCGTGCGCTGGATATTGGCGCCAATTTCATACTGCTTGGCCTGACCTCCCACCCGAATCGTCAGGTAATGATACTCGCGCTTGTAATTGTCGCTGGCCGTGTGGAAGTAGAGCAGCGTCTTGGAGCCTTCCATCAGATTATTCTTGACCACTTCATCCCACATCGCCTGCAATTGCCGGGCATTCAAAGGCGCATCGTAAGGGAACTTGCGGGCCACCGAATTGTCGCTTTCCCGGAAGTGGGTGAAGTTCGTATGACTCATCATGTCACTGGCGGTAATTTCCTGGCGAATCTCCTGCCGCACAAAATAACTGTCGCTCCGCTCTTCCAGCAGAATGGAAAAATCGCTGGGCACCGCCTGCGGCACAAAGGGAGCTTCGTGCTTCTGGCATCCTGCCACCAACAAACCCGCCCCGACCAAGACCACACTTGTGAATGTACGCCACATATGCTAACCCTTTCGCTGAACCAAATTTTCACCGCTGCCAGTACAGATTGCTGCCAGCAAAGCCAACACCAACCCTACGCGGGTATTCATTCTAGTGAATGATTATACCCCAAACCATTGGTGGAGCGGTAGGGAAATTTTAATCCAACAGGGTATTTACGGGCATTTACCCGTTATCCCGGCCGCGCCAGCCCCCATGCGCGGTGTCTGAGTCATTCGGACGGCCACCAACAGCGCCAACGCACAGCCCACCTGCAGTCCACACCCCAACCGTCGGCTATCAGGGGCGATCAGCCATTCATTCTGGCCCCCTAAATAGATAAACAGCGTCGCCAGGCCAAACGCGAAAGCGGGACGCCGCGGGAACAGCCGGCTGGTTGCCGCCAACGTCACCCCCATGGGCAATTGCACCAACACCACCCCCGCCACCGTCAACCACCAACTCTGCGGTCCCAGCGCCATAATCACCAGCGCTGCCACCGATGCACCCACGGCCAATACCGTCCAGCCCAGCCGGTCCGCCAGCCAGCCCCCGGCCATCTTGGCCACGCAGGCCACCACATAGGCATAAATAAACCAATGCGCCGAGCCTGCCCCCCAACTTCCCAGCCAGGTGGTCATCACCGAACGCATCGTCAACGCAAAGGCCAGCAGCGCCAGCACCAGATAAAACCAGCGCCCCAACGGACGGCTCTTTTCCGCTGTGGATTGTGGTGCCGCACCCATTCTGGTCAGCAACAATGGCACCAGCACCAATCCGCACCCCAGCACAAACGGCCACGCCCCCAGCGCCCACACCTCGCGCCCAACATTGGTCCCCAACAGCACCCCCAAATC
>JBAXGE010000322.1:0-2452 GCA_037139555.1 Phycisphaerae bacterium
GCTGCCGTATCCGTACTTTCCTGAATAATGTCAAAAGTTAAACTCATGGCTCCAGCATAAACGCACAGGCCGGGTTTGCACAATGAGACCAAGCGAAAGCTTTCATAAATACGACATGTTCCTGCCGTATTTGCTGACACAACGCATGGCTTTCGCTACTATTGGGGCAGTCTGCTTCCGAAAGGCTTTGAGTGACTATTAAATTTCTGAAAAATATCCTGCTGCCGATACTGGCAGGCATTGCCCTGCTGGGCGGTTGTTACGATCAAGGGTTGGGGCCGAAACCTCCCAGCTATGCGGCCATCTCCTACCTTGCCCAGCAGCCTCTGGACACGGTCCCTTGGGAGTATGCTGGCACGCCGGGGGTACGGATTACTACTAATCACTACCATGTCTACACCACCGTCAGCGATCCGATATATCAACGCCTGATGGCCCTGACCTTGGAAGCCGCTTACGATCAGGCTAAAAAATGGGTCCCGGGAGCCGTGGTAGCCCAGCGTATGGAGTGTTATGTTTTTGCCCAGCGCGGAACGTGGGAAACATACACTAAGCAATATACCGGCGAATATGCCGCGACTTACTTGCGTATCACGGCGGGAGGTTACTCGCATCGTGGGGTGTTTGCCGGTTTTGATATTGGCCGGGAGTTGACCTTGGGCATGATGGCCCATGAAGCCTGGCACCAGTTCAGTTGGCTGGCGCTTAAAGACCGACTGCCCAGTGCCTACGAAGAGGCGCTGGCCACGCAGTTTGAAGCCATTACCTGGACCGGGACCAATCCCCGCTTCGAATCGCTGCAGAATTATCGCCGGTGGCAACAACTGCAAAAAGCCGCGCGGGCCAATAAACTTTGGGAATTAAGCCGGATTCTGCCCACCCACCCCGGTCAGGTGATAACCAATGAAGCCAAGTCGGTGGATGGGTATTATGCCCAGATCTGGGCGCTGGGACTATGGCTGCAGGAACCTGCGCAGTTACCAGCGTTACAAAATATGCTTGAAGATGCCCGGATTGGGAAACTTACCCGGCACCTGCGGGGCAGCGGGATCAGTCAATTGGAAATTGATGCCTACTCGGAAAATTGGAATGCGGCCGCCGGGCTGCGCTATACCTCAGCTTATTTCCGAGGTGACATTGGCACCCAGGAAGCCAGTTATCGCAATTTCACTTTGCGGGTCGCCAAAGATTTCCCACCCCAGGTATAGGACTAGGCGTACTTACCAAGTGTCGGTACGCAGGTATTCGTCCACAGCCTTGGCTGCGATCCGACCGGCGCCCATGGCCAGAATCACGGTAGCCGCGCCACTGACCACATCACCGCCGGCAAATACGCCACGCTTCGATGTCTTCATGTTGTGCTCGTCCACCGTGATATGACCCCACTTATCAGTTTTCAGGTCCGGAGTGGTTTGTTGGATCAGGGGATTGGAACTATTGCCAATCGCCACAATCGCCATATCCAGAGGCAGATCAAATTCACTGCCTGCAATCGGGACCGGACGGCGTCGGCCACTGGCATCAGGCTCGCCCAAGCCCATTTTTTGGATACGGGCAGCTTTGATCCAGCCTTTATCATCACCGATATATTCCAGCGGATTATGCAGACACATAATTTCCACGCCCTCTTCCTTGGCGTGCTTAACTTCTTCAATGCGGGCGGGCATTTCCGCCTCCGAACGACGGTATATCAGATACGCATGGGCAGCGCCCAAACGCAGGGCGGTACGCACGGCATCCATGGCTGTGTTACCTCCGCCGATGACCGCGACGTTCCGGCCTTTGCATTCAAATACCGGCTCATCATATTCCGGGAAACGATAGGCCTTCATCAGATTGACGCGGGTCAGAAATTCGTTGGCGGAATAGACAGCGCAGAGATTTTCTCCAGGGATATTCATGAAGTTGGGCAGCCCCGCCCCGGTGGCCACAAACGCGGCGTGATAGCCTTCTTCTTCCAGCAGCTCATCAATCGTGATGGTTTTCCCGATCACCACGTTGGTCTGGAAGTCCACCCCCATGCGGCGCATGTTGTTGACTTCCTCCTGCACGATATCTTTGGGCAACCGGAACTCCGGGATGCCATACATGAGTACGCCGCCGATTTCATGCAGCGCTTCAAACACCGTGACTTCATGGCCGCGTTGGATCAGGTCACCGGCACAGCTCAGTCCTGCGGGACCACTACCGATGATGGCCACCTTCTTGCCGGTTTTGGGTGCGTTGGTTGGCAGACCAACCTTGCCCACCTGACGTTCATAATCAGCCACAAAGCGTTCCAGATTACCAATACCCAAGGCCGCACCGCGTTTGGCCAACAGACAGTTACCTTCGCACTGTGTCTCCTGAGGACAGACCCGTCCCGTCACGGCAGGCAAGACATTGTCTTCACGAATCTTGGCCGCGGCGGCCAGATAATCACCGGCCATAACCAAATCAATAAAATCTTTGA
>JBAXGE010000323.1:0-2450 GCA_037139555.1 Phycisphaerae bacterium
GGTTCATAAATGGACTGGCCGAATTCCACATCGGAACCATGCCGGATGTCGGCAAATTCCACCTCGGCGGGCATCCGCGAACCGCAGACCGCCCGATTGAAGCCGAACTGATTGATATAGATGACCTTGGCATTGCGGCTGAGGACATTGGCATATTGGACCCCGGCATAAAATCCAGCTTCGCCGCCCGTCAGGTCGGGATAGCCCTCGCGATGGGCCACGGGCCAATGGTGCCATTTTTCCATGTGCTGGACGTCTTTTTCGCTGCGTTTGCCCGGTTCGGTCGAGAGGACGAGCAACACCGCGGTCTGACCGGATTTCTGCAGGTGCTTGTCGAGTTCCACCATGACCAGATTGTCGCGCCAGAGTCCCTTGCTGGGGACCATGCGGGTGACGTGGGTCAGGACGTAATCGGGCGTATAACCCAGCAGGTTGTGGCAATAACGCTGCAGCCGGGCTTTGCTGGCCATTTTTTCCGCCAGTGTGATGGGCACAAAGGGGACACCGTTGTAGGCGATATCTATCGAGACATCATCGAAGGCATCATTGAGAAATTGCAGTTCGCGTTTGACATAGTCGCCCACGGCAAAGATGTTGTCGCACAGCCGGGCGGCTTTGACCAGCGGGTGTTTGTAGTAATCGGACGGATCGCCAAAGACGGCATCCACGTAAAGTTTCTGGGCTTCAGCGCTGCGCAGGGCGTTGTAGAACATGGTGTCGTGGCCGGGCTGTTCTTCGACAATCCGGCGGATGGGGGCGACTTCATGGGCATAGAAGATGGTGCGATAGCGCTCGGGGTTGGCGGCGATGGCGGCCAGGGCGGTGGGCATGCCCATATATTCGTGGGCCATAATGACGATAGGGTCCGTGGGATTGGCCGTCAGGGCTTCGACCGCCGCCAGCGTAGGCCAGGCGATGCGGCAATATTGCTCGTAATCCCAGATGTGTTCATAGCGCATGGATTCAATGCCGAAACGCTTGAACAGCATGGCTTTGAACTCATTGATTTTGATCGGGTTATACGTGTTGACCGCCAGCAGCAGGATTTCCGGCGTGGCAGTGATCCCGGAAACCGGGTCGGTCACGGTGCGCCGTCCATAGACCAGACCACAGCCGAACTCGCGTTCGATTTCGGCGAAGCGCGGGGAGAGCGGGTGTTTGCGGATGCCTTCGGAACCGCTATAGAGCACCTCTCCGCCGGGGCCCATTAGTTCGGCCACGGGTTTACCCACTTCCCACAGCGGGCCCACCAGAATGTTGCGGGCAAAGGTGTTCTGGTAGGTGCGTGAGGTAAGCAAACCATCCAAAACCGCGCCGATACCGCCGATTTTGATCAGCGCTTCGTGGGTTACATGCACAATCGTGGGCATCATCAACTCCTGTGGGCACAACGGGGCACTACGCACATATATTTCCCGCAATCATAGTCCCCCAGTACCCGCAAGCGCGGAAGTCAGGGTATTTTATTTAAAGAACAGCGGGATATCGTTCCAGGTCGCAAAGAGTAGCAGACTAAACAGCAGGACCATGCCCACGGTCTGAATGATATTCAGCGCCCGTTCGGGCAGGGGTTTGCCGCGCATGGCTTCGATGATGATCAGGATGACCATACCGCCGTCCAGAATGGGCAGAGGCAGGAAGTTCATCACCGCCAGATTCACGCTGATGGCCCCGAGCAGGAAGATCAGGTACATCGTACCCCGGTCCTGAATGTCGTGGCCAAATTTGAAGATGCCTACCGGCCCATGGATGGTGGACGGTTTGACGGTGCCGATGATCAGTCCGCGGAGTGTGAGATAGGTTTGGGCGGCCCATTTGTAGGTATGTTCAAAGCCCATGTAGATGGAGTCTGTCAGACCGTCACCCTGCTGGAGCATGGTGTAGGGCTCCACCACTTCACCCAGACCTTCGATGTCGTAGCGATACATGTCGAGTTGCTGCAAGGCCGGGCCGGCAAGGAGAATATCCACGCGTTTGGTGCCGTCGGGACCGGTTACGGTCAGGGGCAGATTGCCCACGATCGCATTGCTGAGGTAACGCATCACATCGTCCCAGGAGTGGATGGGTTCACCGCGAATGGCGTCAATCCGCATCCCGCCGACCAAACCCCGCTTGGCGGCTTCGCTGTCGGGGTCCACCCCGGCGATGATGGGGTTGTCGGAGTCAATGCTGAACACCATCCCAATGACGGCATGGTCGCTGCCGGACGTTTTGAGCGGGGTGGGTTTGACGGTGATCCGTTCGGTGCCGCGCTGCACTTCGATTTCTACTGGTTCGTTATTATTGACACGGATGGTTTCAATAATCGTTTTCGGTGGGGGATTTGTGACCGAGCCAATGCGGGTGATGATATCACCGCGCTTAATGCCGGCCTTTTCCGCCGGGCTGCCGGGATTGACCATCACCACGCGGCCGCGGGGCTGCATGCCGACGATGGAGGGCACGAAATA
>JBAXGE010000324.1:0-2442 GCA_037139555.1 Phycisphaerae bacterium
CATCCACACCGGCCCGCCCGGCCCCCGCAGCGCCTGAAATTGTTCTGCCACCGCTCGATCCATCACCACAATCCTTTACACCACCGAAAAACGAAAATTTCCCTCCCATTAACCCGCCCTTTACACCGGGCGGATATCATAGGATGATGCTTTCAGTCTATCGCAGAGGAACCTTTGATGCGCTACTATTTCCCCGCACTTTTACTCGCCTTGCTCGGGCTGTCCCTACTCACCGGCTGCGCCCGCACCGCCGATAACAAAATCCTGCTCGTTCCCGACGAACCCAACGTCCTCGTGCCCAATCACGAACCCATCTACGCCGACACCGCCCCCGCCGGCACCATCGTCGTCGTCGGCCGCTTTATGCGCAGCACCCCCATCGACCGCGAAGACCGCGGCACCTGGCGCTACTTCCAATACGAAATCCTCTTCGAAACCCTCACCGTCGAAAAGGGCGCCTTCCCCGACAAATATCTCAAATTCACCGTGGAAGAAGGCCTCCCCCGCCCCGATTCCCCCGAATTCAAAAACGCCATGCCCAAACGCGGCCCCTGGCCCTACAAGCCCGGCGAGGTCATGGCCTTCGGCCTCGAAGCCACCGGCGGCAGTTACAAACTCGTCGCCCAGATCAAACGCAGCATCCTGCCCCCCTATGGCGCCCCCCAAACCGTCGCCGGCGACCGCTTCTTCGGCGAAGAACCCGCCAAGGTCCGCAAAGCCGTCGAAACCTTCCGCACCGCCGCCGGCTGGCAGTCCGGCATCATCCAGCGCATGGAACAAAACCCCACCCATTACGTCGTCTGCTACGTGGTAGACCGCAAACTCCACATGCTCTGGATCAGCAAGGCCGACCTGACCGTCAAGGAAGGCTGGTTCAACGGCCCCGACGATACCCCGCCCGCGCCGCTGGAAGAGAACTGACAAGCGCCCGCGTATGGACTAAAATAATGCCAACCCGACCCACGGTCGGCATCGCAATGTAAGGATCGCACGCACATGGAACCGATGAAATACGTCATTATCATTCCCGACGGCTGCGCTGATGGCCCCATTGATGAACTGGGCGCCCGCACCCCCCTCGAGGTCGCCGACATCCCCCACATGCACCGCATCGCCCAGACCGGCCGCCTCGGCACCGTGCGCACCACCCCGCCCGATTACAGCGCCGGCTCCGATGTCTGCACCATGAGCCTGCTGGGCTATGACCCCGTCAAATACCACCCCGGCCGCGCCCCGCTGGAAGCCGCCGCTATGGGCCTGCAACTTCATCCCGCCGACTGGGTGTTTCGTTGTAACCTCGTCACCATCACCGACGCTGTCATGCAGGACCACTCCGCCGGCCACATCAGCGATCAGGAAGCCCACGCGTTGCTCAATACCATCCGCACCGCGCTATCCGGCCACGCCGACAGCCCCATCCAGTTCCACCCCGGCGTCAGCTACCGCCACCTCATGACCCTGCGCGGCCATGACTTTACCGGCGTGAAAACCACGCCCCCCCACGACATCCCCGGCCAGCCGGTCGAAAATTTTCTGCCCAAAGGCAAAGGTTCCGAGCTGCTGAAAAATCTCATCGCGCAAAGCCATGCCGTGCTGAAAAATCACGAAGTCAATCTGACCCGCCGCGACTTGGGCGAAAACGAAGCCACGCACATCTGGCTCTGGGGCCAGGGCAAAGCCGCCAACATCCCCACCTTTGCCGAACGCTTCGGCAAGTCCGGCGCCATGCTTACCGCCGTGGACCTGCTGCGCGGCATCGCCAACCTGCTGGGCTGGCAGAATATCGCCGTCCCCGGCATCACCAGCTATCACGACACCGACTACGGCAGTCAGGGCCGCGCCACGCTGGCGGCCATTGACCAATACGACATCGTCTGCACGCACATCGAAGCCCCCGACGAAGCCAGCCATCAAGCCGACTTCCAGACCAAGATCGCCAGCCTCGAAGCCATCGACGAACACATCGTGCGGCCCGTGCTGCAAAAGCTCGCCGACTACCCGCGCTGGCGCGTGCTGATCATGCCCGACCACGCGACGTACTGCACCAACCGCAAACACCAGGACGACCCCGTGCCCTTCGCCATCACCGGCACCCACGTGCCCAACGCCGTCCCGCGCCGCTTCACCGAAACCGACGCCCGCGCCAGCGACCTGCACGTCACCAAAGGCCACGACCTCATGGACTTCTTCCTCCACAGCGGCCTGTAAAAAGCGCGACGCAAAATACCCCACGCCGGGAGCGCGGGCGTCCCCACCCGCATTTACCCCCATCCCCCACCTCTTAACTCTTCCCTCTTAACTCTTAACTCTTTCTCACCCCACCAGCGACTCCCGATACGGAAACGTAATCCTTAGCGTCGTCCCCCGGCCCTGTTCCGATTCCAGCGCCACCGCCCCGCCCAGCGCCGCCGTGGCATGTTTCACAATCGCCAGCCCCAGCCC
>JBAXGE010000325.1:0-2431 GCA_037139555.1 Phycisphaerae bacterium
CGTCTCCCCCGCCTGCAGCGTTTCCACCCCCGGCAAATGAATATCGGTATACGGCCCCACCGGCTCCAGCCTGCAAACATGCTCCCCCTGCCGAACTGTCCCCAGCGCCCCGCGCCAGCGTATCGTTTGCGCCCGCACACTATTGCCCCGGAATATGCGCACCGGCGTAAACGTCACCGTCCGCCCCGCCGGGGTGCGGGTAATCGTCAGATACGCCCAGTAACGCGGCGTAATCACGGGATAACGTGCCGTGGTCTGACCCGGCGCCAGATACGGCCCCATGGTCACCGTCGCGGCCGGTTCATCCGCCGTAAAGCCCGTCAGCGCGCCGAGCGCAAACCAACTCGCCGCCGTGTTCATATACCAATCGCGCCCAATAAACGAGCCAAAGTCCGGCTCCCCGCTGCGCGCATCATGCCACAGCGTGGTGGCCCACGGCGTCTGATTGACTGTACGGACCACATGATCAAACGCGGCCAGCGACGCCAGCGCCGCCGGCTCCGCCCCGGTATGCAGCGCCAGACAATCCACAAACACCAACCCATATTGCGGCCAGGCATGCCACGCATATTTGCGCTCGGGCAACGTGCCATCAGGCTGCACCTGAATCGGCATCAGCGGGTAACGCGTGCGGTCGCCATGCAGGCGATAAATCGTCGCCAGCACCGTCGCCACATGCTCCGGCGGTAGCACCGGCGCCAACCCCAGTTGCCGCACCACCCATTCCCCGGCCAGTTGCCCCAGAAATACATCGTCGGATTTTGCCCCCGTGCGCGGGTCGAAATTCTTGAGATAACTCGTCCCGTTCCACATCCCCGCCACCGTGGCACTGGCCTTGGTCAGCGCCGCACTTAAGACCGGCAGCCGGGCCGTTTCCGCCCCGCGCCGCGCGCACGCTTCCAGCACGCGCAGCGTCCCCAGCCACAGCGTGGCCGTGGCGATGAAGCACCCCGGATAATGTTCGATATCCCACGAACTGCCCCCCTCAGGCACGCCGTCGCCATCCTGATCGGCGGCCAATAGCCAATCCGCCGCCCGCCACAGCGCAGGCAGCATCTCCTGATAAAACGCGCTGTCGCCGGTTTCGGTCCAGTCGCGGTAGCACTGAATGATGAACGAGCACGCCAGGTCCGGCCAGCCGGTCACACCATATTCCACTGCCGCCGATCCCAGCGCCACATGGGCATTGCCGTTAAAGTGCGGCAGGCTGCCATCAGCGGACTGCAACCGCGCAAACGTCCGCAGTTCGGTGCGGTTCAGCTCGGGATAAAACAGCGAAAACGCCGGATGCGAAACCAGCCGTTGGTCCAGCGTACCCAGCGCGCCAAACATCATCGGCGACGCCTCCAGCGTATACAAATCGCCCCCCCGGGTCACGATGGTGTTGCTGGACTGGACCGTGTTGTCGTTGATGAGTTTTTCCGCCAGCCATGCTGGCAGATCAGACTGGGTCACAAACCCCGCCAGTGCCCGGGTATCGTTTAGATGCCGGGGCCAATGGGTCAGCAGATGCTCCGCCACCGCGCCAGCGGAGTCGAAATGCCGGGTATAAAAGTGACCGTGATCGTGCGCTGGCGCGGCGCTGGTAATATGCGTGGGCGTATGCCACGCCAGCACAAACGGAATCTCCGCGCTGGCACCGGGCTCGAGCGTTAGTTCCACTCCCAGAATCCCCGCCGGATGCACCGCGCCTTCCAAACCAGTCCGCGCCCCGCCAAAGCGCGGATCGGGGTCATCCCATGACGGCGGCTTGGCGGCTTTGGCCGCCGCGCTGGCAGTAACCTCAGCGTGCGCACCGGCATCAAAGCGCCCGGGCTCCTGCCCATCCGCCAGTGCCGCCAGCACCGCCGGGCGATCCGCCAGCACATTCCACATGTTGTACGCCCAAACCCGGGCCGCAGGCGCCGCCACCGCCAGCACCATCTCGCCGCGTGTATTGGGCAACTGCGCCGGATTCCCCCCGGTAAAGAGCAGCCCCAAACCATGGCCATGCGGGCTGGTCCACGGTTCGATGACATTGCCGGTGCGGTTGGTCTGCAGCGCCATCCCGCGCTGACCCGTCCCCCCGCAGCCGAGGAGGTGTTCCCAGGAAAAACCGAGTTTCAGCGTGACCGCCGCCGCCGTGGGATTGTGCAGCCGGAAGGCAAACACCGCCCCGGGCAGCGTGGACGCAGTAACATCATGCGGCACCAGCGGCGTAAACGCGGTAAGGTCCACCGCAATCGGACACCCCGCCGCGCGATACTGCACCTGCGCCACCGGATGCAGGCCGTGATACGTCACCTCCATGCCGGGCTGCCCCTCCAGCGCATCCGCCTGCAACAGATTAAATTGACTTTCCCCCTCACTTTGCACATGCAGCGAAAAGAACGCCCCCTCCAATCCCGCCAGCAACCGCTGCCAATTATTCGTGATCCCCGCCATCGTAATC
>JBAXGE010000326.1:0-2422 GCA_037139555.1 Phycisphaerae bacterium
TTGCGTAGTGGTGACGGGAGTGTGCTCGATACCCCCATTAACAAACTGATGACCGCCGGTCCCAAACATGTGCACAAAGATGTGCCGGTGGGTACGGCGATGAGCCTGCTGAACCGTTATCGGATTGACGAACTGCCGGTGGTGGATGATGCCGGGTGTGTGCTGGGGCTGATTGATGTGCAGGATTTGGTGTCGCTGCGTTTGATGGATGGCAATTAATTTTTACTTGATTGGTAACGACCATGCAAATAGATTTGCTCGTGCTGGATGTGGATGGGGTCATGACCGATGGCGGGATTATCCGCGATGATGCCGGCCAGCAACTGAAACGCTTTCACGTGCGCGACGGCGCCGGCGTGGTCATGTGGCACAAGCTGGGCAAAAAGGTGGCCATCATCACCGGCAAGCAGAGTCAGGTGGTCGAACATCGTGCCGCCGAACTGGGCATCCCGTATGTCTATCAGGACATTGCCAACAAGAAGGAAGCGTTCACGCACCTGTGCGAACAGTTGCAGATCACGCCGGACCGTGTGGCCTATATCGGCGACGATCTGCCCGATCTGCCGGTGATGAAACTGGTGGCCTGTCCAATTGCACCCGCGGATGCGGTAGACGAAGTGAAGGCCATTGCGAAACACATCACGCCGCATCGCGGGGGCGATGGCGCTGTGCGTGATGGCATCGAATGGTTGCTAAAGGAAATGAATCTCTGGCAGCGCGTGCTGGAACGCTATCAATAAGCGTACGCCCGTGGGGGGGGGTAACCCATTGGTAATTGTAACAAAAATATAATTATAAATATATTAGCAATATCGGCATCAGGGGTGTTGCGGGTGCTGGCGCATGGTCGCTATTTTTCCGAGGTAGGCATCAAAAAATATGTCTTTTAGTCTTCGTGGGTTCAATAGGGGGCAAAGTGGGGCAGGTTTTAATCCCGGCGATTACAACTAATAGTATTGTTTTGTAGGTATCCACAATATGTAGTGGATGGCGTTTTTAAGGCTCAAAAGAAAATGTGGAATTGTGGGAGAATTATCTTGACTGGTGGGGCTAAGTGGGAGAAGATTGTGGCAACGAGTGGCGGAGTGGGAGACGTAAGACCCCACGACGCTGTACTCGGGACCGGGACCTTTCGCTGGATTGCTCGTTGTCATGGTCATTACCGATCGTTACGACCATTCGCTCGACGATAAGAACCGCTTGGCAATACCAAGTCAGGTTCGCAATGCCCTGACCCCGGAAGTTGATGGGATCTGCTTTTATGTGGTCCCGAAGAACCGGTATTTGGAGTTGGTGCCCGAAAAGTTGTTCATCAGCTCTTCGGCCCAGTTTCAGTCGGGTTTGGAAGTAGACGAACAACTGGCCAAGAAGAAACGCCGGATTTTCGCCTCCGCCACCCGCGTCGAAATTGATAAAGCCGGCCGGGTTTGTATCCCGGACCGTTATATCGCCGGCAGCAAGACTCAGGGCGACCTGCCCAAAGTCAGCTTGGGCAAGGATGTGGCCCTGGTAGGGGTCGGCGACCGCTTGGAGTTATGGAATCGTAGTGAATATGACGTTCACTATGCGGAAATTATGGCTGGCTGAGCCGGTCAGGGTGTTTCAGGTGGCATGGATGCCACTTTCGCACCCGCGAAAAACCGAATAATGGCCCGGAGGGCCGATCACATAGGCAAGGATTGCCTTTTTTCAGTTAGCGCAGGCCGATTGCTCCGACAGGACGTTGGACGATTTTGCCCTGCGAGGTTTGCAAGCCGGAAGCTCGGTCAGGACGACTCCTTCCGGCTGTTTTTGGGCATTACCCATGGGTGCATGATGTGCCCGGGACGCGATATGCCGGTACAGGATGTGCCGGTCATGGATGGAAACAGGCCTAGGATGGGCCGCCAGGGATGGCGATGATGGAGGACACACAGGTCCAGTTGTGTCCTCCATCCTTTTGATTACTCCTCCCCAATCCCGTCATGCTGACGGAGTTGGGGTTACTTCTACCAGCCCGATTCGGGTGGCCCTGCCGCTGCGAAATCCGGGAGTTGAGCCGATGGATTTGCCAACCCATGGTCACGCGCCGGTGCTGCCGGATGCAGTATTGCGGTTCTTACAACCGCAGGCGGGTGAAACCGCCTTGGATTGCACCGTGGGCCGGGGTGGCCACGCGGCTCTGATTGCCCAAGCCATGGGCACCGGCACCATGATCGTCCTCGATGCCGACCCCACCAACTTAACTTACGCCCAAGCTCGCATCAAAGCCGCTGCACCCAAGGTGGAACTCAAGTGTTTTCACGCCAATTTTGGCGAGGTTAGCGATGTGCTGGCCGCTGCCGGAGTGGGCAAAGTCAATATGTTGTTGGCCGATTTTGGCGTTTCCACCAATCAACTGCTGGAACCCGGCAAAGGCCTGAGTTTTCAGCGGGACGAAGCC
>JBAXGE010000327.1:0-2394 GCA_037139555.1 Phycisphaerae bacterium
ACGGCGTTGGAAGAGGCGGTCCGCATGCTGGCCGCCCCCACCAAGGTGGTCCGGCTGCATTACAGCACGGCCGATCTGAGTGTGGCCCGGGCCACACTGGGCTTGTCCACCCGGCACAGTGAAGATGCCGCCGTGCTCATGGGGCTGGGGTCCCAGAAGCGGGTTCTGACCCAGCCGCTGGGGGTTCTGCAACGCATTGTGCTTCATACGTTGGTGGCCACCTCGGCTTCGGATCAGGGGGAGTATACGTTGGCCCTGCCCACCAAGGCGGCAGTCGTCTTTCTGGCTATCTGCGAAGCCTATCAGGCGATGCATTTGCACAGCATGCTCCAGCATGTCACGCCGTGGGAGCAATATTTGCCCGCCGACATGCTGATATATCTGGAGCAGGCGGACCGGGAGGATTTCCGTTGGCCGTTGATGTTCTTCAGCAAGGTTATGCCGGTGAACACAGCCGTAAAGTTGACGCTGGATGATATCAAGGCGGCATTACCGATCCTGATGGCCAAAGGCTTGATCGAAGCACTGCCCGATGTGGAAGATTTGGGTGCGTTCAAACTGACGGAAAATGGTTGGTTTATCGCCGAGAATCTGCGCCAACAGGTGGGTAAGGCCGCGCTGGGGATCACGGCGCTGAATGCCGATGGCAATCCCGGCTGTGCGCAAATGCTGTTTGTGCGCGGGGCGAAGTATCTGATTATGTGCGTGATCAATGGTGATCAGGCCATCCTCGGCACGGTTACGCCCACGCGGGTGATCGAATTGGTCGCCCAGGCGCTGATGCCCGCCGATGCCCCGACGCTGCCCGAGGCCCGGCAGGTGAGTCATAAGCCCGCAGCGCCGCGGGCACCCATGGAAACCGCCCGGATCAAACCCACGATGCGTCCGGATGTCAAAGTTCCGGTAGCTCCCCAGAAACCTGCCGTCAAAGCCGCAACACCTGCGGCGACAGTAAAACCCGGTGCCCATCCGGTTGCGCCCAAACCTTTTGTCGCCCCGCGACCCACTCCGACCCCCGTAACGCCCAAACCGGTGGCAACCCCCACGCCAGCAGCAACCCCAAAACCGGCAGGCCATTTCTGTGTGACCTGTGGGGCGAGTTTACGCCCGGGCGCGCGGTTCTGTACTGGCTGCGGCAAGCCCGTGGCATGAGCCTGATGCGACCGGGGTGTGTTGCCCGCGGTCGGTATTTGACACGTGGTACTTAATGAAGGAGTTGACCATGACCATGCAACGAACGTTCTGGACCATTTTGGTGACCGCGCTGTTGGCGGTGGCGATGCCGGTACTGGCCGCGGTGATGACCCTCGGCGGCGGGATTATTGTGGAGAAAAACAAAGACGGCACCGTCACGAGCTGTGTCTTTGTCACGCCCGATTCCACCACCTATCAGGTGAAACTGGATGCCAAGGGGCTGCAACTGGCCAAAGAAGGCGCCGGCCAGACCTTGGATGTCAAAGGCGATGTGACCAAAGACGCCGCGGGCAAAAATCATATCACCGTAACCTCGTTCACCATCTTGAAGGGCATCCAGTACTAACGGATGAGTCACCCTGGCGTAGTTCCCCAACCCCGCACCGGCCCGGCCGTGGCGGGGTTTTTTATGCGCGGATTTCGGTCGGGAAATGAAACTGCCCACGGTGGGGACCGTGGGCAGCAAAATTTCTGGGAATTATGCGGTTCGTTTAATCGTGCTGCAAACCCAGTTTCAGCGGCCGGCAGCCGTTGTTACTGGCGTCCACCAATTGGGCGATGGTTTGGCCTTGCAGATGATTTTCCATCAGGCCCACGGCTTCGTGCAGGCGTTGATGCAGGCCACAGAGTTTTCCATTGGTATGGTGGTCAATGCCCAGCGGACAGACATCGGTACGGTGGATGGGGTCCACGGCATTGATGACATCACGGAGGGTGAGCTGGTCGGCAGGTTTGCCCAAGGTAAAACCGCCATGCAGGCCGCGCTGGGACTTGACCAGGCCGCTCTTGGCCAGCGCCTGGAGCAGCTTGGCCAGATAGCCCAGCGGTACATGAGTGGCCTCGGCGATACTCTGCGTGGTGCAGGGCTCCTGGCCGGTCGTGGCCAGATACACCACGACGCGCAACACATACTCGGCGGTTTGCGAAAACATGCCTGGCTCCTTGTGGTAAGGACGACCGAAAGAACATTACCACGGGGAAAACATCACCGCCGCAGCCCACAGATCGTGCCTATTCAAGATATATATATCCAATTATACTGGTTTGACGGATTAAACCAAGATTAATTCATGAATTTTTTAGTATTTATAAGTTGTTTCTGTATAAGTGGTTAAGTCAACACGCGGCGGCATTGTGATAAACCGGGCCGGGCATTTATGGGGCGTTTTCACCGGGTTTCGTGACCATTGGCACGCTTGT
>JBAXGE010000328.1:0-2388 GCA_037139555.1 Phycisphaerae bacterium
TGGCCAAGGATGGCTTATCCGGCGGGGCCAAGATTTGGCTCGAATCCCTGGTCCTTACCCCTAAAACCAAACAACTCACTGCGAAGATGGATATTTCGGCAGAATTATTAGGTCAATTCATGGGTATGATGACCAATATGCTGCCGATGCGTTCGACCACACGGGTAGCGCCGGTACCGCGAGAATAACCCTAATTGACACGGGGCCTCCTACAGCGCGGCCAGCCATTGCGCCATGGCGTCATTGACGGCCTGCGGCTGATCCAACGGCGCCATATGCGTGGCGCCCGCGATGGTGCGCAATTGGCTATGGGGAATTTGCTCCGCCATAGCCTGCATGACGCTGGGGGGTGTCATGGCATCGTGTTCCCCACAGATCAGCAACGTCGGCACCGTGATGCTGGCCAGCGTGGCGGTTTGATCGGGGCGCTGGGCCATGGCCCACAGCGCACCGGCCACCGCAGCGGGATTTTGGCGCAGCATCATGGTGCGGAATATTTGCGCTGTTTCCGGCTGGGTGATCTTGGGTACACACAATCGTTCCAGCATGAAATCGGCCACCGGCGCAGTGCCCTGCGTTTCCGCCAGCGTGATATTTTCCATCCGTTTGGCGCGGGCGGCCGGAGCATCGGCATCGGCGCGGGTATCCAGCAAAACCAGCCCCGTGATGAGTTCCGGATACAGCCGCCATGCGGTCAAGGCGATATAACCACCCATGGATAGACCTGCGAGTACCACCTTCCCGCTGGTCATGGTTTGGATGACCTCGGCCACACTCAGGGCGAGGGTTTCCAGCGAATAATCTTCCCGCTGCGCGAAGGGTTTGGTCCCGCCAAAGCCGGGCAGGTCCGGGGCGAATACATGATGACCAGCCGCGGTCAAAGCCTCCACTTGGGCATCCCACATGGTGTGATCAAACGGAAAGCCGTGAATAAATACGATGTTCTGTGTGGCCATACCTATTCCCTCAAAAAATCAGGTGATCGCGGTATTCAGAAATGCCTGACAGCAGGCCCCGAGTTCGTCGGGTGCTTCATCATGCGGCAAATGTGCCAAGTGGGCAAACCGCCGGATCTGGAGTCCGGAGAAAAGCGGGGTCATGCGCTCGGGCGTATCAGCCGGCAGCAGGCGTTCCTGTTCGCCCCACAAGAGTAGCATCGGATGCGGTAAATCGGCTACCCCTTGCAGCAGAAATCTACTGGCCCGCGCATTGGGGGGTAGTTGCCGCATGATGTCCATCAGCTTCCACCGGTTGGCCAAATGCATATCGCGTTCAAACGCCACCCGGCAGCGTGCGGGCAACGCCTCTGGGCGGCTGTAACCAATGCGCGACAAGCCATTGACCAAACGCGCTGGCGGAGACATATACATCATCCAGTCGCCGATCAAGGGTATCCGCATCCAATGATACATCCGCGGCAGTTCCTGCGGGAATACGGCGGGGTTGAACAGGATCAATCGACGCACCCGCCGGGGTTGCAGGCCGGTGGCTAGAAGTGCCAAACCACCGCCAAGACTGGAACCCGCAAAACTGACTTGGTCTAGTCCGAGGGCATCTACGACGGCCCAAATCCCCACCGCCATTTCGCGCAGACTCGGTCCGCCGGTCGGCCAGCCAAAGTCGGCATAAAAACTGTTGTAATCGAGCACCAGCAAGTCATGCTGCGCCACCAACCAGGGGGCGATGCCCGCAAACGTGCCATGCGTCACACCCATGCCGGGCAGTAAGACCAGCACGGGGCGGGGCGTGTCTGCAGCGCGTAAAAATTTGAACGGGATCGGCCAGCCATCGAGCCGAACATACCAACTCTGCGCGGGACCCGTGGCGGGCTCCAGATGGCCGGTGTAGGCCTGCCGGGCGGGGGCGAAGTTGAGCAGTTCGTGGGCGAGTGTAGGGGCATCAAGCCGCATGGTGGCACCGCTGGTTAATGGCCGGTGGAGCCGAAGCCCCCGCTGCCGCGTTGGGTATCGGTCATGTGTTCGACGGTATCCACTTCATGCCACGTGGCGTGCATCACCGGGCAGATGACCATCTGTGCGATGCGCATGCCCCGGGTGATGGTGATCGGCTCGTTGCCGAGATTGATCAGGAGAACTTTGATCTCCCCGCGATAATCGGCATCAATGGTGCCGGGGCTATTGGGCATGGATAGGCCCTGTTTGAAGGCCAGGCCGCTGCGCGGGCGAATCTGGGCTTCGTAACCCGGCGGAATGGCCATGATGAATCCGCAGGGCACCGCCGTGCGGCCCATGGGGGGCAGGATCAGCGGTTCGGTGACGGCGGCAAACAGGTCCATCCCGGCAGCCAGAGGGGTTTGATACGAAGGCAACGGCAAGTCCGTGCCATGGGACAGGCGAACAATTTGCAGATCAATCGGGCCGGACATAG
>JBAXGE010000329.1:0-2386 GCA_037139555.1 Phycisphaerae bacterium
CCGGCTTGGGCGAGTTGGGTATAGAACTGGGCATACGCCGCATCCATACGCACCCCGGCGGGTAGCGCGGGCAAGGGGGGCTGCAGTTGGTCGGGATAGAGCGTCACTTTGCCCGGTACCGGCACCACGATCAGGGCGATGTTGGCCTTGGCCAACTGCTGCTGGAAATCCACCAGCGTGGCCAGCGGATCGTTATCATTATGGGGTTTGGTGGTCGCCGGCGCATTTTTCCAGAATTGCTCGTGGCGGTAGGCGGCCAATTCCTGCCGGAGGAAATACCAGCCGTCCAGTCCTTTGACCGCGCCGGCGTTGGCCTCGGTTAATACGGTGACCTGACGGGTCAGTGCCGCACGCAACGGGGCGAGTTCTGAGGTCGCAGTGGCCGGTGTGGCCGCAGTAACCAATGTCGCCAGCGCCACCAGGACGAAGCCCACTGCGATACGTAGCGTCATGATCCATCCCCCGGGGATTAGCGGTGTCAGGTGCCGAGGAGTTTCTGGAGCAACCCATGCAACTCGCGGAAATCCACCGGCTTGGTCAGATGGGCGTGAAAGCCCGCGTCCCGGCTGCGCTGCTGGTCAATATCCATGCCGAAACCGCTGGTGACCAAGGCTTTGACCGGACCTTTTTCGCTGAGTTTGCGCATCACGTCATACCCGCTGCCATCGGGCAGGCCCAAATCGGTGATGAGCAGATCAAAGCCCGCTTCGGCATGTTGCAGGGCGGCGGCCACGGTGTCAACCTGATCCACTTTATAGCCCCAGTGGGTGAGGAACCGCACCACCAGCAGCGCGGTATCGGGATGATCTTCCACGAATAAAATTCGCTGCTTCGCCTGAGACGGCACGGTGGTCTTAGGCACGGTAGTTGGGGGAACGGGGGGTCGCGGGACGAGCTTGACCACGGGGAACTGCACGGTAAAAGTGGACCCTTGATCCAGTCCAGTACTGGTGGCCACAATCGAACCACCGTGCATGTCCACCAGCGTCTTACAGATGGCCAAACCGAGTCCCAGCCCGCCAAAACGGCGGGTAATCTGTTGTTCGCCCTGTTGGAAAGGTTCAAACAGCCGGGCCAGCATTTCGGGCTTGATGCCCAGACCGGTGTCGGAGATTTCGACCAACACCTGATTATCGGGGGTATTGCTGGTCCGCACACTGACAGCGCCCGCTTCCGGGGTGAACTTGATGGCATTGCTGAGCAGATTCCAGAAAATCTGCTGGACGCGGGCGGGATCACCGTCAATGTCGGTTTGTTGCGCGCTGAGTTGCAGCGTGAGTTTGATCTGTTTTTTGACCAGATCGCGATTGACGTAGGACAACGCGTCATGAATTTTCTGGTGCAGATCGAGCGTTTCGCGATGCAACGTCAGCTTGCCCTGCATGATCCGGTTCACATCCAGCAGGTCGTTGATCAGGTGGGCTTCCAGATCAATATTGCGGTGGATCATGGCCAGGTCAGACCGGACATTGTCCGGCAGGCCCGGTTCATCTTCCAAATCGGCCACCGCCAACAAGACCGGTGTCAAGGGTGTACGCAGTTCATGACTGAGCTTGGCCAGGAATTCATCCTTGGCGGAGTTGGCACGTTCGGCGGCATCTTTGGCCAATTGCAGGGCCTGCTGGGCCTGTTTCTGTTCGGTGATATCCTGATTAAAGCCCACCATGCGGAGTGGATGGCCCGCTGGATCGAGCACAATCGCGGCATGGGCGCGGAGATGACGGACCGTGCCATCGGGATGGACGACGCGGAATTCGCTGTCATAGTCACAGCCGCTGGCCACCGCGGTATGTAAGACTGACTGTGCGGTAAGACAATCATCCGGATGTAGACATTTGATCCAGGACTCCAGCACATTGATGAACGTGGCGGGGGTCAAGCCATACAACTCCAGCATCCGCTCATCCCAGATCAGCGCATTGGTGGTAATATCCCACTCCCAGATCCCCAGCCGGCCGGCGTTGGTCGCCAACTGCAACCGGCGGGTGACTTCCATGATTTTCTCTTCGACCTGCTTGCGTTCGCTGATATCACGCACGGTGGCCAGAATCGTCGGCTGGCCATGATAATCAAACAGCACATTGCTGATTTCCACGGGAATAATCCGGCCCGACTTGGTGTGGTGCAACCCCTCCCATACCGTGTACCCATCCTCCGCCAGCTTGCGCAGGGCTTCGGGAATCAGCGCCGATGCCGCCGGATCGTCAATGTCCTGGGGCCGCATGGTGAGAAATTCTTCCTGGGTATAGCCATAGCGCTCACAGGCCACCGCATTGACGACCAGAAAACGCCCCGTTTGCTTGTCCTTCCAGTTATATTCCAGCACAAAGACCGCATCGTTGATGTTGTCGAAGAGCAACTGGTAGTTTTCTTTGCTTTCAGCCAG
>JBAXGE010000330.1:0-2379 GCA_037139555.1 Phycisphaerae bacterium
GCAGCACGGTGGAAAGCGATTACGCCGGGGGCATGGCGCTGGACCCCAACGATCCCTTCACGGTGTATGTTTCCGCGCAGTCCAACCCTAGCGTGCTGTCGAGTTCTTTCCTGCTGTCGCAGATCAAACTGGATGCGGCCAATCCCGCCGGGGCGGTGCTTTCCACCAAGCAAATTTCCGCTTCGGGAGTGGACAGTTTCCGGCCCAGCGTGCCCGAGGGCCTGCCGACGGGCGACCAGACGGTGCTGTATGTGTCGGGCTCGTATCATTACTATGCGAATTCCGGCGCCCCGTACTACAACGCTGGGTATACGGCGGGGACCAATGTGGGTTATTCCACCAATATTCTGGCCTGGACGGCCGTGCCCGAGCCAGGCACGCTGAGTCTGCTGGCGCTGGGCGCGGCGGGGTTGTTGCTGCTGCGGCGGCGGCGTTAATCCGGCGCGAATAATTATGTCTTTCTCCCCGCGGGGTTGCCATCGCACCAGTGGCAGCCCCGCATTTTTATTGTTCATCCGGTATTACCGGGGCATGGTCTTCGCCCCAACGGGGCGGTATTTATAAAGCCCAGGGCAACGCCCTGGGTTTTGGTGCGACCAACCTTGGGTGCTCTGAAGAGCACGATTTGCTGTTATAAATGGTGCTCCTTCAGAGCACGGCGCGGGCCGGGACGCGGCGACCTAGGGCGTTGCCCTAGGCTATATAAATGTTGCCCCGTTGGGGCAGAATAACCAACACTCCCCAGAAATACCGGATGAACATATATTGCTAGAGAGGGGGTCGCTTAGCCTGCCTCTATCACATCCAGCACCAGACCCATGTCGCGACGGTAGGCGGTGATGGTGTCGAGAATGCCATCCATGGCGCGGGGGGTACGGTTGCAGAGGGCGACGAGGGTGCCGCCGCCGCCGCTGCCGGTGAGGCGCAGGCCGTAGATGCCGGCTTTGGGCCCTAACTGCGTTAGCGTGCCCACCAGCCAATCGGCTTCGCGGCAACTGAGGCCCAGGCGCAGGCGGTAGCTGTGTTGGCTGGCCATGAGTACGCGGCCGGCGCGGTATTTCAGGCTTTCGCGCTCGGGTGCGGTCAGGTCGGGCCGGGATAGTTCTTCCCACGCTTGGGCCAGTTGGCTGGCCAGATCGCTTTCGCTCATCATGTGATCCACCGCGGCGCGGACGCGGTAGAGTTGCTCGGGGTGCAATTGGCTTTGGTAGGGTTCGGGCAGCGCGCCATAGCTGCGGCTGAAGTCCGCGCCGCGCAGCCGCCGGGGCATGAGGGCGCGGAAGTATTGCCGGTAGAGGGTGGGTGAGAGGTTGGCCAGATAGCCACGCAGCGGCGCGGTGCGCAGGCCCAGATCGCGGTAAATGGTTTCGACGATGCGCAGGCCCAGCGCGCCAGCGAGGCGCAATTCGCGCACACTTTCGTGCGCGCTGCTGTAGCGCACGCCGGTATCCAGGGCCAGGACTTGCAGATCGGTGGGGAGGTGATGGCGATCCACGGGATAGGGCGGTTGACCGCTGAGACGCAGCCATTGCGTGGTGCCCGGCAGGGCATGCAGACACGTCTGGGCGTGGACCGCGTGGACACCGCCGACGGAATAGAGGGCTTCGACCTGCTGGATCAGGTCGGGCCATGCGGCGGGGGCGAGCGCGAAGCCGGGCGTCTGGGCCAGGGCGCGCAGCAAGGCGATGAGTAACGCTGTGGACGCACCCTGTCCCGCCTGCATGGGCAGGGCGCAGTCAATATAGATGTCTGCGCCCGGCGGGGGTTGATCGCGCGTTCCCAGCCAACCGCCGCGATACAACTCGCCCCATAAGCCCACCAGCGGCCGCAGCCAATCCAGCGTGGTATCCAGGGTGCCAGCGAGATACGCGGGCCAGGCCTGTGTGGTCAGTGGCAGGCCCGCCAAATCCAGCGTGCCGGGACTTTGGCCCAGCGGGGGGCGAATCTGACGGCTGTGTGCCACCAAATGATGATCCGTGCGCAGCGCGATACCCACATGGGCCCAGCGGTTGAGGGGCATGTGTACCACCACGCCGCCGCCCTGCGCGCCCAAACCTCCGAGCACATCCACATGCCCCGGCGCAGCGCCGCAATATGGCGCGCGGTCCAGCGGCCAGACTCCGGCAAACGCGGCGGCTAAATGGGCGTGAGATTGGTGCGGCGTGGAGTGCATGTTATGTATGAGAATAGCCCCGGGGCTGATGCCAAGCAACTGCTTAGCGTCCCAGACATTTATTGGCCAGTACGCTGCGCGGCAAGGCGGTGAGGGCCGTTTCGTCGCACCAGCGCCAGTGGGTGTAGTGGGTGACCCAGGGGAGTGATTCGTAATCGGCGGCGCGGGCAGGGAGGGTGAGGCGCAGGGGATGCACGGTGATGGTG
>JBAXGE010000331.1:0-2368 GCA_037139555.1 Phycisphaerae bacterium
TGGCGTCATCCTGCGAGACCACACGTTTGTGCAGTTCGGTTTCCAGCTCCAGCAAACGCGAAGCCTCTTTCTTTTCCAACTTCTTGAGTGGTACACCGGTCATCTTGCTGACCACTTCGGCGACCACTTCTTCATCCACCACGCCGTCTACGACCTTGGCGGATTCTTTCCACTTGCGTTGGGCCTCTTCTTTTTCCTTGCGCAGATTCTCGGCCTGATCCCGCAGCTCGGCGGCGCGTTCGTAATCGGCATTGCGCACGGCTTCATCTTTTTCGATGCTGAGTTTTTCGATCTTGGCTTCGATATCTGCGAGGTTGGGCGGCTTGCTCATGCTCTTGAGCCGCACCCGCGCCCCGGCTTCATCAATAACGTCAATGGCTTTGTCCGGCAGACACCGGGCCGTGATGTAGCGCGTGGATAATTCCACCGCCGCCTTCAGGGCTTCTTCGGTGATGGAGACGCGGTGATGCGTTTCGTAACGGTCGCGCAGGCCGCGCAGAATTTCCAGCGTTTCTTCTTTGTTGGGCGGTTCAACCATGACCGTCTGGAAACGCCGTTCCAAAGCGCCGTCTTTTTCAATGTACTTGCGGTATTCGTCCAGCGTGGTGGCCCCGATGCACTGGATTTCCCCACGCGACAGCGAGGGCTTCAGCACGTTGCTGGCGTCAATAGCGCCTTCAGCGCCCCCGGCGCCGACCAGTGTGTGCAATTCATCAATGAACAGAATGATATTGTGCGCCCGGCGTACTTCGTTCATCACGGCCTTGATGCGTTCTTCAAACTGGCCGCGGTATTTGGTGCCCGCGACCATCATGGCCAAATCCAGCACAACAATGCGCTTGTCGGCGAGAATCTCGGGCACATCATTGGAGATAATCTTCTGGGCCAGACCTTCAACAATCGCGGTCTTGCCCACACCGGCTTCACCCAGCAGCACTGGGTTGTTCTTGGTACGGCGGCACAGCACTTGAATCACACGTTCGATTTCGTTGCTGCGGCCAATCACCGGGTCCAGCGTGCCTTCCCGGGCCAGATCCGTCAGATCACGACCAAAGGAATCCAAGGCCGGCGTTTTACTCTTGCCACCTTTAGCTTGGGTTTCGCGTTGTTCGCCCGGTGCGGCTTCCGATTCCACACCCGCACCCAGCAGATTCAGCACTTCCTCGCGGACTTCTTCCAGTTTCAGTCCCAGATTGATCAGTACCTGAGCGGCCACGCCATCTTTCTCACGCAACAACCCCAGCAGCAGATGTTCCGTGCCGACATAATTGTGGCCCAGATTCCGCGCTTCCTCGATGGCATATTCGATGACTTTTTTCGCCCGGGGGGTCTGGGGCAGCTTGCCCATGGTGACCATATCGGGACCGCTCTTAACCAATTTTTCGACTTCCAGACGCACGCGGCGCAGGTCAATATCCAGATTCTTCAGGACGGTGGCACCCACGCCGGAACCTTCCTTGACCAAGCCCAACAAGATGTGCTCGGTGCCGATGTATTCGTGGTTAAAACGCTGGGCTTCCTGGTTGGCTAAAGCCATGACCTTGCGGGCCCGGTCGGTAAAGCGTTCGTACATGGTGGACTCCTCTAAGGGGCACTCAGTTCCGTAGCATTCTATTGTTGCAGGGCTGCCCGAATCAAACTTTCACGGATTCGGCTTCGAATCGGGCCCGGGAGCGCGCCGCATGGGGCGAGCGCATCGCTTCCTGCAACTCCAGCATTCTAACACGCAATAACCGTGCCATTTCTTCGCCGGACAAATCTTTCAACTCATCATAACGTATCGTAGGCCCGTACCGGATACGCAGGGTATGCCAATGCGGGAATTTTTGGCCCTTGGGCCAGGCTTCAAAACTGCCATCAATCACACACGGTACGATCGGCACCTGGGCCATGCTGACAATCAAAGCAAACGACCGATGCAGCGGTTGCAGAGTGCCATCTTCGGTGCGGGTGCCCTCGGCGAAGATATTCACCACGTGGCCGGCCTTCAAACGCTCCACGCAATGCCGGATCGTTTGCTTGTCGCCGCGCCCGCGTTTCACTGGAAACGCGTTGACATTTTCCAGAATCGTCTGCTTGAGTCCACCCAAAAACAATGTCTCCCGCGCCATGTAGTGGATTTCCCGTGGCGCAGTAATCCCCACGATCATCGGGTCCAGATAA
Source organism: Phycisphaerae bacterium (assembly GCA_037139555.1). GTDB lineage: Bacteria > Planctomycetota > Phycisphaerae > WQYP01 > WQYP01 > JBAXGE01. The sequence goes on from JBAXGE010000331.1 coordinate 2,164, forward strand.
CTCTGGTGATTGGACACGACCAGCACCCCGCCGGTACGCGGAAAGGTCTTGGTACCAGTGCGTTGGAAGCTGAACAGCGGGTAGAGCAAGTGCATCAATAACCAGCCACAGATCCAACCCAAAGCGTAGATAAACGGCTGGTACCAACTGGTGCCCTGCCCGCGAAAGACATACGCCCGCGGGATTTTATATTCGTGCTCTTCGG
>JBAXGE010000332.1:0-2359 GCA_037139555.1 Phycisphaerae bacterium
TCCTTCATGCGGCCCAGTGTAGAGACCATGGGGCAATCATTCAACTGTGGGGGGAGGGCGACCGCTGGCCCTTACGTGTTGGTGATGATGACGATGGGGCGATAGTGGGCAAATCGGTTTGGCTTGTTTGCGGATGTAATATCCCTTAGGATGCAGCGTTATCTGGTGCAGGGCCGATCTATTTTGAGGAGTTTATCATGCGTAAATCAGGTATGGCGATGGTGGTGTTGGCGGCGGTGCTGGCGGGGACGCTGGTGGCGGCGGAGCGGGTGTATAAGGATGAGAAGGGGCGCATTCTGATGACGCCGATGCCGGTGGCGGCGAAGTGGCTGAATCCCACCACGCCGGCGTATGAAGAGGAATTGATCGAACGCAATCAGAAGATTATCGCCAAACTTGGGGCGGGGTCGAACGGGGCCTATGGCAATCTGTATTTCGAGAATGAAAAAAATACCTACCCCATCGCCATGCTGGATTTTCTGGCGGGGAATCGCGAACGGGCGCTGCGGGTGTTGCAGATGGATGACACCGAGGGGTACAACAGCTATACCAATATGGTGGATTTCTTCCCGTGCTTCACGCTCAAGGGGCAGGTGCGGAAATACTTCTTCTTCGGCGAATACCTGACGCCGGAGTATCGTAAAAAAATGCTGGACGGGGCAAAGGCCTTCACCGCCAGCGATCCGCTGAAACGGCAAATCCCCGGGCAGGAAGTCACGCCCAAGACGCGCGGGGTGGGCTGGATGCCCAATGCGGTGGGGGCGGCAGTGGATACGCGCAATACTGACAATCTGCGCGCGATGCGCGATGTGTCGGTGTATCTGTTCGCGGAAGCCAGCGGCAATGAAGAGGTGCGGAAAATCTACAAGGAAAAGATTCGCACCTGGGTGACGACGTTCTACAACGTGGGCAATGGAGAATGGGATTCCAATAATTATCTGTCGCACACGTTCACGGGGTATATCGGTTTGTATGACTTTGCGCAGGACCCGGAAGTGCAGGGGTTGGGCAAGGCGTGTCTGGACCTGCTGGCCACGTCGGCGGCGGTAAAATACTGGCATGCCGATTTCGGTGGGCCGTCGAAACGTGATTACGGCGGGAAGCTGCCCTTCGGCAGTAATGCGGCGGTGGGTTATGCGTATTACTTCGGCGATTTTGTGGAAGAGATTTCCAAGGGGGACCGGGATGATGTGCATCAGATGACCAGCGCGTATCGGCCGCCCCCGGCGGTGTTGGCGCTGGCCCGGAAGCAGTTTGCCAAGCCGGTGGAAATTCTGGCCAGCAAGCCGGTGTATGATATTTTGCGGATGGCACCCGAGGCGGGACCGGACAGTTTCGAAACGCAATACATCGCCAACACGTATCAATTGGGCAGCTTGGCCAATGGTTCGTCGGGCGATATGAATGGCTTCAAACTGATGACGGCCAACAGCAAACGCGGCACGGATGATCTGTATATTTACAGTGCGCCGAGAGCGGACCCCAAGTCGCTCTCGACCGGTACCGACGGCGGGGAGAGTATCGCCCAGTACAAGAATATGGCGATTATTCTGAACCCCAAGGGCGCGGCGAAGTTTAATATTTTCCTGCCCAAGTCGGCGGAGATCAAACAGGCGGGTGCCATCACCTTCATCAAGTTTGAAAAGACCTGGCTGGCGTTGCAGCCGATCAACAGTGAATGGAAAGGTGTGGATGAGGCCGTGACCCAAGCCATCGGCACGCAGGAAACCAAAGATAAGAAGGGCACGGTGACCGGGAGTAAGCCGACCGCCGAAGCTAACGAACAGATTGCCGTGGTGATGGGTAAGGGCGGAAACTTTGCCGGGATGGTGCTGGAACTGGGCGAGCAGGAGACGCACGGCGATTTCGCGGCGTTCTGCCAGGCCGTGACGGCGAAGTCCAAGCTGGATGCCAGCGCGGCGGGTAGCGGGAGTGTCAGTTACGCCGGGGCGTTGGGCGAGACTGTGGCGATCAAGGCCCAGGGCGGCTTGCCGGAGGTGACGCGGAACGGCAAGGTGCACGATTGGAAGCAACATTATGCCTTGTGGCAGGATGGTGCGACCAAGTCGCCGGTGACACTGGGATGGAAAACCGGCAAGCTGAAAGTGGAAGCGGGTGGGAAGGTGTTTGAGGCCAGTTTGGATAAGACCGGAACGTATACTTTTAGCAACCGTTAATGTCGGTTGCGGCCCTGCCAGTACGGCAGGCGGGGCTAATTCGGCACCCGGTAAATGGCGCGTTGGCGATTTTATAAAAGCCGCAAGTGTTTTAATAACAGGCACTTGCGGTTTTTTACGCGCAGGTATAAATCCGGTACGCAGCTTGCTATATCAGTAGTGTCACAGGGCTTATTGCTAAC
>JBAXGE010000333.1:0-2348 GCA_037139555.1 Phycisphaerae bacterium
AATTATAGCGTCAGATGCCTACGGATGAGACCCCCACCGGGTCAAGATTTTCCGCTCTGCCGCCGTCGCCGCATGAGCAGCCCCGCCGAACCGAGGAAAAGCAAGCCCAGTGTGCCCGGTTCCGGAATCGCGATGTAGGACAGGGCATAATCCGTGGTGGCCGGATCGCCCAGATTGGACTTGACCACCAAAGCGTAGTAACCCGCCCACAATATCCCATTGTAATAGAGGTGTTCGGTGTTATCCGTGGTGCTGGCGCTGACCAGCGTACCGCCCAGACTGCCGCCCAGACTGTAACTACCACTATTAAAAAATACCTGGCGTAATTCCAAATCCAGATTGGCAAAAGTTTGACTGCTGGTGTTGATCCGATTGCCCGAAAGTTCCGCCACCGTGGTATCCCAGTTCAATGTGGCCGAAAAATCATTGACCGCACTGCCGAGATTGAAAACCAGCGCTTCGGAAGTATTCGTATTGAGGGTGTGGTATGTCCAACCCAGTTTTTTGTTGTTGATGGTGGGACTGCTGCCCAAGCTGGTACCACCGGTAATCGCGCTGGTCGTACGTTCCCCGGCTTCCAGAATGAGTTTACTACGATTGTAATCGGCCTGCCCAGCTCCCAAAAAGGTATCCAAATTGTTATTACTGGTCGAGTTGGCCGTCCATGTGGTGCCGCCAATAGCCGCACCAGAAATACTCCTATTGGCCCCGGTCATCAAGAGCGACTTGATCGCGGTGTGCTGTTGGCTGTCGGTAAAGCTCAACGTCTGCCCACGATCCAATAGCGCCACCGCAAAGCCCGATACCGTGGCGGCGGTATAACTGGGGCCGGGGCCAACACTGGCATTCACGGTGGATGTGGTTTTGGCCCACAGATCGGCATGCACCCGGGTTAAACCCGCCGCTACGGGGTTAAAGTTCGAATACCCCGACACCGCAATCCCATTAAGGCTGGCCCAAGGCAAACTATAGTAATTCGTGTCGAAAGTATCCGCTCCCGTTACATACACCACATCACCACGATGAATCTGGTAGTCAATGCGCCGCCGAGCGTCTTCGTTGTTGGCTGCGGAAACATACTTCGTGACTAAACTAAAATTGGCCACCTTGACACCCGTGGGAAAAGCCGCCGGTCGGCTGCTTGTTCCCACAGCCAAACCATTGAAATAATCGGTGACATTTTGATTATAAATACTCGTAACCAAGCCCGCCGATGGGCGATCCGCCCCAATCATGGCATCGCGCACCACAAACGCATGGTTCGACAGCGTCGAGCTGGATACCGAGCCCACCTCGGACAATGCGTTATACGTGACCCCGCTGACCGTCTTGGTGGTGCTGCCGGCAAAATTAACCGGGGCATATTTCGGCGTCGCAGTGTCATAGCTTTCCACCTGCAATACCGTAATCGCCGCCTGTGCGGTTGCAGCAGTCAACGCCAGCGCCACCAAACCCCATCCATACCCGATTCGTTGCCGCGTCATTATCCACCTCGCAAAGTACCACCAACATACCATCCAGCCGGATTGTAGTATGCCGCGCGGCCCTGGGCAAAGCAATCGCTCAATATGACTGGCCAAGGTAGTCTCGGGAGGCTTATTTGGTTTTCGGCACATACACCGCCGGACGAGTGGCGGCCACGGCATCCAGTTGGGCATTAACCGCCGTCAGTGTGTCAATATGTATTTTGACCGGCTGATCCTGCGTATTGACCAAACCACAACTTAACGGATATCTCCGGGCCTCCTCGGGCGTGGGCTCGTCCTGAACCCAGCGATACCATGTGTAACCCACCACCCCCGGATGGCGTGCCAGCCCCAAGAGCGCCCGGGCACCATTGGCCGCCATACGCTCCGCACTACGGCCACCCGTGAGTAGAAACGTGCTCGTATGGTAGGCAAACTCGGTGTTCAACACCGGCAAACCCCCGGTCCCGCGATAGTAAATATCCATGCGGCCAACAAAATCCATCTGGTAATTGTTCGCCGATACCAGGTCCACCCACTTTTTATCCATCGCCGCCAGCACCACCGCCCCCGGCGGAGCACCGAACCGACAGCCTAAAATCAGGTGGTTGGGATCGTACTTGCGGATCAGCTTGCTGGTCTGCTCAAAATATTTCCGCGCAAATAGCTGCGAATAATTAGCCTCATCGGTGTAATAGGCCGGCGTCTCCAACACGGTCCATTTGGGCGGCGGACCACCAGCCCCTTCCACCAGCATCCGTTTCGTGCCATCACCCACCACCACATGCGTCATATCGGGATTCAGCGCCCGAATGCCGCCCCGATCGCGCAGCGTTATCCCCCACGCCCTTCCCACCGCGGGAATAGTTCCATAACGCTTCA
>JBAXGE010000334.1:0-2338 GCA_037139555.1 Phycisphaerae bacterium
AAACCACCGCCCAGACTTTGGCCGACCTGCTTAAAGCCCAGCCGTGGTATGCCGCCGCGCCCAAAGTGAAAACCACCACTGCCCAGGTCGCAGTCACCGCGTCGGGAGATTTGGTAACCATGCTCAAGGACGCCGCCGTCTCGCCGGAACGCTTTACCGTGCGGCAGGTGAAAATCGCCGACCGCTTCGCCGATGCTGACGACACCGAGTCCGCCGCCCTGCAACGGCAAAGTCCCATCCTCCTCATGGGTGATAGCCATTGTCTGGTCTTCGGCCATGAAGAACTGCTGGCGCAACATGCGGGCCTCGCCAGCCAACTGGCCGTCACCACCGGCATTATGCCCGACGTGGTGGCCATTATGGGCGGCGGTATCAATGCCCCTCGCATCACACTGGCCCGGCGGAAGGACAATCTCGTGGGTAAAAAATGCGTGATCTGGCTCTTCGCCGCGCATCAGTTGCATGAATCCGCCGAAGGCTGGAAAAAGATTCCCGTGATCCGTTGAGTGTCCCAAAAAACAGACGCGTGGCGTGGGTTTATACCCGCGCCACGCGTCACGTGTTTTACCTAGGGGGCCGTTTATTTGGCCAACGTAATTTTCCCATCGGCAAAGCCAATGGTCTGACCGCCCAGAATTATCTTGTCGCCCTGGGCCTGGGGTTTCACATCTTTACCGCCCAGAATCAGGAAGCTGAACTTCTGTCCACCCGCCTCAACCACAGTGCCTGCCGGGGCGCCCGGGCCGGTCATAATCAGCACAGCCTCCGCGCCGCTGGCAGGTGAAAAATCCACCGCCAGACACGAGCCATCACCCGTGGTCAGAATGGTCGAGCCATCCGCCTTGGGGGCGTAGGGGTCTTTGAAGCCACCACTGATGGTGCCCCACGTCTGGCGTTTGCCCTGCGACCAGACATTGAGTTTGGTTTCGCCACTGGCGCTCATGAAGCCTTTCGAACCCCGTGTGAGAATTGAAATCACCGTGTCGTTCTGATCCTGCCAGCGATTCCGCCAGGCGTAGAAGTTCCACTTGGTGTCGCGATAGGCATGGGGTATGCATTCGCTAGGATTCTTGGCCTTCATGGTCATGGGCCAGTTGAGCAGCGAAAGCACGGCCTGATGCGGATAAACACTTACCGTATCAAACGGGGCCCCGGCTTTTTCATCCGCGGCTTTGAGATGCTGGTCATAAAACCACAATAACCCCGGCTTGTACTCATCCCGCACGACGCCAAAGCCGATGGTGAAGTAACCACTGCCCGACAGCCCCTCGCGGGCCCAGATATTATGGGGATAACCGCCGCGCTCCGGGAAATCGCCCCGCAGGTCCATGGTGTTTTTCCCGCTGGGCACGGTCAGGAACAGCCACTTCAGCGTCATCCATTGCGCGTTGGGCCGGGGCGTGAGAAAATCTTTCCCACCCGCCGTACGCCACGCCTGCAAGGCTGGCAGGTATGCAATAAACGAACTCATCGAACCCGTGCCATCACCCTCGGCAAAGAACCCGCCATCGCCAAAACCTTCCGTCATATTACGGATCATGGCTTTTTGGCTGACGTCCAGCAAAGGGGTCAGTGTTTTCATATCCACGCCGGGGTCATTCATGAGCGCCAGCACGGCCAGTGCCCCGCCACCGACCTGCATACCCCAGTGATTCGATCCGGGCATGTGCCGGGAACCTTTGACCAATTCGGGCAAGCTGGCGTTGGGGCCTTGATTGTAATTTTGGATTTCTTTCGCAACCTTCTGGCGGAAGGTATCGTCCCAGCCGTCGTAACACAAATCATACCCCACGGCGTACCAGCCCAGCGTCGGCCCCGCCCGCAGCGCGCCGGACATGCCTTTCCAGCCGTACCGTCCTTTATCGTCCCGGTCGCGTATCCCCTCAAAGGCCCATTCAAAGCAGGTCTTGCCCAGATCGGCATATTTTTTGTCGCCGGTGATTTGGTAGAGCAATCCATAACCCGCCGCGTGGCTGAAGGTATAGGCGCCCACAGGTTGTTCCTGCGGAGAGGTTTTGTCGCCAAAGGGTGCGTTGGCCGCACGATGGGCCGTGGGCATGGTCATGCCATCGCCACCGTTGAGGGTTATCCGCAGGCGTTTGATAATGGCCTGACCTTCCGGGGTCTTGGCCTTTTCCTTTAAGGCTGCGAGTTCGTTTTTCCGGATGAACAGGCGCGGATGCTCCCCGGCCGCCGGGGCCACATAGCCTTTGACGTCAGCGGGCCAACTGCCCTGCTCCGCCTGCGCCCAAGCGGTACTGCCCAAGGTGCATGTTGTGAGAATTACGCCACCAAGAATCTGTTGCCACATAACCGATCTCCGTGTAAAAACACCACT
>JBAXGE010000335.1:0-2333 GCA_037139555.1 Phycisphaerae bacterium
TGGTTCCGCCCGACCCCTTGGGTGAATTAGGCAGCGGTTATGCCAAGATTGAGGCCCAAAAGTCAGCGGATGGCATCCCCGGCGTGCAACTGCCGGTGATCCGAGGCTGAGGTTATTTTCAGGTGATAAAACGAATCGGCCCGTAGCTGTTATGGCTACGGGCCGATTTTTATTTTTGGTTGTGGGTCGGGTTATTGCTGGAACATCGGTTCAAGGAAATAATGAATCACCGCGTAGGATATACCGGCGATGAAGGCGGAGCAGGGCAGGGTTAGAATCCATGCCATCACAATCCGCTGCCCCCAGATCCAGCGCACCGAACGGATGGACTTAGTGGTGCCCACCCCCAAAATGGATCCGGTAATCGCGTGGGTCGTGGACATGGGAACTTTGGCGTAAGTGGCGAGAATGATGGTGGTGGCGGCAGCGGTTTCCGCACAGAATCCGCCCACCGGCTGCAGCCGGGTGATCCCCGAACCCATAGTTTTGACAATCCGCCAACCGCCGAAACACGTCCCCAGTGCGATGGCCGCATGGCAGGTGAGAATGATCCACCATGCGATATGGTGATCGTAACCAAAGAAATTGAACGAGTTGGCCCAACTACCGGGATCGGGTTGGCTCCAGTTACTCATGCCCGCCGCCGCCAGTAACATCACGATGATCCCCATGGTTTTCTGGGCATCATTTCCGCCATGACCGAGCGAGTAAACAGCTGCCGATACTAATTGCAGCCGGCGGAACAGTTTGTCCACGCGCGAAGGTGTGGAACGTCGGTACAACCACGATACCGCAATCATGTTAAGTGAACCGAGTATGAAACCGATTAGCGGGGATAGTATGATAAACAGCATGATGGCGCCCCAACCGGACCACCAGCCGTTCCAGAGTAATACCCCAAAACCAGACTTGGCAATGGCGGCGCCGGCAATACCGGCCACCAGTGCATGAGAAGAGCTCGTGGGCAAACCCAACAACCATGTGATAATGTTCCAGACGATGGCGCCCATTAGTCCACCAAACACCACATAGATATCCACCACATGGGTGCTGACCAGTCCGGTGCCGATGGTTTTGGCCACCCCGGTCCCGAAGAGGAATGCGGCGATAAAGTTGAAAAAAGCCGCCCAGATCACGGCCTGGGTGGGCGAAAGTACGCGGGTGGAAACAATCGTGGCAATCGAGTTGGCGGCATCATGGAAGCCGTTGAGAAAATCAAAGACCAAGGCCGCGATGATAATAGTGATGATCAGCCCCAGCATGGCTCTGCTGGGTGTAAAGCCTGGGCTGGTACTGGCTGCGGTGGTGGCCGTCGTCGTGGCGGTCGCCAGCGGCATGATTAGAAATGAAGGTAGTGCAAGCATAATATCCAGCCATTAAAGGGCGACATAGCCAATGACTACGGGCGTCAAAGGTTTAACCGTTTTTCAGAATGATGCGTTCGATCACATTGGTGGCATCTTCGCAGCCGTCAATGGCCGATTCCATGAATTGGAAGAACTCTTTCCACTTGATGACGTGCAGTGGTTCCGAGGTGCCATCAAACAGCTTGGACAACGCCGCCAGATGGTTGTCGTCGCCGATATTTTCCAGCCGGTGTACTTCGATGATTTTGGCCTGTAAGTCCACCAGTTTCCGGGATTTACGCAGTTTGTGGACTGCGTCGGACAGCGCCTGGGTGCATTGCACCAGAATTTCGGCCTGTTTCACAAAGGCTGGCTCCACGGTTTTGACATGGTAGCTGCTCAGGCGTTTGCCCAGAGCATTGATGTTATCCACAATAGTGTCGAGTTCGCCCACCAGTGCGTGAATATCTTCGCGGTCAAACGGGGTGATAAAGGTACGATCCAGCCGGTCCAGCGCCTGGTGGGTCAGTTGATCCGCATCCCGTTCTTCATCGCGGATGTTTTGGATTTCATCCATGGCATTGGGGAATTTGGACGCCAGCAGGTAGAGGTGTTCTGCACTCTGTACCCCATGCCGGGCCAGACCTTCGAATAGATCAAAAAAAACGGTGTCGCGGGGGAGAAAATTTAGCATAAAGTTTGTCTTACCTTTATCTGGACTTAAAGAGCGGATTATCACGGCAACGATGCTCTGGGGCAAGGGCGCAACCCCGGGTTGCGGCAAAAAAGCGCAACATTAAGATTGCGCTAAGATGCAACGGCTACCCTTGCCAAAAAACGACCATATGTTATTGGGTCCGTCAAGAAAATGGCGTGGCCGGATTGCGGCGCACGCCATTCAAGAGCTCTTGGTTCTGTTCTGTGCGGTTTAGCCCGTGGTCTTGGCAAACCAGTTCTTCAGGGTCGGATAGAGTGTGCCGTAACGCG
>JBAXGE010000336.1:0-2319 GCA_037139555.1 Phycisphaerae bacterium
CCGGCCCGTAGCGTCGCCGCCCCGGCCAGTCCCAATACGGCGGTCATAACCAAAATCAGTGGGCGAAAATTCTTCGGCATTCGGGCACATCCTTACGTAGTACCGGGCAATCCGGACCAAACTATCCTGAACAACAATATAACGCAAGCAGCGCATAATATTGCGGATTTTCATGGCGCTGCCGGGTGATTATCAATCAGTCTAGGGACGCAACCATGACGCCGGGCAGGTAAAACCGCCCAATATGTTCGTCATCGCGTACTCAAACTGCCGAATACTTAGCCATATCGGCTAAAAAAATATTTCTGCCCAATTACCTATGCCATACTGTTGTCATACCCCCTGAGTACCGTAGGGCCTGTGGTTAGGGGCTCGGGATGTTCCCGCACCCGTTGGATCGTGGTTTTGGATCGGGATTGTGCCATGCAAATATTTCTCATTCGGTTCAGCTACAAAGGCAACTGGTACGAGGAACGGATCGTGGCCGCGAGTCCCAGCGACGCCCGCCTGCTGATCCACGCCCGCTTTCCCGGGGCCTTCATCTCCACACTGGAAACCGTGCATGAATAAATCGGGTTGGGCGCGCGAACCATCTTTAGACTCAGTCAGCTATTACGGCACATAATCCGTAGGTTCGCACCCCTATGAAACCCCCGCCGGGTTGTGTTATAGTACCCCCAACGACTTTTTTGGAGGCTATAGCCTGTGAAACTTACGCTCAAAATTCAGGATCATGACAATGTCGCCGTGGCGCTCAAACCCCTGACCAAGGGCACCGTGGTCGAAGGCGTCACGCTGGTTAACGATGTTCCCCCCGGCCACAAGATTGCCCTCACCGCCATCGCGCAGGGACAGCGCGTCATTAAGTACGGCTACCCCATCGGCGTGGCCGCCCGGGATATCGCCCCCGGAGAGCATGTCCACTCCCATAATGTCGAAAGCATCCTCCGCGAAAACCTCGCCGAGTTGCCCTATGCCCCCAAGCTCAAACCCTTGGCCAAACCCGCTAGGAATTACACCTTCGAAGGCTACCGCCGGCCCAATGGCAAGGTGGGTATCCGTAACGAAATCTGGATCGTCAATACCGTCGGCTGCGTGAACAACGCCGCCGAGCGCATCGTTGCCGCCGCCAATAAGGAAATGGTTCTCGGCATGGGCCAGCCCGTCGAGGGCGTCTACGCCTTCCCGCATCCGTTCGGCTGCTCGCAGTTGGGCGATGATCTGGTCAACACCCAGAAAGTGCTTGCCGGTCTGGTCAATCATCCCAATGCCGCGGCGGTGCTGATTCTGGGCTTGGGCTGCGAAAATAACCAGATGAAAGATTTCCTCCTCACGGTGGGGGGGTATGAACCAAACCGCGTGAAATTCTTCAACGCCCAGGATGTCAACGACGAAGTCGAAGAGGGCCTGCGCTGCGTCCGCGAATTGGAGGCCTACGCCAGTAAGTTCAAACGCGAAACCATTCCCGCCAGCGAACTGACCATCGGCATCAAGTGCGGCGGGTCCGACGGCTTCTCGGGCATCACCGCCAACCCGCTGGTGGGCTTGATCTCCGACCGCCTCGCCGCCGTCAACGGCACCATCCTGCAAACCGAAGTCCCCGAGATGTTCGGCGCTGAACAGGTTCTGCTCGACCGGGCCTGCTCCCACACAGTATTCGACGAAACCATCAGTTTGGTCAACAACTTCCGCGATTACTTCCGGCAGTACAACCAGCCCATTGACGAAAATCCTTCGCCCGGTAACAAGGACGGCGGCATCACCACGCTGGCGGAAAAGTCCCTCGGCTGCGTCCAAAAAGGCGGCTCCGCACCCATCGCCCAAGTCTTGGCCTATGGCGAACCGTCCCACATGCATCTCGGCGGTGTGGCCTTGATCAACGCCCCCGGCAACGATGGCGTCTCCAGCACGGCCATGACCATCGCCGGCGCCAATATGGTGCTCTTCACCACCGGCCGCGGCACGCCCATGGGCTTCCCCGCGCCAACCGTCAAGATTGCCACCAATACCAGTCTCGCCCAGCGCAAGCCGGGTTGGATTGATTTCAATGCCGGCGAACTGGCCGATGGCACGGCGGATTTCCCCACTCTGGCCGACAAACTCTTTGACTATATTCTGGATGTGGCCAGTGGCCGCGTACGCTGTAAGAACGAGATCAACGGCTTCCGGGAAATCTCGATCTGGAAGAATGGCGTAACGCTGTAAGGGCGCTGCCGTTTTAAGATCACGTGGCGCCACCCATACCCGCCAGCGTGGCCAGCAGGCTGATGACGTTGAACACCATGTGTACGGTGATCGCCGACCAGAGGTTGCCGGTGC
>JBAXGE010000337.1:0-2316 GCA_037139555.1 Phycisphaerae bacterium
GCAGCTCGTCGGGCTCATAACCCGGAGGTCACAGGTTCGAATCCTGTCCCCGCTAATCTTGGGCCATGACAAATGTCATGGCCCAACTTATTTTTGCTCCCCTTCTAACACGTACTACCAATGGCCCCAATGTGGGTGTAATGGCATGGTATCACAGCCTGATATGACAAAACATGTGTCCGTTCTGCGTTTGGGAGCTGAGCGTATATTGGCACTTGATGGCAGTATTGTCGCGCTCGTTTCCGGTGCGGGCTGATTAGGGGCATGGGCGAGGCAATTGGACTTGTGTTCGCACTTTCGCGTCAAATACACGCTGGTGCTTGGCGGGATCGCGCTACTGCTATTTTGGTTGCGTCCCAAGCCACTCCGCATCATGACCGGGATAACTATGGATGGCGTTGGTCCTGACGCGGGTTCGGATCATTTCCCGCTGGGGGTAGAGTTTCACCTTCCAAGCCACGCCCCCAAATAGCTGCTAGGTATGCCTGTGATTGAATCAGGCAAAGTTTATCCTCTGCAGGCATTATTATGACGCAAGGTGCGTTTGCGTTTATGATAACCATACGGCCTGCGAGGCCACGATATGCATTGTGACAGTTAGGCTAACGGGTTGTACTATGCGAGGCACATATTCATGTTGACGAAACTTTTGGCGTTGAGTGTTGTGGCTTTGGGGGGAATCTTACCGCTGGCGTATGGGCAGACCACTGCACCGGCGACTCAACCGGTGGCAACCACGGCGCCCGTCCATCCTGCCATCGCCGCCTCGAAGGTGGAGTCCGGGCTCTGCGTGGTGCTGGGTGCCCGACCGGTAACCGAGTTGGCCGCCCTGAGCAGCCAGGGCCGCATGCTGGTGGAGTGCTTGGTGCCGGAACGCCCGGCTGCCGATGCCCTGCGCGCCGAGGTCGCCAAGGCCGGGCTCAGTGGCCTGGTGACCGTGAAGCAGCAGGCGGCGAATGCCCCCCTGCCCTATGTCGACACCACGGTGAACCTGCTGGTCGCCGACCAGGTCGACGCTGTCGAGGCCAAACGGGTGGTGGCGCCGTTCGGTGCGACCGTCATCGCCGGCAAGGCCACCATCGTGCCGCTGCCCAAGGACATGGACGAGTGGTCCCAGGCCAATCGTGACCCCGAGCAGAGCAACTGGTCCCGTGACCAGAAGGTCGGACCGGCGATGGGCTTCCGCTGGATTGCACCGCAGATCAGCAACCGGGGACTTGAAGACACGGGTGGAGCGCAAAAAGTCCCCATCCGTCTGACGGGCGGCCGGATCATCACCTACATCAACGAAGTGGTGGACGACAAGCGACTGACCCGGTTGGAAGCGCGCAATGCCTTCAACGGTGCGCGGCTGTGGGCGCTACCGGCCGCAATGCCGGCGGCTGACAACCATGCCCAGTATGTCATCGCCACTGCCGAACGGGTCTATGCCTTCCTTAACCCGGCCGATGGCAAGGCGCCGCTGAGTTGCCTTGATGCCCGCACCGGCGCCGTGATCCGCGAGTTTACGATGCCGGATGCATTGATGATCGTCCCGCCCCGGCCCGATACCAACAAGGGTCCGCGCAACTCCCCGGAGGTTCAAGAGTACCAGCAGCTATTCGCGGCCATGAAGCGCAGCCTGGACTGCGCCCAGATCATCATCGCCGACGGTCGCCTGATCGTTCAGCGTGAGCATACCCTCGCGGTCTTCGACGAGGCCAGCGGTAAACCCCTCTGGCACCGCAGTTGGCCCGACGTGGTGGTGATGACCGCCACCGTGGTCCAGGGCCACCTCGTCCTGGTCCAGGAACAATCCGGCATGCACGACCCAAAAGATCGCGGCGCCGGCATCGGACCGTATGTCAATACCGTGATCGGCCTTGATCCGGCCACCGGCAAGGAGCAATGGACGCGCAACGACGTACTCGGCCAGCCGGGCCAGATCAAAGGCTATCTCTCGCAGCCGCCCTTGGCTTATCAGGACCGGGTGGTCATGGTCGCCAAACTCATGGAATATCCGGGACCAAAAAATCGGGCCGCTCCTAACACCACCATGCCGGCCGGCTTCGGTTTCGCCTGCCTGGACCCCGCCACCGGAAAGACCCGCTGGGTCGATCGCACCAAGGACACCGGTGGGACCATCGACGCCAACATCTGGTGGATCAGTGGTTCCTTCATCAATGCCAAGGGCGAACTGTGGATAGGCTATATCGGCGACCACCACGCCATCGACACCGCCACGGGTAAGCTCGTAGCAACGCTCAGATCGCCGGGCAGCAACTGCTTCTGGAACCGTGGGGTGGGTGACTGGAAAACGACCGGCTTCCACTGGTT
>JBAXGE010000338.1:0-2314 GCA_037139555.1 Phycisphaerae bacterium
GTGGTGGGCTCGTTGTGCGTGGTCTACAAACGCGATTTGGAGCCCCCGGCGGGTGATCTGCAATTGCTGGGGATTATCGCCTCGGCCGTGGCGGTGGAAGAGGAACGCAAACGTTCGCAGCGCCATCTGGCCGCGCTCAATGAAACCAGCCGCACGGTCATTCCGACCTTTCTGCGCGAACAGCAACCCGACGCGGCCATCGAATTGATGCTCACGCGTTTGGGCGAATTGCTGGAAGTTTCGCGCGTCTATCTGTTCATGATGTTTACGGAACCGCCGCGCTGGTGCAATACCCACGAGTGGTGTGCACCCGGCGTGCATCCGCAAAAAGAAGCCATGCAGGATGTGCCGTTTGGGCATTTGGACTGGTGGACCCGACAGTTGCAGGATGGCAACGAAATCAATGTACCCGACACCGGCCATGAGTCGGTGCCCGATGATATCCGGCGTTTTCTGCTGGCCCAGCAAATCAAGGCGTGCCTGCTGCTGCCGGTCTATGTGCATGGGGCCATGCGCGGCTTTATCGGGTTTGACGATACCCGCACTGCCCGGCAGTGGCGTCAGGAAGAGCTGGGTATGTTGCGGGTGCTGGTGGAAAGTCTGGGCCGGGCGCTGGAACGCCAGCAGGTGCAGACCCAGATGCACGCCCACGCGGAAGAACTCAAACAGGCCAAAGAAGCCGCGGAAACCGCCAGTCGCTACAAAGGGGAATTCCTGGCCTCAATGAGCCATGAAATCCGCACCCCCATGACCGCAATTGTCGGGTATGCCGATCTGCTCGGGCAACCCCACCACAGCGCACTGGAATATGCCCATTGGCGCAGTCAGTTGCACACCAACGCCGAATTCCTGCTCAGTCTGGTCAATGATATTCTGGACCTGTCCAAAATTGAAGCCGGCCAGGCCAATGCGCGGCTGGAAAGCGTGGACCCCGTGGTGGTGCTGCGCGATCTGGGGGCGTTATTCGACACGCGGGCGCGGGAAAAAATGGTCCATTTCCAACTGGAGGCCACGGGGCTGGTACCGCAATGGATTCAATCTGATCCGCTGCTGCTGCGGCAGATTCTGGTGAATCTGGTCAGCAATGCCGTGAAGTACACCGATCACGGCAGTGTGACCGTCACGCTGGCCATGGCGGAGGACCCCCAGCAGCGGGAATTGTGTTATATCGTGCGTGATACCGGCATCGGGATCGCGGCCGAAAAGATGTCGCAGTTATTCTCCGCGTTCTCGCAGGTGCACGACCAGGAAAGCCGGCGCCGGGGCGGGACCGGACTGGGGCTGATTATCGCGGGCAATTATGCCAAGCTGCTCAATGGCCGGATTACGGTCGAATCCACGCCCGGGATCGGTAGCGTCTTTACCCTGTGGCTGGCCCAGCCGGAACCGCAAGCCCTGCATCTGGTCAGTCCGCCAGCGCTGCTGAGCGCGGGCTTGACCGGCTCGGATCAGTCCGACCAGCGGGCCCGGGCCCGGGCGCAGGCCATGCCGATGCTGAAAGGCCGGCGCGTGCTGGTGGCGGATGACAACCCTGACAACCGTTTGATTATTCGTTACCTGCTGGAACAGGTGGGCACAGAAATTCATCTGGCGGAAAATGGTTCCGATGCCGTGCGCGGGGTGCAACAGGCGCGGAAACGCGGCCAGCCCATGGACCTGTTGATTCTGGATATGCAGATGCCGGTGGTGGATGGTTATACCGCGGCGCGCACCCTGCGGGCGCAAGGGGAGATGGTTCCGATTTTGGCGCTGACCGCCTTTGCCACCAGCGGCGACAAGGCCAAGTGTCTGGCCGCGGGTTGCAATGAATATCTGCCCAAACCTATCGTGCCCGAAGACTTTTTCCGGCAAATCGTCGTGTTATTGGCGCCAACGCGGTCGGACGCCGCGCCCACGGATGCCGAGGTGCCCCCCGGCGGGGTGTTGGCCCGGTTGTTGCAGGAGACCACCAACGTGACCGCACCGCCCCCGGCCCCCCAAGCGGAGGAATCTTCACCCAGTCTGGCCCAGCGCCCGGGCTTTGCGCCGTTACAGCGCCAGTATGCCAAGGGTCTGCCCAAGGTGGTTGAAGATTTACGGGCCGCGCGGGTCAAAGAAGATCATGCCACCCTGCGTCTGCTGGCCCATCGCCTGAAGGGAACCGGGGCCAATTATGGTTTCCCGGCTGTCACCAAATATGCCGGCCGGGTGGAAAAGGCCGTTGTCGAGCAGAAACCGATCATGGAATTGGATGCGGGATTGACGGGGTTGTATGCCGCACTGCTGCAGGCACTCGATGAAGTGGCCCGGCTCAAGGATTAAGCCGCTCAGGCCA
>JBAXGE010000339.1:0-2310 GCA_037139555.1 Phycisphaerae bacterium
GGGGGGATTAATCTCGGATGACGCGGAAGGGCACGGAAATGCGGGTGAGAATGGAGCGTGTGGGTTGGGGGTGGTTTGCGGGGAACTTGGGCCTGTTTGACTGATAAAGCGGTAAAGCCTGGGTGCCGGCATTACCGCACTCCAAGAAATGTCGGGGTACCGACATTAAAGCGGGGGGGCGCAGGAAAAACCCCCGCGGCGGATGCGGCGGGGGTGGGGTGATTGCGTTGGTGCGCGCGGGCTGGATTACTTCAATTCGGGGACGTCCAGCCAGCGACGTTGGGCGGAGCTTTGCAGGCCGAGGTCCGCGAGCTGCACGCCTTTGGCGGCTTCCAGCAGGCTCCAGCGGAAGGGCACGTTGTCCAGCACCAGATGCTTGAGGAACATTTCCCACTGCACCTTGAAGGCGTTGTCGTAAATCTGCTGGCTGGGGACTTTGGCCCAACTGCCGTAGAAATCAATGGGGTTGTCAATGTCGGGGTTCCACACCGGGCGCGGGGTGTTGTTGTATTGCTGGCTGACGCAATCGCGCAGGCCCGCGACGGCGGAGCCTTTGGTGCCGTCCACCTGCAGCGTGAGTAGATCATCGCGGCGGACGCGCACGCACCAGCTCGAATTGAAGTGGCAGATGATGCCGTTTTCCAGTTCGAAGGTGGAGTAGGCCGAGTCATCGGCGGTGCACTGGTACGGCTGGCCGGCTTCGTCCCAGCGTTGTTTGATGTGGGTGGCGCCCAGACACGAGACGGCTTTGATATTGCCGAACACGTTATCCACCAGATAGCGCCAGTGGCAGAGCATATCAATAATCATCCCGCCGCCGTCCTCCTTGCGGTAGTTCCAACTGGGGCGCTGGATCGGGACGACATCGCCTTCGAAGACCCAGTAGCCGAACTCGCCGCGCACGGAGAGGATTTCGCCGAAGAAGCCCGAATCAATGAGCTGCTTGAGCTTCATGATGCCCGGCAGCCAGAGCTTGTCCTGCACGACGCCGTTCTTGACGCCGGCCTTCCGGGCCAGATGCCACAGTTCCAGCGCGTCGGCGGTGTTGGTGGCGGTGGGCTTTTCGCAGTAGATATTTTTGCCCGCGGCGATGGCGGCTTTGACCCCTTCCACGCGGCGATCGGTGGTCTGGCTGTCAAAGTAGAGCGTGTAATGCGGGTCTTTGAGCGCGGCATTCAGATCGGTGCTGACCTTGAGGGTGCCTTCGGGCAGGCCGGCGCCGGCGGCAATCTTGCGCAGTTTGGATTCGTTACGGCCCAGCAGCAGCGGATCGGGCATGATGGTGTCAGCATCGGAAATCTTGACGCCGCCCTGTTTGATAATCGCCGCGATCGAGCGATACAGGTGCTGGTTGGTGCCCATGCGTCCGGTGACGCCGTTCATGATGATGCCAACTTTGTGAACTGCCATGTGCAGGCTCCTATGAGTAAGGACGTAAAGGGGGTTACGACTGGGGTTTAGCGGTACATTGGGGCCGCGCGCCGGCGGGCAGCGGCGGGGTGGGGGCAACGCCCGCGGGGGGCAGCGTGCCGGCAAGTTCCTGTTTCCAGTGGGCGACATCGCCAGCGGGACCATAGATATAGATCATGCGGGCGGGGGTGGTGCCGATATTGGATAGTTGGTGGAAGACGCCGGGGGGGATAAAGACGGACTGGCCGGCGGTGAGGGTTTGGCGTTCGGTGCCCAGACACATTTCGCAGGTGCCTTCGACGATGAAGTAGACCTCTTCCTGTTCCTGATTATGCCAGGGGACCTGGCCGCCGTTGGGTTCCAGCGTGACATGGCCGGCGGCAAAGGCGGTGGCCCGAATGGGGGCGGGTCCGCCGACGAAGGATTGGGTGCGCCGCCGGGCGGGATAGGTCCGGCCGGGGATTTTGGCCAAGTCGCTGGTAATCATGTTTGGGCTCCGGGTTATAAAACGGCTGCCAAAAGTGTGAAGCGCGGATGCGGGTCAATTTATTAGGATAAAAAATAACCGTTGGCGGGGGGCAAACCAATGGAATATGCAACCAATCTTTGTACAATACAACCACTATGGCACAAGGCGAGATAACCTTTCTGTATGGTAAGTCAGTTCCGGACTGTACGCACTTTATTGACAAGCATTTCGAGGGGTATTACACGCTGCAATACATGGCCGGCGGGGGGGTGGATTTACGCATTGGGGGCCAGTCGTATGCACTGTTGGGGCGATGGTTCTGGAGTTGCTGGCCGGGGCCGCAGATCACGTTTCATGCCGGGGCGGGGGCGCGGACATGGGAGCATCGGTATCTGGCGTTCCGGGGTTTGCGCGTGGCGCGGTGGGCGGCG
>JBAXGE010000340.1:0-2301 GCA_037139555.1 Phycisphaerae bacterium
GCTTCCTCCAATTTACCGGCATCTTCCAATACGGCGCCCTGGGCGAACATCCAGCGCGGATCACCCTGCTCCCCCGTCATCAGCGCCAAGGCTTTACGGGTCAGGTTTTGGACTTCTTCGGAGATCGGTTTGCCCTGATTGGCTTTACGAATTTGCCCGATTTGCGCCAGCGCCATCTCCAGCGAATCTTTGGAACGTTTGTCCTTGGGATTGATCTCGGCAAAGCGGATATTGTATTGGACCGATTCGATCATGCGGCCCAGCCGATTGGTCGCCAAGGCGGCAATGAGCAGCGATTCCTGTTTCTCGGTGGCGGTGGCGGTGGTATCAGTGGCAACCGCTTCCGCCGCGGTGATGGCCACTTCCAGTTGCTTGCGGCCGGGTTCGTCATCCTGCGCCGTGGTGCTCTTGACCCAGGCCAGCGCGAGCTTCTGCATCGGGGGATACTTGGTCAAATCGGCATTATCGGGAATCCCCGCTGCCAACTGATCGTAGATCAGGTCCTGGAACCGCGGTTCGCGTTGCAGCAGGTCCATCAGCAGCGTGGTGGCTTCCTGTTTGGATTTGGCCGAGACGACGGCATCCTTCAACACGGTGGCTTCATATTCGCCCTGCGCCACCAGCACGCGGTACTTGAGCATTTCCCACGAGATGAGCGCCGCCTTTTGATTGTCCTTGGGTAATTCACTTTCGATCCAGGCCTTGAACTGATTCAATGCGGGCAGGGGGCCATTACCGATGGTATTAAGTTCGCGTTTGATGACTTCGTTGGTTTTAATTACCTTGCCCTTATTATCTTTAACCTCTTCGATCATTTTAGTATCGGTGTAGAAATTCCCCTGGCGAATCCGGGCCACCACGATCTGGTAGCTGGCCTGATACCGGAGCCATTCCGGGTTATTCGCGGCTTTGGTGGCCGCGACATTCAGGTCATTGATGGCACTTTCGTACTCACCGGCTTCGGAATTACATTTACCCCGCAGTAATGCGGAGATGAATTTGACGCCGGAGTCAGCCTCCCCATCAGCGTAGTCACTACAGCCCTTGGTGGCGGCCTTGAGCAGGGTAAGGCGTTTGGCATCATTCTTGGGCAAAGCCAAGGCCCCGAAATATTGGGCAAAGGGGCGATAATATTGCACATCGCCATTTAACCCGTAGGCTTGTTGCCAGCGTTCTTTATTCAACGCCGGCAGGCTTTCTTCGGCCACCATTTGTTCGGCCAGAAGCTTGCCGGCGGCATCCAACAAACGCAGCGCGGTATCCGCCAGGGGTTTGAGCTGGGCGCGGTCACGGTCGTTAATGCCGTAATATTCCACCCGCGTACGAATTGGGTCGGCCATGGTGCCCAGAATAAACTTGGCATGTTCGTTACACCAGACGGGGTCCAGCTTGCTGCCGACGGTATCCAGATACGTGCCCAAAGCTGTGACATAAGTATCCACGTTACGGCCCCGGGCGGCCCGGTCGCGGGATAGTTCGTCCCATTGGCTCAAGATGGCATCGGCCGTGTAAACGGGTTCGGCCGGGGTGCCTTTGACCTTGAGCAAATACGCGTTGAGCGTATCAGTGAGTCCCAGTTTGGCCAGTTCATGGGCAAACTGAGTATCACGATGTTTGGCTTCCACGTATTCGGGCAACTTGGTTTTGCCGGGGGGGGTGGCTTGGACCCAGAGCGTGGAACCCGAAGTCAGTGCCGTTATCACGGCCAGGGTTAAGAGGGCACGTTGTGTAGTGGTGAGCATGATATACCTCCGGTGCATACTGCTGGATTCTAATGCGTCGCGAACTGATGCGAACCGATGAAGCATCGTCAGGTTTCATTATGCCCGCCGGAACACTTCAGGGCAACAGCAGCAGGCAGGACGGGGGCATAAATCAGCGCGCGTTGGTAAAGGCCACATGTTCAAAGCCGGCTCCGGCCAGCGCGTCATAAACCCGCACCACATCACTCCACGGTACGGCTTTCTCCGGGGCGATCAAAATCTGAATGTCCTTGTCCACGCGGGTCTTGGCCGTTTTGAAGAAGGCCGTCAGACTGGCCACATCATCGGGCCGGTCGGGATTGCGTTCAAAGGCGGTAATCAGCACTTTGTCGCCGCCCAAACTTTTAATCGAGATATTCTGAGTGACGGTGGGGATCTTGCTGGTGCCCTTGGATGAGCCGATGCCCACGCCTTCGAGTGCGGGAACGCTATTCTGCATGAACATCTCGGTGACGGCAAAGGTGGAGCTGAGCATGAAGAAGATCAGCAAACACATCACCAGATCCACCATGGGGGTCATGTTGGGACCCGCATGGAG
>JBAXGE010000341.1:0-2273 GCA_037139555.1 Phycisphaerae bacterium
TCGGGCAGGTGCACCACCACGGACATCATGCGGCGGGTGAAATCGAAGGGAATTTCGTCCACTTTGGTATGGGCGGGAACGTTGAGGGTTTGGTGCAGTTCGGTGTGGTCGAGCACAGCGCGGTCGAGGACGTTTTTCAGGCCGGTTTGGAAATGGCTGTTGAGAAAGGCCATGGCCAGCACGTCGTCATTTTCCTGGCGGATGACATCGCAGTGGCGTTCGAGGATGACGTGGTCAATGGTCAGGGTGCCGGTTTTGTCGGTGCAGAGCACATCCATGGCGCCGAGGTTTTGGATGGAGTTGATGCGTTTGACGATGACCTTTTTGCGCGACATGGCGATGGCGCCCTTGGAGAGGCACACCGAGACGATCATGGGCAGCATTTCGGGGGTGAGGCCGACGGCCACGGCCATGGCGAAGAAAAACGCCTCGCCCCAGTTGCCTTTGGTCAGGCCGTTGATCAGAAACACCAGCGGGACCATGACCATCATGAAGCGGATCATCAGCCACGTGAAATGGCTGATACCACGGTCAAAGCTGGTCTGGGGCTGTTCGCCCACGATGGCATCGGCCATGCTGCCCAGATAGGTGCGGAGGCCGGTGGCCACCACCACGGCCTGGGCGGAGCCGCTTTCGACGCTGGTGCCGAGAAAACAGACGTTCTGGAGTTCCACGCCGGTCTTGTTGGGGTCGGATTCCACGGCGTCGTATTTTTCCACCGGGAAAGATTCGCCGGTGAGGGCGCCCTGACTGACGAACAAATCTTTGGCGGCCAGCAGGCGGACATCGCCGGGGATCATATCGCCGGCGGCGAGGCGGACGACATCGCCGGGGACGATGTCGGCGATTTTGACTTCATGGACAGCGCCATCGCGCAGGACGGTGGCGGTGACGCTGATCATGGCTTTGAGTTTGGCGGCGGCGGTATCGGCGCGGGTTTCCTGCACGAAGCGCAGGACCAAGCCGAGGATGACCATAAGGATCATGACGACCGCGGCGCGAATGTCGCCGGTGACGTAGGAGACGATACTGAGCAGGGTCAGCAGGATGACCAGCGGATTGATCACGGCGTGCATGAGCAGGCGCAGGCGCTGGTAGCGCTGGGCCTGGCCGACGGCGTTGGGGCCGTATTGGGCGAGCCGGGCGGCGGCTTCATCATCGGTGAGGCCTTCGGTGCGGCTGTTTTGGCGGGTTAGTACGGTGGCGGTATCCAGCCGGGCCAACTCGACGAGTTCGGGCGAGACCCGCATCTGGCTGGCGGGCTTGCGCAGGGCCTTGAGCAGGGCTTTGGGGAATATGGTATGTACTTGCATGGCGACGTCCGTTTAATACGAGAAACCTAAAAAGTAACCTAACTATATCCCCGGCGGCCTGCCGATGACAGGACGAGGGTGGATAAGCGGACCAGTTTACCCATATTCGGGGGGATTGCCTACTGGAAGAAGGTGGGGTGGCGCGGTAAGCTGAACACATTAATCGTGTCTTTACGGAGAATGTTCATGAACACCGTCCCCCCCGCTATCCCGTTGAAGCCGCCGGTGGCGCCGCCGCAGATGAATGATTTTCCCTATCCCCAGTTCACGGTGCGGAAGAAAATCCTCAAACTGCTGGGTGGGGCGTTTCATGTGTATGGGCCGGATGAGACCACGGTGCTGGCGTATTGCGAGATGAAGGCGTTCAAGCTGAAAGAGGATATCCGGATTTATGCCGATATCGCCAAACAGCGTCCGCTGCTGAATATCAAGGCGCGCAGTATTCTTGATTTCGGGGCCACGTATGATTTGACTGATCCGCAGACCAATCAGAAAATCGGGGCGCTGCGGCGCAAGGGGTTTAAGTCCATGCTCCGCGATGAGTGGGTGCTGCTGTCCCCGGAAGATCAGGAAATTGGTTTGATTCAGGAGGACAGCACCGCGCTGGCGCTGTTGCGGCGGTTTATTGATCTGGTCAGTTATTTCCTGCCCCAGCAGTATCATGTCACACTGCTGGGCAAGGTGGTGGCGACGATGAAGCAGAACAAAAATCCCTTTGTCACCAAGATTCGCGTGACGCGGAGTGTGGATGTGCCCAATCAGTCGGAAGGCTGGCTGATGCTGGCGGCGGCGCTGCTGCTGTGTGCGATTGAAGGCAAACAACAGGGCTAAGTGCCCGTTTTTAGGAGTCGTGCTTATGTTCGTGCATACGGTATTTTTCTGGTTGAAACCCGATGTCTCCCCCACCGCCCGGGCGGCGCTGCTGCAGGACTGCCGGCAGTTGCTGGAGAAGATTCCCAC
>JBAXGE010000342.1:0-2265 GCA_037139555.1 Phycisphaerae bacterium
TGGCCCTTGCGTTGCGCGATGGGAAGCATCTCGTAGGTAAAGTCCACACCCAGCACCTTGCCTCCCCCCTGCCGGGATAATTGGCGGGCGAATTTCAGCGTCAGGTCCCCTGTGCCACAAGCTACATCCACCACGGTCTCACCGGCCCGGACGTTGGCGCGGTCCACCGTCACGCGGCGCCAGTACTGGTCCATACCCAGGGCGTGCAGACGATTGTTCAGATCATAGCTGGGCGCGATGGCGGCAAACATGTTGCGCACGCGCGCGGCCTTGTCGGCCACCTGATGGGGATTATGCCGCAGGTCCTGATCGGTCCATGCGGGCGAAGTTTTCTCGGGTGCGCTCATGGGCAATATACGGCAACATTAGGAAACGATATCAGGCTTCCGCCGGGGGCGTTTTCAACTTGGGGCGGCCGGTGGTTTTGGCTTTGGCTGGCGCTTTGGCCGCGGTTTTAGCTTTGGTTTTCGGCGCCGGTTCGGCGACCACGGCCGATGCCGCAGCAGCCTTGCCTTTGCCCTTACCCTTGCCGGTGACTTTGGCCAGCACATCGGGTGTGGGCCAGGTGCCAGCAACCTTGGCGGCTTTGTAGGCTTCCAATTGCTCATGTTGCAGCGCCATCCGGCACTTGGGGTAGCCAGAGCAACTGATGAACGGTCCGCGGCGCGAGCTGCGCACCAGCAATTCCTTGCCGCAATTCGGGCAATCCAGCCCGGTCTTTTCCGCCGGGGGTTTGGGCGGTAAAACCTGGCCGGTCTTGCGGTCCAGATTCAAAATCGTTTTACAGGTGGGATACGCGCTGCAACCCAGGAACGGCCCAAAGCGGCCAATACGTTTGAGCATGGGGGCAGCGCACACCGGGCACTTCACATCTGTCACTTCCGGGATCACCGGCTTGCCTTCGCGGTCCACATTCATGGCCCCATCGCAATCCGGGTAGCGGGTACAGCTCAGGAAGCGCTTGCCGCGCTTGCTCAGGCGATAGACCATCGGCGCGTTGCACTTGGCGCATTTGTATTCGCTGGGTTCGGCTTCAAGCCGGGCGTGGGTCATCTTGCTTTCGGCGGTTTCCAGATCGCGCATCAGCGGTTCGTAGAATTCGCGCAGCACATCGGTCCACACACGGCCCTGAGTTTCGACCTGATCCAGATCGCCTTCGATCTTGCGGGTAAAGCCCACTTCCATCAGATCGGGGAAGCCTTCGATCAATTTATCAGTGACCTTGATGCCCAGATCGGTGGCAAACATCCGGCGGTCGCGCAAGTCCACATACTTGCGGTCCTGAATCGTTTCCATAATGCTGGCATAGGTACTGGGCCGGCCGATGCCTTCGCTCTTGAGTTCTTTGACCAAACTGGCTTCGGTATACCGGCCCGGGGGGCTGGTGAAGTGCTGCGTGGGCGTCAGGTCCAGCGGCGTCACGGTCTGGGCGGGCTTGAGCGCGGGGAGAATCTGTTCATCGGGCCGGAGGAAAATCCCCGCCACCCGGGTGTAACCATCGAATACCAGCGTGCGGCCCGAGGCCTTGAACACGGCTTTGGTCTTGGGATTACGCACGGGCACGGCGTCAATGATGGCCTCGGTGACCTGGAAAATAGCCGGGGTCATCTGACAAGCGACGAAGCGCTTCCAGATGAGTTCGTACACGCGGTATTGTTCATCGGTCAGACTGCCGCGCACCACGGCGGGTGCCAAATTCACATCGGTGGGCCGGATGGCTTCGTGGGCTTCCTGAGCGCCTTCCTGACTGGAATAATAATTGGGCTTGGCGGGCAGATACTTGGCCCCGAACTGGCCGCTGATATAACCGCGCGCCATAGCGATGGCATCGGCGCTGAGATTCAGCGAGTCGGTACGCATGTAGGTGATCAAACCCACCGTACCCACGCCCTGCACGTCCACGCCTTCGTACAACTGCTGGGCCAGACGCATGGTGCGGCTGACGCCCATACCGAGCTGGTTGCTAGCGGCCTGTTGCAGCGTGCTGGTTTCAAACGGGGCATTAGGGCGCGAGAGCGATTCTTTTTGTTCCAGCGTGCGGATTGTGAAATTCGCCACGCGCGGGTCCACGGTGCCGATGACCTGGGTCAGCGTTTCGGCGGGGCCTTTGGCGGGCACGCCGCGCGGGCCATTCTTGCCGGTATTGGCGATGCGCTCGATCTGGGCATGGGCCAAGCCCACCAGTTCGGCGGCGGTTTTGGCGGTATCCACATCACGGGGGTCAAACTTGGCGCCGTTGACTTCGACCAACTGGGCGCGGAAGGC
>JBAXGE010000343.1:0-2244 GCA_037139555.1 Phycisphaerae bacterium
CCGCTGGCAAAGCCGTCGCCGCCGCCCACGCGGTCTTCGATTTCGAGGTTGTCGAACTTCAAGCCATCAAAGAACGTGCCATCATGCCACATGATTGCCGACCAGTCGTTCACCAACGCGGTCTTGACGTTCCGCAGGGTGGTGCCGACCACTTTGATATTGGGATAATCCTTGACCACGCGCGTGACCATGGCCTTGAACGCGACGGTGTCCATCTCGCCCTTTTCCACATCCACGCCTTCGACTTCGTAGCCCAGGACTTTCTGGAAGTCTTCTTCATTGCCGATCAAACAGTCAATGTATGGTACCAGCGGCTTGGTGGTGGCGATGGCTTCCTTGCTGCTCCAGAGCTTGCTGCGGAAGTTCAGATCATAGCTGACGATGGTGCCCGCTTCGTGGGCGGCCTTGACGGCCTCGGCCACCACCGCGCGGGTGCTTTCGCTCAGCGCGGCGAAGATGCCGCCGGTATGCAGCCAGCGCACGCCCTGTTCATTGAACAGTTTTTTCCAGTTGATCTCGCCCGGCTGGATGCCCGCCGTGGCCGAGTGGCCACGGTCATACAGCGTGGTGCTCGCCCGGCGGCCGGTGCCCACTTCGGTGAAATTCAGACCGATGCGGTCTTTCTTGCCCACGCCGTCATATTTCCGCACCACCACATGACTGACATCCACACCCACCGCGCGGGCATGGTTCATCACAATGCTGCCCATGGGGCTGGTATTCACCCCGCCGATCCAGCCGGTGCGTAACCCCAGCCGCGACAAGGCGTATGACACGTTATATTCACCGCCACCCACCCAGACTTCCAGCGTGGGGGTGAACTCCACCCGGCCATAGCCCGGCGGGGACAGGCGAATCATCGTTTCGCCCAGAGAGACCAGATCAAACGCACAATCTTTCGCGGGACGCAGTTTCATGGCCATGAGTAGGTTTGCTCCTAAAAGTAAAAGCGGTATTTTAAGCGATAATCCCCCGGGCGCTAAGGGGACGAAAAAACCGACGTAAATCGGCCCTAAATCATGGTATATGCGCGGTTTACCGCACCAAGGTAAAGCTCTGGCTGACCGGCGCGGCGGGCAGAATCGGTTCGCCCGTGCGACGGCCTAGCTGATAGGCGGTGACTTTGCACGCAATGGGGAACTGGCCCACGGCGGGCACTTCGCTGGGGATCAGCTTGCCGTCCGACACCGTGACCGGGCCGTAGTCCACTTCGTAATAGACCGGCAGGCCGGAGGAGGCTTTGGCCGTCAGCAGCAAGCCGGGGCTGTCGGATTTCACCTCGGCTATGGGGGGAAAGTCAATGGTTTGCGTCTGTCCTTTGGTGGCGATGGGGACCACACTATCACCCCAGCGGCAGGTGGCGCGGAATTGGAGATCGCCGGGATGATAGGCCGCGATGTTCACCGATTTAATGGGCCGCAACACACGAAAGGTATCCGGGCCGATGGGCACCACGGGTTGCTCAATCTTGCAGCGATAAATAAACGGTGTGGTGGAATGGCCGACGGCTTGGCCCACCAGCGGGCCGCGGAATTTCTCCGGCCAGGTGTCGAGGAACGCGCTGCTGGCCTTGAAGGTCCACCCGTCGCCATCATCCAGCCAGGTAATTTCCGGCCCGGCGAGGACTTGATGATCCCCCAGATTGCGTTGAAACGTGGCCACGGCATCGGCCATGATTTGATCGTAATACCACAGCGCCTCGGTCCGGTCGCCGGCATATTGCGCATAGCGGGCAAAGGGGAAATGGGGGTGCCGCAAATCCGGATCACTCAACCAACCATCTTCCGCCTTAAGCGGCAGCACCGCCACGGGCGCATCCCCGGCGGGTAGTTGCTTGGGTAGGCGATGCAGTGCCGTCTGCCGGATGAAGATCGCGGCGAGGTTCGATAGCTCGGGCCCGCCATGAAAATGATCCTCGCCGGGATGCACGGCCAGACCCAGCAGATAATTGGCGTCCTGTTTGCGGAATTTCTGCAAATCCCACAGGCAATAGTTCCATTGCGTCTCGCGGCCAAAGCGTTTATCCCAACCCTTGTTCACTTCGTCGGGTTGTTCGATCTTGCCCGGGCCGAATGACTCCAACTGGCCATTGATGGCCAGCAGGGGCACACCGACGAGACTGCCGGTGGGGGGGAGGTGGTCGGCCTGATGGAAATTACCGCTTTTGATATGCAGCACTCCGGCGACGCGCTGGGGCATCCAGTAGGCGACATTGCGACAATAAATGCCTGCGGTGGAATGGCC
>JBAXGE010000344.1:0-2233 GCA_037139555.1 Phycisphaerae bacterium
TGGAAAAGCTCAAGAAACACGAACAAATTAGTGCGGTGGCCAATGGCCTGCCCACATCCGCGAAAGCAATTTCTGACATTGAACTACATTTGCAACCGGTCTACGGTTTTCTTCAGATGAAGTGGCTGGGGAAGGGGATCATCAAAAAGACTTCGGGGGCGAGTGTTACAGTGGTGACCGGAGGCGTGCTTCCCGTGGGATCGGAAATCTATGCCTTGGGTGTTAGTGAAGCTGAAAATAGCGTATACCGAATTGGTGCGGTAACGGACAAGGGCTATGAATTTGATCCCGCCTTGATTGCCCGAATCCAGAGCGGCGCCATGGTCTACTTTGCGGCCAAGCTGAAATAAGGGAGATGATTATGTCGGAAGCGGTCTACTTTGTACGCTCCAAGGGGCGGGTTACCGGCCCGTTTGCGGTTGACATGCTGCAAATATTAGTGCGGCGGGGAACGATTTCACGGGTTGACGAAGTGTCGTCAGACCGGGCTGCTTGGGTCAGTGCGGTGGAATTCGAGGGGTTGTTTCCTGTTCCCCAAGCGGCCACCTTTGTGCCAGAATCAGGCAAATCACCACAAGTGAAAGCCTCTCAGGATTCTAACGTTGAGTCAACGCCTCCTAGGTACGTGTGCAGTGTATGTCGAGAATTCTTTACTGTCGAGGGCATACATAATATCAGCGGACGGTTACTTTGTCAGCGTTGTTTCGCAGTGAGTAATTTAACGCCTATGTCAGGAACGCCTCCAGTTCTGCCCACCGCGCAAATGTACAGCGTCATTGATATGCCAGATGCTTCCGGTAATTACTCGCATAATCAACGGTGGCCATCAACTCCCATTCCGGCGCAGCGCGGACAGCATACTACGATAGCGATTGTTGGGGGGCCGGGTCTGGTTGTTGCAGGATATGTTTGTGGACTTCTAGCCTTTATCCTCTGGACCCCTGGCTTTGGCACAGCAGGAGCGATTTTCGGTATCGCTAATATTGCACTTGGTGAAGTTGGGCATGGTATCGCTCAGATCGTGCTTGCCATATTGTGCATGGCGACTGCTGTGATGCTGCGCGCGTTGGTGATGTCTATGATCTGACATCCCCCACGAATAGTTGACGTGTGAAGCATGAAGCTGGTTTGGTTGTGACCTGTTAGTGGTTACGGATTAACCGTGCTGATGGCGAAGCCCTAAGGCTGTAAGTGATCAGAATTAGAGGGAAATGGAGGCCTATATGCAGAATGGTGAATTTTATGTGCGATCAAAAGGTCGTATTACCGGGCCATTTACCGTAGAGATATTGCAGAAACTAGTAAAACGAGGGGTGCTTTCCCGAGTTGATGAAATATCGTCAGATCGTTCATCCTGGGCCAGAGCGGTGGAATATGAAGATTTGTTTCCAGCCCAACAGACCGTCGTACCGTCAGATTTGCCCGCTGAACAGGCCACTAAAAAATCACAAGTAGCGGGTGAACCATCGTATGAGTCTATAGTCCAAGCCTTCGCCGTAGCAACCGATCTACCCACCAAGCCTGCAAGATATGTTTGCAGCATATGTAGAGAAATGTTCGCCATAGAGGACATAAACAACGACAATGGAACGATGGTGTGTAAACATTGTGCCTCGGAAAATACTTCGCGAGTCCAACAGGGCGCGCAAACAGTTTCATCCGCAACCAACGCGTATCATGCCCCAAAAGTGCCAGCATATATGAGTGGACATCGTGCCAATATTGAGCCTTATCGAAGATCAAATCGGTTGATCATGACAGGATACATATGTGCGGTCGGCACATTCGTATTTTTTCCCTTAGGAGTGGTAGGTGCTATTTTCGGCATTATCAATATTGTTCGCGGCTATGTCGGGCACGGTATTGCTCAATTGGTAACTTCCGTTGTGTGCATGTTGGTGGCTATTATTTTTGGAGTCGTCATATTCATGTTAAGGTTGCCAAATTGACTTTCTCCATGGACAACAGACGCGGAAACGTTCGATTCATGCGCCCAGCGCGCCGAGAGATTTGAGTCTTGATATATGAGCTGTTTCCTCAAGACTAAGACCATGGATTGCAGATCTGAGACCTAACCACGAAACTATGGAGGTTGTTATGCAAGAAAATGTATTTTACGTTCGTTCAAAAGGGCGCATTGCCGGGCCATTTACGGTTGATGTGCTGCAAAAACTAGTGCGGCGGGGAACGATTGCCCGGGTTGACGAAGTGTCGTCGGACCGGGTTTCATGGG
>JBAXGE010000345.1:0-2207 GCA_037139555.1 Phycisphaerae bacterium
GCCCCGATGCTGACGCCATGATAGCGCCACATCCAGTTGCGGGCGGTTTGCGACCATACGGCGCCACCTTCCAGCCGCAGGGCCGTGGCCAGCAGGGGCCGGGCCAAACGCCAGCGCCGGGCACAGCCCAACCGGCGGTACAGCATATCCAGTACCCCACCGAGACGATGGCGGCGCAGGCCATCCACCAGCGCGTAATCCGGCGCGGGCACATGCGGATAAAGCGGCGCGGGGTTAGACATTCGTCAGGTCCTTGTCGTGGATGAAGTGCCGCAGGGCGTTCAGGAGTTGGTCGGAGGCACAATTGGCAATTTTATCACCGCCGGGGGCGATTTGTTCCAGACGATCGAGTTGGGCGGCGATTTCCTCGTCATTATGCGCGACTGCGACCAGTTTCATCCCACTGAAACGCTCGACCGTGGCGAGTTGATGTTCGTTGCGATGTTCGCCGAGACTCGCCCGGCGGGGACAGACCAGAACCGGCTTACCCAGTTCCAGGCCCGACAAGATGGTGCCGATACCTGCATGGGCGACAATGACGCTGGCGCTGGCGATTTTTTCGGCGAACACATCCATGGGGATGGTTTCGGCGTAGGCGATGTATTGTGGTTTATAGGTAGCACCAGCGCCGATCTGGGCGAAGACATCCTTGCGGCCACGGGCCTGCGCCCAGCGATCCACGCCTTGAATCAGGCGGTCGAACGGTAATTGGGTGCCCACGGTGACAAAAATCATAAGACGCTCCCCCGGTGTTTGGGTTGTGGGTCTTTGGCCAATTCCGGCCACTGGGTAAGGACCAGGTCCACATGGCCGACGGCCATCTGGGCGGACAGACTCATACGTTCGGCGTTGGCGATGCTATCAATGAAAAGCGTGCGAGCCCCGAGCAAACGGCCGATGCGGGTGGCGAAATACCCCGGCGCCGCGCCGGTGGTAAGCACCACATCCGGCCGGGTGCGCAGGACCAACCAGAAAGCGCACAGAATCAGCCAGATCAGGGCGAGCTTACGTTCTTTATTGGCATCGGGGAGTAAATAAAACCGCGCCGGGGCGACTTGGGCGCGGCCGCCGGGGTTGATGGTGGCGTAGATGACTTCACACTCGGTAAAGGCCGGGCGCAGGCGCAGGAGCTGAATCCAATGCCCGCCACCGGAAGCAACGGCCAAAACTCTCTTTTTGCGTGCTTGTGCCATGCCGGACCTCTCAAATTGAGTCGCGAAGTGGATTATAAGCGTTCCTGTAAGTAGAGGACAAACTGCGTGCCACAGGGGGCAAGAAATGCGTGAAGACCATGAGATTCCGACCAAAAAGTGTGGTTGCAGAGGTTGGCGTAATCCCTTACTGTGCACCGTTTACGGTGTGGATCGGTTTATCCATGCCCGGACGGCGCCCAAGGGGGCGGGACTTTTTTTATGTTGCGCTGGAGTTGTCGGCATGTTGACGAAACTGCGTGAAAGCTCGCTCTTGACGTGCCTGACGCATTACGGTTTGCTTAGAGGCTGGGGCATGTTTCGCTATCTGAAACTCCCCCACGCCGGGATGGCGCGGGGCACGGTGATTACCGCCCCGGTGCCGCGCAGCGGGGCCACGGTGCAGCTGCGTTATGGCACCGCCGACATGCGGGTGTTTCGGCATGTGATGCTCAAAGAAGATTGCCGGGTGAGTTCGGTCCGCCAGCCGGCGGTGATTATTGATGCCGGGGCACATATCGGGATGGTGAGTGTTTATTACGCGTTGAAGTATCCGCAGGCGCGGATTCTGGCCATTGAGCCCGAGCCAGATAACTTTGCACTTTTGCGCCAGAATACGAAGGCCTTTGCCAATATCACCCCCATCAATGCGGCGTTGCTGGATCACACCGGGCAAGTCGCATTACACAATCCGGACGGTGAAACCTGGACCTTCAAGGTGCTCGATAATGCGGGCGCCACGCCAGAGCCGGGGGCAACGATTGTGCCCACCGTGACGGTGGAACAGTTAATGAACCAGTACCAATTCCCGGCAATTGATATTCTGAAACTGGATATCGAAGGCTCCGAAGTGCCTGTGTTACGCCACGCACAGGCGTGGATCAACCGGGTTAAAGTGCTGTTGGTGGAAACCCACGACCGTTTTTGTCCGGGTTGCACCGCCACGCTGCTGCAGGCGATTGCCGGGCGGCCGCATACCATCCGGCAAAGCTCGGACAAGCATGTGGTCACGTTTAC
>JBAXGE010000346.1:0-2198 GCA_037139555.1 Phycisphaerae bacterium
CTACGGGCCGTATGTCATTAGCTTATTCACAACCCGCCCCGACAACAAGCGCAAAAGCCCAGAATATTTTTTCCCCTCGAAATATCCGGGCCATTCTGTGCGGCCATGGTGGTGCACCGTGCCCATGATTACAAAATATTAACACATTGCCAACCTTGACCGTATCCGGATCGAGTAATATATTACCGCCCAAGCGCACCGTCTGGTCGTAAATTGTCGGTCGTGCGTGACCTATCCGAAGCCTGTAAAGTCGTATTGGGAAATCGTATTATGAAAAAAGTATTATTACTTACCGTGGGCTTGGCCATGGTTTTGGTATTGGGTTTGATCGCACAGGCCCAGATGACGGGCACGCCCGCTACCCAACCCGCCACCCGGCCCGCCACCCAACCAGCCGCAGTACCAACCTATAAAGTTGGCACTGTGGCCATCGCGCTACCGACCATCAATGCAGATTTTATCGAAGTCGGCGAAGACCAGCGTCCTAAGATGGAAATACTGTGTCCCGCAGTAAATCGGCTCATCGCCGTATTTGTCACCCCCGAAGATCAGGTCAAGATTATCAAAAGCGATAACGAACTGAAGATGAAACGTTACGCTCTGGTGGAAGTACCGCGCCGGGGCGAATTTGTGAATTGCACGCCAGCAGATTTCCAGAAAATTGCAGCGGATATTGCAGCAGGACCTGGCAAAGAGCTAGATAAAGGCATTAATCTTGCCCAAGAGGAACTGACCCGACGCATGAAGGATTTGAATCTCGATGCGATCGAACTGGGCAAACCGGTACCATTGGGTACTTTATACTCCAAGCCCGATGCACTTGGAGCTGGGATGGTAGTGCTGGTGAAGTCGGGCAAACAAAACATTAAGGTTGCCATGGCACTGAGTTTCATTCGCGTGAAGCAACGGTTGCTGCTTGTCTATCTCTATACTGACTACCAGGATGTCAACAGCATCAAATGGTTAAGTGAAACCAGCGAGCGCTGGGCCACCGCGATTCTGGAGGCGAACGCCAAGTAATCTGGTCACGGACTCCAAACAAGGGGAGAAATCATGAATCGGGCCAACAACGACTTTCCCGAACTGGAACCAGCCCCGGAATATCCCCAGGCCAATCCATCCACCGAAATAATTGGCCGGGAAAATAATGTCACGTCTGTGCCGCCAACGATCCCACCCCTGCCGGTGGCACCGGCCCCGGCGCTGCCGCCGGTTATCCCCACCCAGATTCAACCCCCTTTCGCCGTGGATGGCACAAAACCTCTGGCCCGGCTCCTTGATCAGGTAACCGCGCGCACCAGCCCGGAGCCCGGTTCCGAAGTAGTTACCCAACTGGAAGTCGGCACTCTGGTGGAAGCCCGCAAACTGTGGAAAACCAACGGTGGCTGGGTGGAAATCCGTATCCCCGGCGGATTGCTGGGCTACATGCCAGCCTCGACACGCGTCAACTTCATCACCCGCGCCAAGCTCAAAGCGAAAGAGGTGGCAGTAGTGGAAAGCCCACAAGCCGCTGCCCGTACCGTGCAACAATTGACAAAAGGAACACAGTTCTGGCTGATCGCAAACACTGCCGCCGACGATCCGGCCAGGGTGGGCGGGCGGTTTGATTCCGGCCAAACGGGATATATTCCCAGTGACACCAAAGTGACCGCGTTACCGCAACTGACCTTTCCGGTCGTAGCGGCCGCAGGCCACGACATTCTGGTTGGCGCGCTATGGTGCGGTGGCGGCTTGGTGGTAACCATTTGCACCTATAATGCAGTAGCCCAGTCTGGCGGCACCTATTTGATCTGCTGGGGACCAGTGCTTTTTGGGGGTATCCAATTGGTGCGGGGACTTATCCGTGGCGCTGGAGCAGGTCAGGCCCCGGTGTATAGCCGGGGCAATCGGGGGTGACTCCAACGCGCCTCGTGGTGTGTGATGAAGCGACCTTACACAACGGGCGCAACCCACTCATAGCGGTACTTGCCGCAAGGCCAATACCATCCTGGGCACCAGCAGTCCCAGCAGCAGCACCGGGCGCAGCAGATTGACCGGTTTCAGATTACCCCGCCAACTGGCGTTTCCCGCCCTATCGGTTATAGTGTCCCCCGGAGGTATCACATGACCAAAGCCACCCAAACCAAACCTATGGCCGCGCCCTCTCCGCCGGGTGAAATGGCGGTGTTTACCCGCAAGACCCTGATCGTGGTGGTGCT
>JBAXGE010000347.1:0-2190 GCA_037139555.1 Phycisphaerae bacterium
AAGTGCCTGCAATATCTCAAGATGTACGATGGTTTGCTGAGTCAGCATTGCGAGGAGCCCACACTCTCGGGCGGACCGATGAATGCCGGGCCGGTGGCCACGCGGCTGGGGCTGGCGGGTTTGCCAGCGGCGGCGGAAGAGCTAATGATCGCGCGGGATTTGCTGCTGAATCAGAATATCGGAGCGCGGTATCACGTGCAGCATATTTCCACGCGCGGGGCGGTGGATTTAATCCGTCAAGCCAAAGCGCGGGGCCAGAAGGTGACCTGTGAAGTATCCCCCCACCACCTGCTGCTGACGGACGAATGCTGCGCCAGTTATAACAGTAATTACAAGATGAATCCCCCGCTGCGTACGCATGCGGATGTGGAAGCGTGCATTCAGGGCGTGAAGGACGGCACGATTGACGCGCTGGCGACGGATCATGCCCCGCACATGCGTGAGGAAAAGGAACTGGAGTTTGATAAGGCTCCGTTCGGGATTATCGGGCTGGAAACGGCGCTGGGGTTGTACCACAAGGCACTGGTCAAGCCGGGGCATATCACCCTGCAACGGATGTTGGAGATGATGACGGTGGCACCGGCACGGATTTTGAAATTGCCGGAATTAGGCAGTCTGGCCGCGGGCCTGGAAGCGGACGTGACGATCTTCGAACCCAACACCACCTGGACGATTGATGTGAACGCCATGCGCAGCAAGTCGCGGAACACACCGTTTGACGGCTGGCAGGTGCAGTGCAAGATACGGACGACCATTGTGGGCGGACGCGTGGTGTATCAGGCGTAAGGCATACATGAGTCATCGGGCTTGAAAGCCCGGCGCGGTGCCGGTCAGGCTGATATCGGGCAATTCGGTAATTGCCCGGCGCAGGGAGCGTTCCCATTGGCCCTGAATTTCCAGTAAATCGGCGTCCTTGTTGGTGAAACGCCGGCACAGGGTGATTTTCAGATCATCGGTGGGGTATACCACACAGTCAATCGGCGGGCCCACGGTTACATTTGAGCGCATGGTTGAATCCAGTGAAATCAGGGCATATTTGGTGGCCTGTTCCAGCGTGGTCTGATGATATTTCACGCCCCGATCCAGAATGGGCCGGCCATATTTCACTTCGCCGATTTGCAAATAGGGAATGTCTTCCGAGGCTTGCAGGGGATTGCCTTGGGGATAAATCAGATACAGGCCGGGGGCTTCACCTCGGATTTGCCCGCCGAGAATAAAGTGAACATTGAAAGGGATGTTGTCACGTTCCAAAGCCTCACGATCCAGATCGGCCACCTTGCGAACCAGTGTGCCAATATGCCGGGCGGCTTCATACATGGTGGTGCACGTGGCCAAACCCGACCCTTGGTCAAATTCACGTTGCACCAATGTCATCACGGATTGACTCAGTGATAGCCCCCCACTGGTCAACAAGACGAATACCCGTTCCCCGGGCTTTTCGAGGGTATACATTTTTCGACACGTATTGACCATATCAGACCCCGCATTGGTGCGGGAGTCGCTGGCAAATACAATACCTGATTGGGTGATAATCGCCAAACAATATGACATTTCGTTGCCTCGCCAAAATTCGTTCCGCCGCGTC
This sequence comes from Phycisphaerae bacterium, assembly GCA_037139555.1. Lineage (GTDB taxonomy): Bacteria > Planctomycetota > Phycisphaerae > WQYP01 > WQYP01 > JBAXGE01. The sequence goes on from JBAXGE010000347.1 coordinate 1,586, forward strand.
ACAGATCACTGTTGTTGTTGCTGCTGTTGCTGTTGATGATAGGCGCCATCTTCGGACTTTTTCTGCTGCTGCTGTTGTTGGACGGTTTGATGGCCCGCCACCTCCAAAGTCAGCTCCCGCCCGGTGGGGAATACCGGCACCGGCAGGGTAAACATCCGCTCCGCCGCCAAGCCCAGAGGTTTAACGGGCAGCAATTCCGTTTCCACCGATGCGTACATGGACTCCGTAACATTGCCTTTGAAGACGCCCTTATGCGGCGCGACATCACGATAATCACGCCCGATGGCAACCTTGATAAACCACGAATTGACGATGCAATTATTGGTGGGATCAAAGCCAATCCAGCCCACGGAGGGGAAATATAATTCGCACCACGCATGGGACTGGGCATAGCCGCGAAAATGCTGGCGGTCGGGATGCAAAAAGCCACTGACATAACGCGCCGGGATGCCCAACGCTCGGGCCATGCCGATCATGAGATGGCTGAAGTCCTGACACACCCCCCGCCGTGAGTGCAGGACTTCGGTAATCGGACTGGCGGCGTTGGTGGTGCCCTTCTCGTAGGTGAATTCCTGATCAATGGCCTGCAATACCCGTTGGGCCAC
>JBAXGE010000348.1:0-2188 GCA_037139555.1 Phycisphaerae bacterium
CCACCGTCCGCTGCTTGCCGACGATGTCGAGGATGTCATCCACGATCTGGAAGGCAATCCCACACTGCCGGCCATAGTGCCCCAGCGCGGCGTAAACTTCGCTGTCGTCGGTGGCGAACAAGGCGCCCAACTGGCAGCAGACTTCCGTCAGAGCGGCGGTCTTGCGATAAATAATGTCAAAATAAACCGCTTCGGTCAGTTCCAGATTGCCCCGGTTGGCGTTCTGGGTCAGCTCGCCTTCACAGACCACATTAGTCGCCCGGCTGATCATCCGGCTGGCTTGCTGGCTGTTCAGACTCGAGCACAGGTGGTAGGCGTGCGAGATCAGAAAGTCGCCCAGCAGCACGGCGGCTTCGTTCCCTTGCAAATGATTGATTGTCGCCCCTTTGCGGCGGATTTCCGCCCCATCCAGCACATCGTCATGTACCAGTGTGGCGATATGGGCCATCTCCACCACCGTGGCCATGACCACATGTTCCTGACGGGGGGTAAAGTTGGCTTTGGCCGCCATCCCGGCCAGCAGCACCAGCATCGGGCGCAACATCTTGCCCCGGAACTTGGCGACATGACGGACCAATTTTTGCACCGGTTCCAGATCGGTTTGTAACTCGTGGGCAAACAACATGTCCACCTGAGCCAGGTAGGGCTCGAGGAGCGTCGGGGCGGCGGTGTGGGTGGTTGTCATGTGCATGCCTTCGTTAATATTTCAATACTTATTGAAAGTATAGAAACATCATTCCTCTGCGTCCACAAAGTCAGGTTAATTCCTATACACGTAATTCCGCGATCACGGGGAAGTGGTCGCTGGCGAATTTCGCCAGCCCATCCGTATGGATCCAACTGCGCACCAGGTGGGATTTCAGGCTGGGGGGGAGGAAAATATAGTCCACGCGTTGGCCGGGATGACGCGTGGTAAAGCTGGCCTGCCATTCGGCGGGCGGTTTACCCTCGGCGTAGGCATCCACCCAGCCGGCGGCGAGAATCTGGGTCACCAATTCCGTGGGGATGCGCTTGCCATAGGGGGCGATGCGGGCCTGGGCCTTGGGCCGCAGTAACGCGGGGTCAAAAGGTTGCGCTGGGTGATTGGTATTGAAGTCTCCGGCCAACAATACCGGGCCGGTGGTATCGGGCAGAGAGGCCAGATACGGTTGCAGCGCCGTCCATTCGCGCAGACGCCGGGCCTCGTCCTCCGGGGTTTCATAATGGTGCAGGTGCACGCCGACGATTTGCCAGATTTGCCCACCCACAGCGACCTGAACCAAGACGGCCGCTTTCGTCAACTCCGGCACCAGCGCGGAGAGATTCACCGCAGAGCGGAGCGGCAGTCGGGATAACACGCCCACGGCGAAAGCGGGTGTTGTAGGATTGCACGCAGCAAAGTATTCCATCCCCAAACGCCGGGCCAGTAGTGCCAGTAATTCGGTGTCGCAAGCTTCGGGCAGAATCACCACATCGGCATCGGCCTGACGGATGATTTCCGCCAACGGATCAATGCGTCCCGTGCCCCCCGAGAGGATGTTATAGTTCATCAGCCGCATGCGTGGGACGTTACCCGGCCTTGCGAATACGCGGCGGGGCATCCACCTTGAACTTCTTTTGGATCTGGCCGGGCGCGCTGGGCGAACCGACCAGGTCATCCACTTTGAAACCCAATTCCATGCTCTTGGTGGCATCTGCGGAGATGACAAACTTGGCCGCCGGCTGGCCCAACAGGGTGCCGATCAGCGTGGTGGCTTCGTCGAGTATGCCCTGGGCATTGGTCAATTGTTCGGCGGGATACGCCAGTTGGACATGATGCTGAACCACAAAGCTGGCCGCCTGGGCCGCGCCGGTGAGGGCCGCATCCAGATTGGCGCCTTCGAGTTTCAGGCCCCCGGCCAGCGCCTTGTTAATGGCGGAGAGGCTGGCATAGATGGCTTCCAAGTCGCGATCGAGCGGTCGGGCATTGGCCAGTTTCCCGCTGCGTAGTTTGAGATAATTGACTCCGTTGAGCACCGCGCCGCTGTTGTCGGAATTCAGCAGCATCCCCACCATTTCGCCGATCACCAGACCGGAGGTTTCCGACTTGGTGGCGTTCAACGCCTGATTTACCGCGCCCAGCACGCGCTGGGCCCGCATGGGATTCTGTTTCAAGCGCGGCAGCATTTTGGCCAGGCACTTGGCCGACCAATAACGCACACCCACCGAG
>JBAXGE010000349.1:0-2178 GCA_037139555.1 Phycisphaerae bacterium
GGGGAAGAAGGTGCCATCAGGGGCGGGGGCGGTTATGATAGTGGGCCAGAGACCGGCGGGGTTTTTGTCCCTGTGGCCGGTTCGGCATGGAAAGGAACACGTATCTGTGAATCCGCAACAGCGCACCATTGGTAAAGAAGTCAGTATTTCGGGCCGGGGTTTGTTTACCGGCGCGGAGACCACGCTTACGTTCAAGCCCGCGCCGCCGGGACATGGGGTGGTGTTTGTGCGTACGGACCGGGATCGGCCGGTGCGGATACCGGCGCTGGTGGCGCATGTGACCAAGCGGTCGCGGCGGACGGCGATCCGGACGGGGGCGGACAGTATTGAGACGATCGAGCATTGCATGGCGGCGTTGGCGGCGTTGGGAATCGATAATGTGGAAGTGGCCGTCAGCGGCGGGGAAGTGCCCGGGCTGGACGGGAGTTGTCTGCCGTTTGTGGAAATATTGCAGGAAGCGGGGCTAGTCGAGCAGGTGGCGGAGAAGCGGGTGCTGCGGATTGCGTATCCGATCGAGGTGCGCGACGGGGATATGACGCTGATGGCATCGCCGCCGACGGGGGATGAGTTTCAGGTTTTCTATAATTTGGATTACGGGCCGGATTCGATCGTGGGCCAGCAGTTGTTTATGTACAACCTGGGCGAGGATTTCCGCACGCAGATTGCGCCGTGCCGGACGTTTGTGACCAAACAGGAAGCGGATTATCTGCAGAGCAAGGGGATGGGGACGCATCTGCAGTTGGGCGATGTGGTGGTGTTGGACAAGGACGGGCCGATCGGCACGAAGCTGCGGTTCCCCAATGAGCCGGTGCGGCATAAGGTGTTGGATTTGATCGGGGATTTGTATCTGCTGGGCTGTCCGATCCAGGGCAAGATCGTGGCCAGCAAGTCGGGGCATTCGCTGAATCACGCGCTGGTGCGCAAGCTGACGACGATGCTGGGCATGCAGCATCGCGAACGGTTGGCGCGGACGGAAGGGGTGATGGATATCCGCCGGATTTTGCGGATGATGCCGCACCGGTATCCGATGCTGCTGGTGGACCGGGTGGTGGAAATGGACGGCGACAAGCGCGCGGTGGGGGTGAAAAACGTCACGGTCAATGAGCCGTTTTTTCAGGGACATTATCCGGGAACGCCGGTGATGCCGGGGGTGCTGATTGTGGAGGCGATGGCGCAACTGGCGGGGCTGCTGGTGAGCCGGAAGCTGGAGCATACGGGCAAGATTCCGCTGCTGCTGAGTTTGGACAAGGTGCGGTTGCGGCGGCCGGTGGTGCCGGGCGATCGGTTGATCCTGGAGGCGGAAAATATCCGCGTGAAGGCGCGCACCGGGCATGTGAAATGTCAGGCATGGGTGGAGGCGCAACTGGCGGCGGAGGCGACGATCAAGTTTATGCTGGTGGATGATGCGAGCATGAACGGGGCCAATCCGGGTTAAACGCGGCCGCACGGCGGAGGACGGGGTATGGAAGCGTTGGAACTTGGTCCGAGCCGACCGATTACGCGCCGCGAACTGGGGTGGGCGGTGCTGCTGACCGGGGTGGTGGCGTGGTTGTACGTGCTGGTTTTCAAGATTGATTTCAGCGGGCCGCTGTTCGGGTTTTCTGATACGCCGATCTGGTATATGGCGGGGGATTTTTTCCGTACGAATCTGCATTGGTGGCCGTGGCCGCATTTGGAGCCGATGACCGAGCGGTACATGTATCCGTATGGGCCGACGGTGGGGCTGTATCAGCCGTTTGCGTTCGAGCGGGATATTCTGGTGAGTCTGGCGATCCGCGTGGGCGGGGTGGGGCCGTGGGTGCAGGCGTATTTTGTCGGGGCCCTGAGCGTGACGCTGCTGGGCGGGTATCTGATTATGCGCCAGGGGTATGCGCGGGCGGGGTCGGCGGCGGTGGCGCTGCTGGTGGCGTTTGGGAATGCGTTTGTGCTGGACCGGTATCCGGTGCAGATTGGGCCGGCGGTGGCGTCGTGGTTGTTGCTGATGATCTTACTGGATCATGTGATGTTGCGGCAGTTGTGGTGTGAGAAGCGCGTGGTGGTGCGGCTGGTGGGGGTGCGGATTTTGCTGGCGGGATTGGCGGTGGGGTTGGAGTTGGGATATTACACGGGCTTTTCGTTCATGATCAATCTGGCGGCGCTGGTGGGGTGGGGAGTGTGTTAGCTGGCGCGGCGCGGGGA
>JBAXGE010000350.1:0-2157 GCA_037139555.1 Phycisphaerae bacterium
GGGTGGTGGGGCTGCTGCTGTATACGGATTGGCGGCTGAGTGTGGGGGCGGCGCTGCTGATCCCGCCGGTGCTGCTGATTCATATGTGGCTGTTCCGGCGGTTGCGGCCGATGTGGCGGAATATTCAGGATGACAAGGCGCTGTTATCGGCGCGACTGACGGATACGTTCAGCGGGGTGGCGGTGGTGCGGTCGTTCCGCCGCGAACGCACCGAGCAATTGAATTTCGGGCTGGCGCAGGACACGATGATCCGCAAGCAGCAGTTCACCAGCATTCTGGCCCGCTGGCTGTCCACGGGGTGGGGGGTGTTTGTGCCGGGGGCGAGTCTGATGATTTTCTGGTATGGCGGGGTGCGCGTGGTGCGCGGCGATTTGCTGATGGGTGATTTGGTGATGTTCCAGAGCTACATCCTGCTGCTGCTGGGGCCGGTGACGAGCATGATCGAATCCATGCAGAATTTGCAGCAGAATCTGGGCGCGCTGGACCGGGTGGTGGATGTGCTCAAGCAGCCATCGGATATGCCCGATGCGCCCGATGCGCTGCCGCTGGCGACGTGCGCGGGCCAGGTGCGGCTGGAAAATCTGACGTTCAGCTATACGCCGGACCGGCCGGTGCTGAAGGATGTGACGCTGGAGATACCTGCCGGGGCGACGGTGGCGCTGGTGGGGCCGAGTGGTTCGGGCAAGACGACGTTGAGCAATCTGGTGGCGCGGTTTTACGATCCGCAGGCAGGGCGGATCACGCTGGATGGGGTGGATATCCGCCGGTACCAGCGTGATGATTACCGCCGGCAGTTGGCGCTGGTGTTGCAGAATGTGTATATGTTCGATGGCACGGTGCGCGACAATATCGCCTATGGCCTGCGGCATGCGACGCTGGAGCAGATTCAGGCCGCGGCGAAACTGGCCAATGCCCATGACTTTATTATGGAAATGGAACAGGGGTACGACACGCATCTGGGCGAGCGCGGCGGGCGGTTGTCGGGCGGGCAGCGGCAACGCATCAGCATCGCGCGGGCGATCTTGGCGGACCCGCGGATATTGATTCTCGACGAGGCGACCAGTTCGCTGGACAGCCAATCGGAAAAACAGATTCAAGCGGCGCTGCGCAGTCTGATGGGCACCCGCACCACGCTGGTGATCGCCCACCGGCTGAGTACCATTATGCACGCGGATAAGATTGTGGTGCTGGTGGATGGCGCGGTGCAGGAACAGGGCACGCATGAGGAATTGCTGGCTGTGGATGGGCTGTATGCCCGCATGTTCCAGCAGCAATTCGCCGAACACCGCGATCCGGATTTGGAACGCATCGGGTGGAACGATACCACCGACCCCACCACGCCGGTGGGGGTATGAGCGCAAGGTTTATCAAGCACGGAAGATTCGTATGAAAAAACTTTGGTTGCAACTCATCCTGCTGCTGCTGGTATCCGCGCTGTATGCGATCCTGCGGTATGTCAATTTCGGTCCGATTCCGGCGGCCCAGATTCCACTGAATGTGGGTAATAAGGTCACGGCCGTGGCCGCGGCGGGGGCGCTGGTGTTGCTGGCGTATGCGCATTATCGCCGGCAGGACGAGGCGGGGCAGTACTGGCTGAAGGCTGCGGGCACGCTGGTGCTGATCCATGTACTGATTTCGCTAAGTATTTTGACGCCCGGCAATTACAAGCGGTTTTTCATCCCGGAGAGCGGGCGTTATAACCCGATCGGGCAATGGTTTGTGCTGATGGGGATATTGGCCACGGTGGCGTGGTGGAAGTGGCTGCGGCCGCAGGAACTGCTGCAGCCGGGCTGGGGCAAGGTGCTGGTGGCGGCGCTGGTGGGGGTGCATGTGACGGTGATGGATAGTGCGGGCTGGTTTACGCCGGAGAAATGGTTTGGGGGCATGCCGCCGATCTCGCTGTGGGGGGCAATTTTCGCCCTTGCGGCGGTTGGGCTATTCTGGCCGCGCCGAACCGGGCCTTAAGCGGCGCGGCAACATGCCACCGGCCAGACTTGAACAAGCGTCCCCGGCATGGTAATCTACGCAATCTACACCACGGGAGCCATCCCGGGGGGGTAGTTGCGGCGAATCGTCGCCCCATGATCCGCGATAGCTCAATGGTAGAGCATCCGGCTGTTAACCGGAATGTTGTAGGTTCGAGTCCTACTCGCGGAG
>JBAXGE010000351.1:0-2155 GCA_037139555.1 Phycisphaerae bacterium
AACCCGCAACCTCGGCTCGGCCGGGGTTGCTTTTTTTGTGGCCAGCATTCGTATTCACATAAGTGGGGGTGCACACGGGACTTCGCTCGCCGCCCACATGAATTACGATGCCAGCGCAATTTGGTATTGCGGACCGTGGGCTAACGCATCGCGTAAGTTAGTGTCATACTATAGGTCGTCGGGTACGGAGGTGTAACCCTGGCCAGGCGATGTAACAGACCAAGGAGGTCTACCATGACACGGAATATGCTACTTGCGGGTATTGTAACAGGCGCCGTCCTGCTGACGGCAGGCGTGGCCTCGGCTCAGACTTCGATCGGGATCGGAATTGGCTATCGGGACAGTAATGTCTCGTTCCAAGGCGGTTATTATCAGGGTAGCCGATATGCTCCGGTGTATCAGCGGCCCATGTATGCCCCGCCGGTTTACTACCGTCCCCCAGTGTACGCCCAGCCGGTCTATTATCGTCCGCCGGTGTATGCGCCTCCGGTGGTGTATCAAGCCCCGGTATATCAGGCCCCAGTCTGCGAACCAGAAGCGGTTGTCTACCCCAGCCCGGTAGTGTATGAGACACCGGTCTACCAACCGCCGGTTTACTACCGTCCTCCGGTGTATGCCCCGCCGATGTATTATCGCGCGCCAGTGTACTATCCGCCGGTTTATTGTCGGCCTGTGTACCAGCCAGTCTATCAGCCTGTTTATCAGCCGTCCTATCGTGGTCACCACGGCGGTGGTTCGGGTATCTCGATCGGGTTCTCCTATCGGGATTAAGCGGGCACCAAATGTGATTGATTAATGCGAATATGCGACCCAGACACTAGTTTGGGTCGCTTTCTTTTTTTGCCCCCAGAGAGTATTCAAACTATTTCATTTCCAACGCATTTTTCCCTTCACACCAGCCTAAACTGTGCTATATTATTTATGGCACGGAAATTGCTAATGCCGCGATTCCGGTGAAGTGACGTCAACTTCGGAACTCGGGCGGATGCGAGGAATATACGTTTATGCGGATGGATGCAGGCCAATTCATGCGGTTGGACCAGCGGATGAACCAGATTCCGCGGCTGATCCAGTCGGCGGAAATTCTGCAGTTACCGCTTCTGGCCCTGCAGGAACGCATTGATAAAGAGTTGGCCGTTAATCCGGTCTTGGAAGTTAAGCAGGACGATGATCCGCGTTCGGATTTAACCCCCATCGCCGGCATCGACAAAGACGTTCTGATTCGCGATGAAAAGTCTGCCCGACAAAATGAACAGCGTTTACTCGACTATGAGTATGACCGTTCGCTCTCCCATTACAACCGGGGCCAAAGTTCGGGCGACCATGATGCCAAATACGAGGCCATGCAAAACACCGCCGCCGAACCGGAGAGTTTACAGGAACAACTCCACAAACAGTGGGACCTGCAGGACGAAATTGATCCCGCCAGCCGGGCCGTCGGGCATGTCCTGATCGAAGCCATTAACGCCGATGGGTATCTGGGTCGGCCCCTGGCCGATCTCACCAGTCAGGTACCGCCTGAGTATGCGGGAATCAATCTGGAACAGGTGCTCGAACTGGTGCAGGAACGCCTGGAACCCACCGGCATCGGGGCCCGCGATTTGCCTGAGTGTTTGGCGTTGCAGCTTCAGGAATCAAACGACACAGAGCCCGCGCTGCGCCGGATTGCCTTAAGTTTACTCACCAAATACCGCACTGACTTTGAAATGAACCGCCTGCCCCAGATTATCAAACGCAGTGGCTACACCATCGAGCAAATCACCACCGCCCGCAAAATTCTCGCGAAGCTGAATCCCCGGCCCGGTCGGACTTTGGTGGATACCAAGGTGCCCACCATCACCCCCGACGCGGTGATTGAATGGGACAGCGATACGCAGTGTTATCAGATTCGTCTGGCCGATGAACGCATGCCCCGGCTCTCCATCAACGAGACCTATCTGATGGTGGCCCGCAACCGGGGTATGGATGATAAGGTGCGCAAGTTTCTGGGCAAGAATATCAGCAATGCCCGCTGGTTGATTCAAAGTCTGGAAGAACGCCGCAGCACCATGATGCGGGTCTTACGCGTGGTGGTGGAGGCCCAGCAGGAGTTTTTGGAGAAAGGCCCCAATTACCTGCGTCCCTTGCCCATGACCTTGGTGGCGGATCAGTTGGG
>JBAXGE010000352.1:0-2129 GCA_037139555.1 Phycisphaerae bacterium
GTCGAGCGAGGTGCTCGACACCGAGAGACTGTTGTTGCGCCGGAATGTCCCACTCAGCTTCCCGTCCTTGAGTTCGAGCCAACCGCCAGGCTCGCGCAGGCCGATGCCGTCGTCCATGCGCATGCGACCGCCACGGATGCCACCCACATAGGTCCAGGCCTCGTAGCGCTTGGGGGCGCCTTTGACCGAGAAGTCGAGGGTCAGCAGCGCATAGTCGCCGGTGGGCACGGTGACCGTGCAGGCGGCGATCACCCCGGCTGTCGGCGGGGCTGACGCCGGTTCGGCGGCCATCAGGGTTGATGCGCTGACGAGACTTGCCATCAGAATGAGGCGCATGGACTTGGTCATGTTCTTCTACCTTGGTTCATGGGTTCATGACTTCTGGTTTGGAAGCTATTCACTTCACCGCGGAGATCCTGTGCTCATCGAAGAGAGTGCCTGGATCTCGAGCCAAGCACGCTTCATGGTTTCTTCTGTACTTTCCCGCCAATCTGGCCAGTGATGGTGCCCGAGGCAGTCCATTCCAGGCCCCAAGCATCTTCGTAAGTGCCGGTGGCCTGATCATCCTTGAAGGTGGCATCGATCACAACGCGTCCTGCGATGCCCAGGCCGGCGGCGGTGTTGGGTGCGGTCCAGACATCGCGGTTCAGGACGAACATCGCGGTGCCAGTCAAATGGCCATTTTCGAGGTTCAACTTTGAGGCGTCGATCTCAACCCAGTTTTGGGCCACCCGAAAGGCGACCCCGGCAGCGCGGACGAAGCGCTTGCCATCATGATCCAGCACAAAAGTCACATCGACTGGGCGTTTTTCGGTACCCCAACTGATGGCATCGAGCTTCAGAATATAGGTGCTGGTGCCCGCCGGATTTTCTCCGAATTTGCTCCAAGGGGTCCCCTTGAGCCAGGGCGTTGGGAAGATGCGGGTGGGTGATGGACCCTTGCCAAAGGTGATCATTCCCTTGCCGGTCCGACGGTTTTCCTCGGCCAGGGCGGGGATGGTGCGTTTCCAGGTGCCGCTTACCTGGTCTCCTTGACGTTGGAGATCCAAGCGGACGGGCCAACTGTGGCTGCCGAAGTCGATCTCGGTGTCAGCCGTCAGGCCGTCGGAGGTTTTGCTCGACTTGAGAGCCCGTATTGCTTCAGTGGAATATGAGGTTCTGGCCGTCGTACCCGGCAGCCCCACCGCCTTATCATCGGGCGGATTGGACTTGCCTGAGAGGACGATGCCGTCATCGGTGATAGTGGCGCGCAGGGGAAGCGGCCGCTGTTCCAGTCCAATGTAGCCGCCGTGCAGATCCAGATTCCAGGTTTCAGTCGGTTTACCGCTCGCGCGCAGGTCATAGCAAACCAGAGTGCCACGTTCCGTGCGTTCGAAAACCCGGCCTGCGATCACCGGGGGATCCATGACCACCTCATACCCGCTGGTCTGGTTGACCAGATCCAAGCGGTTCGGACCGAAGTCGTCATCCAGGGTCGTCAAGGCCGGAGTGGCGGCGTCATAGGCGAATTGCCGAATGGGATGGCGGCCGCCGTGCTGTGACCCATGCGAGGCGTTGGCGCGGGCGATGATGGTGTCTTCAACCACTGAGATGAGCGGTAATCCGGGCAACTCGTCCTGGGAACTTTGCCAAAGGATGCGGCCAGTACTCTCATCGGCGATGACGAAGGTTCCCGACATGGCGGCGAAGAAGCGACCATCAAAGGCCTGATAGCGTTGCATGGCCAGGACATCAAACACGGTGTGGATAGCGAATTGCGGTTCATCCGGAAACGACCATGTCCTTTCCCCTTTTTGCGGCGACAGTTTGATGGCAGTCCACAGTCCCCCTTTTTGTTCCTTCGTTTCTTTCTGGCGGCCATTGCACAACACATAATTTGCTGATGGCGATAAGCTGTGGTTGATGGGCCCAAGCCCTTCGATTTTCCAGCATTCTTTACCGTTCACAGGATCGACCAGCCGCAGGACGCCAGCCTCCGATCCGCACAACAGGTATTCACGGCCACCATGCGACCAGACGTTCGGAGTGGCATACGAGAAAATCGCCTTGGGAATCTCCCACAACGTCGCCCCGGTGTTGACGTCCAGACCGCGTAAGGCGCCATCGACAAAGGTCGGCACGACCAGAAC
>JBAXGE010000353.1:0-2129 GCA_037139555.1 Phycisphaerae bacterium
GGCGCTAATAACGGTTGTATCTAAAATAATCGCAAATTGCTTTTTCAAATATTCAGACAGGGGGCACGGGAACAACTCAACGCCGTTTTTATTTACCGCGGTGGGGTTTATTCCGCTGGATATGTCCCTGCCCGTGGAACCGGGACATGTTTATTATGCGGGCCGTATCGAAGCCAATGTGCGTCCGCGTCAGGGAAACGAACTTCGCGCCGGCCACGTACTTCCTTTAATTGATCAGGAAGTTGCGGGATATTCCTCGGGAACGTGGGATGTTGTGGTGGTTGATAACTTTGCCCCAGACCTGGCCATGATTAAACAGCATTATCCGGCGGTTGGCGAAGTGAACATAGAGAAGCGAATATTGCCCGCGTGGGTTCGGCCCAAGGGATAATATGCGGCTGGCCCGAATCTGGGAGAAAAGGTTAACGTGGAATAGCTCTTGTTCGTAGCATAATCACAACGCCCCAAACTATATCAGGAAAAACGTCATGCCCTATATATTCTGCAAGGCAATGAAATACAGCGCCCTTGGGGGCAAGTCTATGCTTGGCCTAGTTCTGCTTACGCTGCTGGTTTGCGCTCTTGTGGGCTGTGCCAATAATCAGGCGGTTGCACTGGTCAATAGGCCAGAGCGTTGTTTGGTGGTGGTTCCGGTTAAGGGTCAACCGGTCATTGTGCGCAGTATTCATGAGGCCAGTGTGATTGGGTTGGGTATTATCGGGGGCCAAATCGAACAGGCCGCGACCAACCAAGCCTCCGAAACTTTATGTGCCCGACTGAACCAACACGTAAATTTCAATGGCGAAAGAATTATGGCCGAGGAATGCGTCAAACTCCTGCGGGCTTCTTCCAGAGTGGCTTTCCACGAAGTGGTGGTGCATCCACAAGATGCGCGTATGCCCGGTGTTGCCGCAATGGAGTCCAATGAACAAAAACGCTTCAAGGTTAATTGCACCAATGTATTTGCATGGAACGATAACTTCTCTGCCTGGAAAACCAGTCCCCCCGTAATCAGCAATCCCCCCTCGTCCCGGCGGGAGGTTTTTTTGGAAGTAAGTTTATTTCAAGTTATACTCTATCATCGTGATCAGTTGGCTCCGATGTTTATCTGCATACGTATGGTGGACCCGGAAACGGGCCAATATTTGCGTATGGTGTATGCCACTCAAACCTATGACATTACCCCCGTGACCGAAGTCAGCGATCTGCAAATCTTTGACGCGGATTTCCGAAAATGTATTCAGGAAACTGTGCGCGGGGCGCTCCATGATCTGGACTTGTTGTAATACCTTGGGCATGAAAGAAGCTGCGAAAATTCCCGACCAACAGGTATTCCATGCCGCCAATCCTATGGGCAAGCCAAAAGCAACGGAGAAAACGATATGAACCAAGGCCTTGATGTTACGTTTGCACGAAAGCCCGGAGCCAGCCTTGAAGATGCGCAACGATTGGCCGCATCCATTAAGGCACGCCTGCCTTTTCCGATGGGGATTACTTTTGGCACTACTTCTGTAACTGTGAGTAATGCGCATCCGGATGGTTTTCAATTTGAGTCACACACTTTGTTGCCCCTGCAAGATACCGAGCGCCATCTCGCCGAGGTGATCGAGGCGATCCATACCCTCATGAGGAACGATGGATGGGAACTATATGATGCGGAGGCCTTGCCGAAACCATCGGACAATCAGCCTGCGGCTATGAAGATGGTGCCGCAACCAAAAAAACCATCCTATGCTTGGGGCGTGATTTCGCTGTTGCTTGCCTTTGGGGTTCTGGTGGCCAAACAGGTAATTATTCAAGCGATGCGCGCGGAGAGTGGCAGATATTCTGCACGCATGGCAGATATGAATCGTGTCGCCAAGGTGGTGGGCATCTGCTATGTGACGGCGGGTGTGCTGGCTGTTATTGGATTTACCATACTAATATACGCGGCGGTTAAACGACCAAGATAACGCCAACACAGTCGTTTTCCTGTTCCTGTATTGAATTTTACCAGCACGCCCAATATGCCAAGCTATAGGTGTGGTCTCCGCTCACTTCCTGCTTACACCAAATCATCCGGATCGCTGGGCGTCAGCGTCATTTCCACATCCGCACGCCAGCGGAAGGGGACGTAGCTGCAACTGGGT
>JBAXGE010000354.1:0-2117 GCA_037139555.1 Phycisphaerae bacterium
GCCCCAACCAAGGCGGGTAAACAAACATACCCCACCCCTGAAGCGGCGCTGCTGGGCGCGGATCACCTATTCCGCTATATGACTGCCGATGGCAGTCCTGTGTGCATTGTCGGGCGCTACGACGCCACCGCCAACAGCAAGAAAAAGATACTCCAGATTGAACCCGCACCGGGTAGCGGTTGGCGCTTCGGCAACAGCGCCAAGAATATCCCCTTGTACCGGCTGGGCGATATGCTCAATGATCCGGGCACGGTCGTCATCACCGAGGGCGAACGCAAAGCCGACTTGCTGCGCGAATTGGGCTTTAACGCCGTGACCACCATCGGCGGCGCGGGAAAGTATGGCCGGAGTGATTTAACGCCGTTGGCTGGGCGGGAGTGTGTGTGTATCTGGCCCGACCACGACGACGCCGGGAAACTACACGCCGATGGTCTATGTGCGGCGCTGGCGAAACTAACACCACCACCGCGCCGCATCCAGCGCATTGACCCCGCCACCCTGGACTTGCCCACCAAAGGTGACGCCGCTGATTTAATCATGGCCCACCGTCAAGCGGGGCTGGAGGATAACGCTATCACCGTTCAGGTGGAAGCCATCATCCGCAACGCACCTGTGGTGGACGTGGCTGCATTGGCAACCACCCCGGCCCCCGGCCAGATCATGCCGCAGTTAATCAGCATGGCCGACGTTGAAGCCATGCCCGTAAAATGGCTATGGCCCGAACGTATCGCATACGGCTGCATAACGCTGCTGGTAGGTCAACCCGGCTGCGGTAAATCGTTCGTCACGTGCAATCTGGCCGCGCGTATTTCCACCGGCACCGCATGGCCGGATGGCGCGGCGGCGGCGGAGGTTGGCGACGTGCTGCTGATTGCCGCTGAAGATGATGCCGGTATGACCATAAAACCCCGGCTGGAAGCGCATAACGCCGATTGCCGTAGAATCACCATCATGCCCGGCACCATCATTACCAATGAAGCGGGCGAAGTGGTAGAGCGTTGTTTTACCCTGCAACAAATTGGCGTGCTGGAACAAGCTTTGGACAGCTTGCCAGAATGTCGGCTGGTTATCATTGACCCCATCGGTAGTTATACCGGCGGGGATGTAGACTCGCACCGGGACAACGAAGTGCGGAGCGTGCTGGCACCGTTGGCCAAATTGGCCCAAGCCCGTGGCGTGGCCGTGTTGATCGTGGCCCATACCCGCAAGGGAACCGGCAACTATGCCGACGGCAACGCCTTGGGGAGTGTGGGCTTCGTGGGGATTGCACGCACGGTATGGCACCTGTTCAAAGAGGCTGGCAATCCCGAACGCCGTCTATTACTGCCGGGGAAAAACAATCTCGGGCGGGAGTGTCTGGGCTTGGCGTTCGGTATTGAAACTGACCACCTAAAACGTGGGAACCTGCGCTGGGAAGCCGACCCGGTTAGCACCACCGCCGGGGAAGCGTATGCCGCGCAGAACATGGGCGGCGGCGGGGGCGAACGGGCAAGGCCGGAACGGGATAAGGCGGCTGGCTGGCTGCGGGATTTATTGGCCAATGGTCCGATGCAATCCAAGGATGTATTTGCCGCAGCCCATGAGCATGGTATCGCCAAGAACACGCTGGACCGTGCCAAAGAGGAATTGCAGATCAACCCATACCACCCACAAGTGCCTGGCCCATGGTGGTGGTGTCTGCCGGGGCTAGATACCCAACATACCCAACAGGATGGCCCGAATGTGCCTTAATTCAAACGACGTGGGTATCTTGCATTGTGTTGGGTATCTTGCGGCCAATTGCATGTTTTTTGTGGCCGTTATGGCCCATAAACCGCAACATACCCAACAGGATTTAACTTGGGTATCTAGCACCATGGGCAACAATACGTAGGCAAGTAATTTGCCGTTTCTATTTGCGCTGGCTTGTGCAAGTGGGTATAGTAAGAACAGATTTACACGGGAGGTTGAATTATGCATCTATCGAAACATGGACTAGGCTGGCGGGCGGAGTTTTACTTTGGCGGCATGAAGTATCGCACGGCCACCCGCAGAGACAAAATGGCGGCGATGCAATTAGGCGCGGACCGCCTGCGCCGGATGGCACGCGGGGAGGCCGATTGTCTGGACCGCTTCGC
>JBAXGE010000355.1:0-2112 GCA_037139555.1 Phycisphaerae bacterium
GTGGAAACCCTGGATCGTTGGTACACTGACCATCTGGGGCCACTGGCGTATTTTGAGTTGGAAACCGCCAAAGAATTCACCCCCGACTATATCGGCCCGCTGGACCCGGTTATTACCGAACCAATCACCAAGTTGATGCTGATGGGGGATGACACTTGGATTGACACGTTGGAAATCGCGTTCCGGGACTATACTCAGGTCGCCCTCGCGCGCAGCGATGGGCACATGCTGCAACTGATGGCCCCACAGGTGAGTAAGGGCTCCGGCCTGGCCTGGGTGGCCGACAATCTTGGTGTTCCCGCCGACGCGTGTGCGGCCATTGGCGATGCGGCCAATGATCTGCCCATGCTGCAATGGGCCGGACATACGTTTGCAGTAGCCAATGCCTGGCCGCAAGTGCGGGATTATGTGCAGCATATCCTGCCCAGCAACGACGACGACGGCGTGGCGCAGGGACTGGAGATGATGCTGGCGGCGCGGGAAAACGCGTAACCGAACAGACTACATTAGGTTAATTGATTCGTGGCGCACGGGGCGGATCCGTGGGCTTGCGCTTGGGATTGGTAGCCGCATTCTGATTCCAATCCTGCTGCCATTGGATCAATTGTTCCTGTTGTTTACTGTCCATTAACGCACTGACAGTTTGCATATATTTCGTGACGATGTCCCAACGCTGCTGTTGGAGCAGCATGTAGTATGCAATCCCTTTGCGGTAAATCTGTTCGGCAAGTTCCTGCTTGCGTTTGTTCTGGGGCAGTGGCGCTTCGATGGCACGATAGGTTTCGATCAGGTCCATGATTTGTCGGTAGGTCCGGGTTTCAAATTCGCCCCGATACACCTCCTGATCCAATTTGGTCAGGGCGGTTTGTAATTCTTCCCGGGCCGCCTGTTCGATAGGGCGTTGTTCCGCAGTAAATCCCACACTCTCGACCCAGCGTTTCCAGAAATTCTCCCCGTGATTTTGCAGGTTGAGCCCCAGTCGGATGAGGATGCGTTGGGCGGGTGTGGCCGCGGCGACCCCCGCGCCCATAACATCATGCCAATAACGAAACTCCGGCCGGCGATCCGCCGAGAAACCAAAATGGGGCATATGTTCCGGTTGTATCGGGTATTCGAAGAGTGTTAATTGCCCGTCATACCCTGCCCAGACCGTAGCCAACTGGCGACGCTGGGGATTTTCGAGGTTCTGGGGGCTAATGGGTTGCCGCGGGTCCGTCCCAAAAGTGCGGGTCTGGCTCCACACGGTGATGGTCGAATCCTGGCTGTGGCCGGTGACCGTATCCCAGTTATAAACAAATATGCTTACCGCCACGATTAGCAGCACTACCGCAACGCACAACTGTACAATATGGCTGCGCGTCAATTCCACCCGCCACTGGAAATTCGAAAAAGTGTCCACGAACCAGTCGCGCACCGCCTCCCAGCGGTCACGGATAGCTCTGAGGTTGATCACGATGCGCATGGTGGACTATACTCCGCTGGTACGTCTGTTTCAGCACGTTAACGTCGCGAGGATGAATATGTTGCATGAATCCAGCCAAATAACGCGGTGCAGCCCACAGTATCTTGCCTTTGGAAAGGGCTCCCCAAAGTTATATTGGGAAGTCGTATATCGGCTGGAGGCGCCGTATCGTCTGGTTAGTCTTACCTTACCGCACACCGTAACTGCCGGGGCTATCCCGAAACCCGTATCAAGTAATGTTGCCCTACCTTGGTTGGAACTTCTGAAAGATTTGCTGGACGGTTATTACCGCCCAGACTCGCAGCCGAATCGGAAGCAAATAGCGGCTTGGGATAAATTACGTGAATATGTAGATTGGTCGGTCTGTTCGCTGGCCCAGCAGCGCGTTTTGCGCGGTGTCTGTGCGATTGTAGTGGGGACGACAACCAGCTACGGTGGCCTGGCGGCCATGATCGGCAGTCCGCGTGCAGCTCGGTGGGTGGGACAGGCCCTGGCCCGTAATCCGTGGCCATTGATCATCCCTTGCCATCGTGTTTTGGGCCGGGATGGTGCTCTGACGGGTTATTCCGGCCATGGCGGTTGTGACCAAAAAGCCGATTTTCTCGCTCTGGAAAGGCGTTGGTCGGCATAATTCGGATCGAACCAAAATC
>JBAXGE010000356.1:0-2100 GCA_037139555.1 Phycisphaerae bacterium
ATATTCCCTCCCGTGGGCGGTGGGGGTGTACGTGGCTTTGCCGTTGGTGTGGACGCTTTTTTATGGCCGCGTGTTTTGCGCGGGTGTGTGTCCGTTGGGGGCCTTGCAGGATTTGGTCCTGCTCAAACCGCTGAATGTCCCGGTGGCTGTGGACCGGGTCTTGCGCTTGTTACCGTGGGTGTATTTGGGCTTGGCTTTGATTCTCGCCTACACCGGCACGCGCTGGCTGATTTGTGAATATGATCCGTTTGTGGTGGTGTTCCGCCGTTACGCGGGGGTGGGGATGCTGCTAGTGGCGGGGGGCTTTGTGCTGCTGAGTATGTGGGTGGGCCGGCCCTATTGCCGGTGGCTGTGCCCGTACGGGGCGCTATTGAGTGCGCTGGGGCCATTGGCCCGCAAGCCGGTGACCGTGACCCCGACCACTTGCATCCAATGCCGGTTGTGCGAAAAAAGTTGCCCGTTCGGGGCGATCAAATTACCCGCGGAAAAAGCGCTACACCCCACCAGTTCCTCCCGGCGGGTCTGGTGGTTGCTGGGCGGAATGATTGCGGTACTCGTCTGGGCCGGTCTGGGCTGGCGGGGTGGACTAACGCTGGCCCAGTGGCATCCCACCGTGCAACTGGCCGCGCAGGTAGAGACTCAACCCCCGGGCGCCTTACCCAGACCCGGCACCCCACTGGCGGCCTTTGCCACATTGGGTGAAGACCGTGGTTTGTTATTCATGGCCGCCCAACAAATTCAAACCCGCATGCAAGGTGCCACCGCCAGCTTCGGCGCAGCCCTCGCATTGATTCTATTGGCGTGGTGGTGGCGTTATCAACGCGGTCAACCGCAGGCTGATTATCTGGCCAGCAGTGCAGATTGCCTCGCCTGTGGCCGTTGTTATGACTATTGTCCTCAGACCGTGGAACCCGGTGCGCAAGTGGTATTACTGGGCACGCCGTCCGTCCCGGTGGCGCTCCCACCCCGGCACTTGGCCTGGCAGCGCAGCGCCATGGTGACGCTGACGCTAACTCTGCTCCTCGCGCTGCTCATGCTGGGCGTATACGTGCGCGGCGGTCTGAAAAGTCCGCTCCTCACCGAGCAAATTGCGAACCTGCAAACCCAACTCCTGACCGCCCCTAACCCCGAAACTTTGCGGGCGGAAATCCGCACGCGCGATGTGCAACTGCGTCAGGACTACGAATGGCGCGTAACCTTCTTCTCCAATGCGGGTGGCGCCTTATTACTCGGGGTGACCCTGACGGTGCTGCTGTGGAAACTGGGCCGCCGGGGGCAGCGTGATCTGCCCGATCTGCGTCTGCCGCGGCGCGACGAACGGCCCCAATGGCTACGGCAAACTTATTGGGGGATTGGTGCTGGCGGTGGACTCGTCAGTGCGGGTCTGGTCTTGCTGGTGGTTTATCAACCCATACGACGGACCGAGGCCCCGGTAGCCGCCACCGCGCCGGCCCAATACCTTCCGCCTGACGCCAAAGTCTGGGCCCAGCAATGGCCCCAATTCCGCGGCCCCGACATGAACGGCGTGGCGGCCCCCGGCTGCTGGCCGGGCAAATTCGATGCCCCCGCCGGCCACGGGGTGCGCTGGCAGGCGGAATTACCGCTCGGGGGTGATAGTTCGCCCGTGGTCTGGGGTAATGATGTCTTCCTGACCGGCGCCGACGAGCAAACCAATGTGCTCTGGTGCTTTGCCGCCGATACCGGGACGCTGCGTTGGACGCATAGCTGGCCGGGCCTGACGCCAGCGCCGAAAGTGTTGGAGCCCACCATTCGCGCCGCCAGCACGGCGGTGACGGACGGGCGTTATGTCTGGGCCACCTGGGCTACCGGCGAGGTCGTGTGTGTGCACGTCAGTGGTGAAAAGGTCTGGCAAAAACGCTTGGGGGCAGTGGATAACGCCTACGGCTACGCGAGTAGTTTGCTCTTAGCCGGGGAACGTTTGATTATTCAATACGATCAGGATGCCGCCAGTTCGTCGGCATTGTTGGCGCTTGACCCACTCACGGGACGCCAGTTGTGGCGTGTGCCACGTACCATGGGCGGCTCATGGAGCACCCCGCGCCTGATTACTCAGGCCGATGGCACGCCCGCGCTGCTGAC
>JBAXGE010000357.1:0-2097 GCA_037139555.1 Phycisphaerae bacterium
TTGTCGGAAGAGGACTTTGTCCGTTGGCTGGGCGAATTGAACGTCAACGCTTCGTAAGTACCACCAGATAGCGCATCCCGGTTAAATGCAACGCCACCGGCCGCAGCAGCCAATCTTCCACGGCACACAGCGCTGGCACCAAACCACCGGGCACAAAGCCGCGATAACTGAATCCCCCCGTGGCCGGATAGGTCAGGAAACCCAGACCGCTACACCGGGTTAGCTCCAAGGTCGGCACGCGCCGCAAGGTCTCCTGAGGATGCCGTGCAAATAACAGTGCGGCAATGCCCATATTGGCAAAAGTGTGGCCGGGATCGTCCACCGGCGGGGTGCCATCCAGCCCGAACAAATCCCACGTCAGATCCACCGGCTCATGATGATTACGCCCGTAAACCAACCGTGACCAGCGTGTCGCCGCCGGCTCCAGCAGCACAATCCGCCCCCCGGGTTGCAGGCACGCCGCCGCCTGACGCAGGAAATCCAGCGGCCGTTGCAGATGATGCAGCACATCAATGGCCACGAAATTGCCGATCGTACCCGCCGCGTAGGGTAACTGCTGGGCATCGACAATTTGATCAATCCACGGGCCGCTCTTCACCACGTCCGTGGCGATAATCTCGGGCCGATATTCCTTGAAATTACCGCACCCTGAACCGATCTCCACCGTTGGCCCCAGCGGGGATAATTGCGCACACACCCGCCGGAAAAAGTAATGGTAGACCGCCCGCAGCGCAGCTTTGCGGTTCCAGACTTCCCGCTGGAATTCAAGCTCGCGCAGATAATCGTCAAAAGGTGTTTTAGCCATAGCAGGTTCGGTCAGGGAGATTCCGGATGGTCGCTTTCGGGATGCAGGTACGAATCGGGCAGCGAAATGGCCCCACCCAGCGCCTGGGCTGCCAAATAAACCCCGGCGGCTTTTTCCATCGCCACCACACTCGCCGCCGCCGCCGCCGCACCCATACCGCAGCCCAGCACGCCATGTTGGGCCAGCAGGAATGACCGGGGCGACTCGCCATACTGATTGATATAGTTTTCAATCCGATGCCGCAAATCCACCGCCATGGCCACCCCCGAGGGTAACAGCGGCACATGAATACTGCGCGGCCCGCAGGAACTGATCTGACTGGTAAAGTACCGCGCCAGTGCAAAGGGTTCCGAACGGTTCGAACATACCAACCCCAGAATATTACGCGGACAAGCGTATGCCACAGCATTCAAACCGGGCAGGTCGAGCAGCATCGAAAACGCCAGCACCATCGGATGTACCTGCACCCCCGGCAGCAAACCCGCTTCCCGCAGGGCGTCACGAACCTGAAAACTCTTGGCATTGGGTCGGTTGTCCACCAGATATTGCAGCGGCGCCAAACTCAAGGGTACGGTTTTCAGCTCGGTATAGTGGGCCAAATCCAAGCCCAGCGGGGTGGTCAGCATGGTTTTGGAGTCCAAGCGCACCGCCAGACATACTTCGCCGGGCACCTGTTCGATCCCCGCCTGATGCAGGCGATGGGCAAGATTCATCAATTCTTCGACCGGTTTACTGCTCATCATGCACTCCTCTGCGCCGCAGCGCTAGGGCTACTAGGCTTTGGGCAACTCACCACGTGACCACGCATCCCAGGCTACGCCAGCGGCGCCAATCACGCCCGCATCGTTGCCCAGAGTGGAGATTTCGATCTTGCAGGTTTGTGCGGTCAATTTCCAGTTGTGGTACGCCACCCACTGCCGGAGCGGCTTCATCAGGAAGTCACCCGCCTTGCACATGCCCCCGGCAATCACCACCAGTTCCGGATCCATGAACCGGATCGAAGTGACAATCCCCAGCGCCAGATAACGACAGGTGTCATTCCACACCTTCAGTGCCAGATCATCACCCGCCTGTGCGTGCGCCACAATATCCGACGACTCGATCTCGCCATTTTTTTCCAGCAGACCACGCAGGGACGAGGGCAGGAACGGATTCGTTTTCAACAACCCCGTCGCCCGTCGGCCGGTGTGATACGCCGAAGCATACACTTCCAGACACCCGCGCTGGCCACAGCCGCACAGTTCGCCATCGGGCACCACAATAATGTGCCCCAGTTCCGCGCCGAAATCATT
>JBAXGE010000358.1:0-2073 GCA_037139555.1 Phycisphaerae bacterium
TCGGGGCGACAGGATTTGAACCTGCGACTTCTTGGTCCCAAACCAAGCGCTCTGCCAGGCTGAGCTACGCCCCGTCATGGTGGATTACACTATAACCGCCCGGGGCCGGATTCGCTACGGTGCGGACTCCCCACCGCCGCATAGCCTCACTTATTTACCCGGCTGAGTGGCCGGGGCCGTGGTGGGGATGTTGCCATTGTCCTTCGACTTTACCGCCTGCAAAATGTCGGCTTGCGCCGTGGGCCATACATCCCCGCTACCGTAAAAGAATACCTTTCGGTCGCGCCAGATGGCAATCTCATCGGCGGGGTTCCCAGCGACTTGGTTCACTTTTCCCGAGTACCCCGCGTCCATGATCCAGACCGTAACCCGACCAAACCGACCGTCCTTCGATTCTGGCTTGTCGTCCGACTTGCTCCACACAAACTTCATGCCCTTGCCAACTTCCCAGCCCAGGGGCTCGACCTTGCCCCCGTTCGTGCTGCTACCAGACCACCCCTTCGGCTGGATGGCAAATAGCCGAGTAGTCAGGCGTGACTCGGCCTTCGCCGCCTCGACCGTCTCCCGCAGGTTGGCAGGAAGTTGTTCGACCAGCTTTCTGGCTGCCAGACGATTCTCAGGGGTGTCGGGAAGAGCCTTGGTGCCGCGGTCAATCCCAAACGTATCGTTATGGAGAATCCAGACCACCTTCTCGTCTGCCCGGACGGCGCGATCGGTTCGCTCGAAACGCATTCCAGGGTCCATGTAGCTGTAGCGAATGCTGATGGTTGCCCCGGCCTTCTCATGTTCATAGAAGCTATCGAGCAGGCGGAAGGTCTGCGTCGCATGCACAACACCGGAATGGCTTTGTTCCAAGCGGGGTGATCCAACGGCTTGTAAAGCCGCCACGAGCGTCACTTGGCCCTTCATTGCCTCTGCCAGTGGTGTCTCCGCGCCTGGCAGCGCGCCATCTGCCGGACCAGCAAGCTCCTTCGCTGCCCCTGGCTGTGTGGCAGGAGCCGTGCCTGTTTCAGCAGCCCAAGTCGCGCTAATAACCAAGAGTGTAACAATCAAGACTGCAAAGATTCTGGGCATAGTCACCAAATCCTTCCCACGTAGCAGCCACGCACAAGTCAGTCCCCATTAGGATGAACAAAGTTGTGCCAATCCGCCTATGGTATCATCCCCCTGCCCACCTTGCACGGCCAGCCCAGGTGACCACGACCTGCCAAACTGACATTAACACCCGCCCGCCCCGGCACATATCGGCAGATACCCCCACGCGCAGGAAGGCCCGGCGATGGGCCGACAAAACACATATAAAGCGTTATTTTACAATTACTTACAAACATAGACGCGAATCTGTATAAAACTTGGCATAAGAGTTGCGTATCAGGCGTGCGTGGCTGCTGTCAGAGCGATAGGGCCGCAGGATATATATTCGCGGATAGGAAAATGTCGGCCCACGTGCCGACGCATTGCCAAGGAGTCTCATATTATGGCCGTAAAGCAGATCTCGTTTGACGAATCCGCTCGTAAGTCGCTGCTCGAAGGCGTGACCAAACTCGCCTCCGCAGTGAAGAGCACCCTGGGCCCCCGGGGCCGGACCGCTATTCTTGATAAAGGATGGGGCTCTCCTACCGTCACCAAAGATGGCGTCAGCGTGGCCGAAGAGATTGAACTGTCCAACAAATTTGAGAACGTCGGCGCCCAGTTGGTCAAAGAAGCCGCCAGCAAAACCTCTGACGTGGCTGGCGATGGCACCACCACCGCGACCGTGCTGGCCGAAGCCATCTATAAGGAAGGTTATCGCAACCTCGCAGCCGGGGCGGATGCTATGGCCCTCGCTCGGGGCATCAACGTGGCCGTTGCCGCGGTGATCGCCAACCTCAAGAAACTCTCCAAGCCCCTCAATGCCGCCGATAAGAACGAAGTGGCCAATGTGGCGGCGATTTCCGCCAACAACGACCGCGAAATCGGCAACATCATGGCCGATGCGTTCAGCAAGGTCGGCAAAGATGGCGTCATCACCGTGGAAGAAGGCAAGACCGCCGAAACCCACGTCGAAATCGTCGAAGGTATGCAGTTTGATCG
>JBAXGE010000359.1:0-2067 GCA_037139555.1 Phycisphaerae bacterium
AGCAAGCGCCGCCCGGCTTTCTTCAGGTGCTGCGGGGCACCCAGCCGGTGGCAGGCAAGGGATTCACCCGGCTCGATCTCGCTGAGGCGATCGCCAACCGTGGGAATCCACTGACTGCACGGGTCTACGTCAACCGGGTCTGGCATTACCATTTTGGACGTGGGCTGGTCGGCACGCTCGGAAATTTCGGCAAGCTGGGCGATCGTCCAACGCATCCCGAACTGCTGGACACGCTGGCGGTCCGCTTCATGGAATCAGGATGGTCCACGAAATGGCTGCATCGCGAAATCATGCTTTCCGCCACCTATCGCCTGGATGGTAATGGCGATGCCCAGAACGCGGCTAAAGACCCGGAGAACCTCCACCTCTGGCGCGCCAATCTGCGCCGGCTCGACTTCGAAGCGTGGCGGGATGCGATGCTGGTGGTATCAGGCCTGTTCAATCCCGTGGTTGGTGGGCAGCCGAGCGGCCAACCCGAGGATCCCGCCAATGTCCGCCGAACCGTTTACAGCTTCATCAGTCGATTCCAGCCGAATCCCACGCTGACTATTTTCGATTTCCCCGAACCGAATGTCACCAGCGATCGCCGCCATCTCACCACCAGCCCGCAACAACAATTATTCGCGTTGAACAGCAAATTCACCCTGGCCATGGCCAAGGCGTTCGCAGCCAGGATCGAGAAAACCGAGTCACGGGAATCGGAGCAAGTCCAACTGGCTTGGCAACTGGCGTTTGGACGCCTGCCCGATGCCCGGGAAACCACCTTGAGCACCGCCTTTCTGCGTGCTGCCAACACCGGAGCGGGCGCTGGACACCCGACCAATCTTCAGCGCCTGTGCCATGCTCTGCTCACAAGTAATGAATTCACCTTTGTAAACTGAGCCCATCCAGACCGCGCAAAATCAGCAAGAACCACCATGAACCAGAACCCTACCCAGTCAGCGGCAAGCGGAATGAACCTGTCACGTCGTGCCTTGTTGTCCCGCTGTGGATACGGCATCGGCATGCTTGGCCTGGCGGGGGTGCTTGAAGCCAATGCGGGTGGAAGCCGCCTGGCCACGGTGAACGGCACGCCCGCCGGCAACGGACCTCACTTTCCCGCCAAGGCAAAACGCATCATCCACCTGTGGATGAATGGGGGACCGTCCCAGGTCGATACCTTCGATCCGAAACCAGCCCTGACGAAATACGCTGGGCAACGTCCAGCGGAAACCGTCCAGCTCCGCACTGAACGCGGGACCGGCGGTCTGATGCCTTCGCCATTCGCCTTTTCCCGGCACGGGAAATGCGGCATGGAGATCAGCGAACTCTTTCCGCGCCTGGCGCAGCAGGCCGATGACCTCTGCGTGATCCGGTCCATGCATACCAACACGCCGGTGCATGAAGCCTCGAACTGGATGCTGTTCACCGGCAATGTCCAGCCGATCCGCCCTTCGTACGGTTCGTGGCTGCTGTACGGCCTGGGTACGGTGAATCAGAATCTCCCTGGATTCGTGGTGCTAGGCGAAGGTCAGCCGGTAAATGGCCCGTCGAACTGGAGCAGCCGATTCCTGCCCGGAATCCATCAGGGCTGCCAGGTCGTCCTGCCGAAGGACTACGACCCTAGGAATGCCATTCCCCACCTGAACAATCCCGAGTCAACCGCCGCTGTTCAGCGACAGGACCTTGATTACACCCAGGCGCTGAACGCGCTGCACAGCGGGCGGCTTGGTCATGAGAACAGCCTCACCGCCCGTATCGAATCGCTCGAGCTGGCCTTCCGCATGCAGGCATCGGCCTCGGAGGCCTTCGACATCAGCCAAGAGACGGAAGCGACCAGAGCCAGTTATGGGCTCAACGCCGAGACCGCGAATATGAAGGTCAATACCAACGGCGGATTCACGCGCACCGGATTCGCGAGGAATTGCCTGTTGGCCCGACGCCTGGTGGAACGTGGCGTGCGCGTCGTCCAAGTCTATTGCGGTCAGATGCAACCGTGGGACACCCATACCAACAATTCCGAGGGCCACAAGCAGCTTGCCGAAGTGGTGGACCATCCGATTGCCGGCCTGCTGCAGGATCTCAAGC
>JBAXGE010000360.1:0-2064 GCA_037139555.1 Phycisphaerae bacterium
ACCGCTTCTTCCTTGGCCGCTTCGCCGGTCTTGCCGGCAATCTTGGTCAAATTACCCACCTGACGCAGTTTGCCCTCTTTGCTGCCATTGGTCAGCGTCTCGCTCTTTGCGGTCTTGACCACGGACTGGATTTCTTTCAGTTCCAGCGCCGCGCCCTGACCCTCCACCATCCACCAGGTTTCCACCCCGGCTTTGGCCAGCCGGGCAAACTTGTGGCCTTTGACCGTCTGCACTTCCATCACCTGATATTCCGGCACCAGTAACTTGCCTTCCACTTCCGTCGCCGGCAGGATCACCAGCTTGTGGAACGGCACCTTGCCGCCCTGATCCGGTTCGGTGGTGACCCCGCGGCGCAGCACCGCGATGACCAGCACCGTCGAGAAGATAATCAGCAAAGCCCCTTTGAGAAACTGCACGTACGTCGTGGACGCCATCCCGGCGGTGGCCACGATGGTAATCACGATGCAGCCGACCATCACCACCCCCGCCCAGTGCGGGATATTCAGCAACGGTTCGACCAGCACGCCCGCCCCCACCATCTGGGGGATGAGATAAAACACCGACACCACCAGCGTGGAGATGGCGGCGGTGAGTTTGATCCCGCGCGAATTGAACTTGGAATCCAGCGCGTCGGTGAAGGTGTATTTACCCAGCCGCTTCATCGGTTCGGCAATCACGAACAGCGCCACAATCCAACCGGCCAGATAACCGATGGAATAGAGGAAGCCGTCATACCCCGCCACCGCGATCATGCCGCAGATACCCAGGAACGACGCCGCCGACAGGTAATCGCCCGCGAAGGCGATCCCGTTGACGGCCCAGTGAATATTCCCACCCGCCGCGTAGTAACTGTTGGCCGACTTGGTGCGCGCACCCAGATAGAACGACAGCACCAGAACCACGGCCACGAAGCCCAGAAAAATTGCAATAGCCATGTGTGTTTAGTCCTTTTTATCGTCTTGAGTGGCCATCAATGCTTCCTTGCGGGTGCACAGATGGTTGTAGATTAACGCCAGCACCATGGCCAGGATGATCAGGCCAAAGCCGAACACCACGGCCACGTTGAGGCCCATCAGCACCACGATTTCCATCACCTTGGGATTCGTGAGGTTGATCACCACAAAACTGGCATAGACGAGGGCGTAGGGAATAAACATCCACACGCCCAGACGTTTTTTGTAGTCCGAGGCGGGATCTTTGCCGCTGGGGGCGGCCGGTTCGTGGAGCATGGCGCAAACTCCGTCAAAAGAATCTGCCGTGGCGCAGTTTCTGAACCCAGAAACCGCCCGCGCGACAGGAGAGAAAAAACGCATTCATTCGGAGCCAAAATCCGGGCGCACCCTGTGATGTGATCAACGCCGCGACAAACGATACATTCAGCTAACACTGGCTCCCGGCCTTCAATACCACAGGCCGATTTTTGAAACTTAAACCACCCCACCGCCCCCGTCAAGCCATTAATGGGTATCTTTGTCCGTTTTGAAATTTTTCTGCCGCCAACACCTGATACTCACGCCGATATTTAATAAACAGACAATTATATTTACCGCGAATCTATATTTGTGAATGCAAAATCGCCGATCCAGCTTAATCGCATCAGAATTCTGGACTCGTCAACGAGCCAATAAATGCTGGCTATGATTCACGGAACAAAACCGTAGTGCCTCACCGAGTGATTGGAGTAAAGACCATGGCCAAAACACCGCCCAAGAAAACCGTAAAAGTCGCACGAACTGCCGTCACCCAAAAGAGCACTACGGCGCCGATCCTGCTATCTGGTGGCAACCCCCAGATCGCCAAAGGCTACGGCGACGCACCTGTTCAAGCCTACCTCGCCGCCATGCCGGGCTGGAAACAGGATGTCGGCCGCCGACTCGACGCCCTCATCAGCGCCACCGTCCCCGGCGTGCACAAGGCCGTGAAGTGGAACTCTCCCTTTTATGGCCGCGACGACCAAGGCTGGTTTCTCAACTTCCATTGCATTGCCAAATACCTTAAGGTAGCCTTCTTCCGCGGCACCGCGCTGCATCCAGTCCCACCCGTTGAGTCCAAACACCCGGAAGT
>JBAXGE010000361.1:0-2052 GCA_037139555.1 Phycisphaerae bacterium
TTGCAGGATTGATGTAAGTAATTGTGGTTGATATAGATGGGTGTATGTTGTATATATAACACACAACACCACAATTGGTGAACATGTGTGTGGTGAGATAATATTATGGCCAAAGTTAAGCCGGTGGTATTGGTGGCGGGTTCGTTGAATATGGACCTGGTGATTCGGTGTGCGACGATTCCGCTGCCCGGGCAGACGCTGCCGGGGAGTGATTTTGTGACGGTGCCCGGCGGCAAGGGGGCGAATCAGGCGGCGGCGGCGGCGCGGCTGGGGCGGACCACGCGGACGGTGATGATCGGCCGGGTGGGCGATGATGCCTTTGGTGTACAGATGCGCGCGGCAGTGGTGAAGGCCGGGGTGGATGACGCGCTGATTATGACCACGCCCAGGACGGCCAGCGGGGTGGCGACGATCACGGTGGCGGCGTCGGGCGAGAATGCGATTGTGATCGGGCCGGGGGCGAACGGAAAATTAACGACCGCGGATGTGCGCAAATTGCGCCGGCAGATTGCCGGCAGTGCGGTGGTGGTGGTGCAATTGGAGGTGCCGTTGGCGACGGTGGTGGAAGTGTTGGCGATCGCGCGGCAGGCGGGGGTGCGAACGATTGTGGACCCCGCGCCGATTCCGGCGGCGGCGTTGCCGGCGGAGTTGTATCAGGTGGATGTGTTCTCGCCGAACCAGACCGAGGCGCAGCAATTGACGGGCGTGGAAGTGAAGGATGAAAATTCGGCGCAGCGCGCGGCGGACATTTTGCTGGACCGCGGGGCGAAGTGTGTGGTGCTGAAACTGGGCGCGCAGGGCGCGTTTTTGGCGCAGCCGGGGGCGGTGAGTGGTGAGCGCGATTATTTACTCATCCCCGGTTATCAGGTTAAGGCCGTGGACACCACGGCGGCGGGTGACAGTTTCACCGGCGCGCTGGCGGTGGCGCTGGCGGAAGGGCAGGAGATCACCGCGGCGATCGCGCTGGCGAACGCGGCGGGCGCGCTGGCGTGTACGGTGGTGGGGGCGCAGACCTCGATCCCCAGCCGCGCGGCGTGCGTGAAGCTGATGAAAAAGGGGAAGCGGGCGGTTACCAAATGAGGACGGGGGGAGTCTCACGCAACGGCGCGACGACGCAACGAAAATACCGGAGGAGTTGAACCACGGAAGACACGGAGGGGCACGGAAGTGCGGGCGTCGGAGGGTTAAAATGCGGGTGGGGAAGCTTTTGGTGGTGCCGACGCCTCGTCGGCATTCGGCCCAACGGGCCGAGTCCGGGGATAAGGTTGGACGCATAATTTATGCTTGGCTTGATGGTGGTGGGCGTGGTCCCTGCGGGACCAATGCCGACGGGGCGTCGGCACCACTGGCGGGGGGAACCGGCTGAAGCCGGTACTACTTGCGTGAGGGGACGGGGGGAAAGGCGGTCGGGGGTTAGAGGAGTTTTTCGAGGAGCTTGGCGGTTTGGGCGAGTTTTTTGGGGTCGTCGCCGAGGACGGTGGCGAAGAGTTTGTGGAAGGTGAGGAAGAAGCGGTGGAGTTCCTGCAGGCGGGCGAGGAGGAGGGCTTGCTCGGGGTCGGGGGTGGTGGTGGCGGAGGCGGCCTGGACGCAGGTGTTGAGGCGGTTGACGAGGGGGTCGAGTTCGCGTTTCTTGCGTTCGCGCAGGATGGTGTGGAACATGGTCCAGATGTCCTGCTCGCAGAGGAAGAAATCGCGGCGGTCGCCGGGGACGCTGGTGCGGCGGATGACGCCCCAGTTGATCAGGTCGCGGAGATTCATGGAGACATTGCCGCGGGAGATTTGCAGTTCGTCCATGATGGCTTCGGCGGTGAGGGGCGCGGGGGCGAGCATGAGCAGGGCGTGGATCTGGGCCATGGTGCGATTGATGCCCCACTGCGAGGCCATCTGGCCCCAGAGGTCAATGAATTCCTTGCGGGCGGGTTGAATGGCATCCATGTAAGCGCTCCGGATAGAAGATGCGGATTATTATACCGTGGTGGGTGAAAGTTTCAGAAGTTTTTGAAAGGGAGAAGACGGGGGGACGGGGGGAACCGGCTGAAGCCGGTACTACGT
>JBAXGE010000362.1:0-2045 GCA_037139555.1 Phycisphaerae bacterium
GGACGGGGGGCAATGGGGCGTGTGTGGGTTGGGATATTTGTAGTTTTTTTGACTGCTAAAGCGGTAAAGCCGGGGTACCGGCATTACCGTACTCCATGAAATGTCGGGGTACCGACATTAAAGAGTAGGGCGCGGGCTTGACGGGTTACAGGACGTCCTCGTCTTTGAGGTCGCGGGTCATGAGTTGGTGGAGGGCTTTGGGCGGCGAGACGTTTTCAAACAGGACGCTGTAGAGGGCGCGGGTGATGGGCATGTCTACTTTATAGCGTTGGGCCAGTTCGACGACGGCGCGGGCGGTGGGCATGCCTTCGACAACGCCGGCGAGTTTTTGCAGGGCTTCATCGGCGGTGTGGCCTTTGCCGATGAGTTCGCCGAAGCTGCGGTTGCGGCCTTCGGGGGCGACGCAGGTGGTGACGAGGTCGCCGAGGCCGGCCAGGCCGGTGAAGGTTTCGGGTTTGGCGCCCATGGCCACGCCGAGGCGGGTGATTTCGACCAGACCGCGGGCGAGTAGGGCGGCTTTGGCGTTGTTGCCCGCGTGCATGCCGTCGAGGATGCCTGCGGCGATGGCGATGACGTTTTTGGTGGCGCCGGCCATTTCCACGCCGAGGATATCATCGCTGCGATAGACGCGCAGATAGCTGGTGGTGAACAGGGTCTGCACCCAGACGCGCAGGGCGGCATCGGGTGTGGCGGCGACCATCAGGCAGGTCATGCGCGCGGCCATTTCGCTGGCCACGGATGGGCCGGAGAGGACCACCAGCGGCCGGTCGCCGAGGGTATCGGCGAGGATTTCGCTGGGGCGTTCCATGGTGGAGATTTCCACGCCTTTGGTGACGCTGACCACGGGTACGCCGGGGGGCATGAGCGGGGCCATGCGGGTCATCACGCTGCGCAGGAACTGGGTGGGCACGGCGGAGATGATAAGCTGGGCCCCGGCCAGCGCGGTGGCGGCGTCGGCTTGGTACTGGAGTTTTTCGGGCAGGGTTACGCCGGGCAGATAGCGGCTGTTGGTGTGCGTGCGGCGCATGGCATCGAGCCGGTCGGCATCAATGCCCCAGAGGGTGGTGGGCAGGCCCTTTTCGGCCAGAATCAGGGCACAGACGGTGCCCATGGCACCATCGCCGATGACCGTGACACGCGGAGCTTTGGGCAGGGAATTGGGCATGGGATTACTCCATGGTTTTTTCTTGTAGTTGGGCGTCGTGCCGGCTGTAACCGCCGCGGACGACCCAGTAGGCGCCCAGCAGATTCCAGAGAATCGGCAGGAAGCGCACGGCCTGGGCGAGGGCAAACGCCTGCGCGGCGGTGGTCAGGTTGCCCTGACAGAAGAAATAGAACATCACATATTCGATCACGCCGAAGCCTTGCGGCGGGGACAGCGGGACGCTGCCGGCGAGCAGGGCCAGCGGGACGAACGCGAGGTAATGGCCGAGGTGGGCGTTGCTGACGCCAAAGGCCAGCCCGGCCAGCCAGACGCTGATGGGCAGGAGCAACTGGGAGACGATGCTGACGATCAGGCCCAGCACCAGCACGCGCCAGCCACGGCGGTATTCGAGCATGACTTCATCAATGCGGCGCACAATATCGGGCATGCGCGAGTGGCTGAGGATGCGATCAATGCGGAACAGGGTGCGGCCGCGAGCGGAGAAATAGATGGCGGTGCCGAGGAAGCCCACGGCCATGGCGCTGAGGATCAGCAGGGCGACTTTGAGCATGACGGGATTGCCGGGGGCCTGAATGGCGGCGGAGACACCGGCGATGAGGACCACGGCGACCAGCCCGATGACGCGGTCGAGGAGGATGGTGATGGTGCTTTTGGTTTTGCTGCCGATCATGCGGGCGGTGTAGACGATTTTGACCAGATCGCCGCCGGTGATGCCGGGGAGGAAGGTGGAGTAGAACTGGCCCACGAAGGTGAGGGCGAGGCATTTGCCGTAGGGGAGGTGGACGTTTTGCACCTGCAGTAGGGCGCGCCAGCGCCAGGCGGTGACGAGGAAGGGGACAAAGAGGATGGCCCACGCGGCCAGCAGGTACCAGGGGTTGGC
>JBAXGE010000363.1:0-2036 GCA_037139555.1 Phycisphaerae bacterium
ATCGAGGCGTTCGCCCTCTATCAACCTTCTGTGCGAGTATAACGATGACACCCAAACGGATTGCCATACTGGGTTTTGGGCAGCGCGGCAGTATGTTTGCCGATCTGGCCCGGCAACGGGAAGGTTTGGCCCAAGTTGTGGCCGTTGCGGACCCCTCGGCCCAACGCCGGGAGTCTGCGGCCCGGGCGTATAACCTGCCTGCGGCTGCGGTATTCGCTGATTGGCGGGATTTCACCGCCCAAAAGCGTGCGGTGGATGCGGTGGTGATTGCCACGCAGGACCGTGACCATGTCGCACCCGCCGTGGCGTGTCTGGAGGCAGGTTATGACCTGCTGCTGGAAAAGCCCATGAGTGTGACGCTGGCCGATTGCCAGAGCATCGCCGCCGCGCACGCACGCAGCGGTCGGCTGCTGGCGGTGTGTCATTCCCTGCGTTATCAGCGGGGTTTCCGCATGGTGCGCGATCTGCTCCGGGCGGGCCGGATTGGCCGGATTATCAGTGTGGACCTGACCGAGCGCGTCGGCGTCCATCACTATACCCACAGCTATGTGCGCGGCAACTGGGCCAATTCCGAGACCAGCAGTTGCATGTTGCTGGCCAAGAGTTGCCATGATATTGATTACATTACCTTTCTAGTGGACCAGCCCTGTGTGCGGATCAGTTCGGTGGGGTCACTGAGTTATTTCCATCAGGCCCATGCGCCCGCCGGGGCCACCCCGCGTTGCACCGACGGCTGTCCGCACGAACGCACCTGCACGTTCTCGGCGCTGCGTAATTATGTTTACACCGACCGGACTCTGTGGCCCGCTGCGGTCTGCAGCGACGACCACAGTCTCGAAGCCCATCTCCGTGCCGTGCAAACCGGGCCGTATGGCCGGTGTGTGTGGCAGGCGGATAATAATGTCGTGGACCATCAGAATGTCCAGATGGAGTTCGCCGAGGGGGTGACCGCGCAATTCAATATGATTGCTTACACCCAGACCGGCGGCCGGCGCCTGCGCGTCTATGGCACCACCGGCGAGTTGGAATTCGACGAGAGTACCATCGTGATTCGGCCCTTCAATTCCTATGATCGCGAAGTGGTCGAATTTGGCCGCGAGGCCGGCAGTCATGGCGGCGGTGATGCCCGCATGTTCATTGATTGGCTGCACGCACTGCACACCCGCGATGAATCTTTGTTGGTATCCAATACCGCCGCGTCGCTGGCTTCACACCGTCTGGTATTCGCCGCCGAAGCCGCGCGGCAAAGTGGCACCGTGCTTGATCTAAACCAATGGGGAGTATAACCATGTCATACACCGTTCGACCGGCCACTACCGCTGATTTTCCCGCCCTGGTGCAACTGATCAATCGGGTCTTCAAACCCGAACAGGAAGCCTTTTTTGAAAACTACCTGCCCAATCTCTACACCTCCGCAACCACCGCGACGGAATCGGCGGTGCTGACTTTTATGGGGGATCAGATGGTGGGGCATGTGGGCATTTACCCGCTGACCTTCCGCACACCCCGGGCGACTTTCAAGGTCGGCGGGATCGGCGCGGTGGCCAGTGCCCCCGAAGTCCGGGGTCAGGGGATTATGGGCGAACTACTGGAAGCCGCCATCCGGATGATGGAGGACTTGGGCTATGACCTATCGGTGCTGTGGGGCGACCGGCGGCGCTATCGCAATTATGGCTGGGACTGTGCCGGCGGAGGGGTACGCTGGCTGTGGGATGTGGCCAGTCATGATCAACTCCCCCCGGCGGTGCCGATGCGTCCCGCCGTGTGGCCGGACGATGCCGCACAAGTGGCTACGGCATGGAATCTGGTGCCGCTGGGCACCGTACAAACCGAGGCCAGCGTCCAGCGCCTGGCCCTGCGCCCGCAATGGCAAAAATTGGTGGCCAGCGATGGCCGGCCGGTGACGATCTGGTATCAGGGCCGTGGCCCCGCCGAAGCCGGACATTTACAGGTCAGTGTCGCAGCGGGCAAATATGACGATGTCGCCGGGGCGCTGCGTTATGTGGCGGAACATCTGCTGCCTGCCAAGGCGCAGT
>JBAXGE010000364.1:0-2034 GCA_037139555.1 Phycisphaerae bacterium
GGCGGTGGATGTAACGTATGCGGCGCTGTGGGCCGAGATGGAAAAGTTGAACTCGAAGGTTGGATGAACCTCACGAAAATGGCACCGGGGCAATATCGCGAGAAGTTCCGGACGTGAGGGAAATAGTTAACCTTGGATTTGGGCTTCAGCCCAGATTACCACAGTCTGAGCTAAGGTCACCAATTCGCCGCGCGGCGGCATGTTGACCAATTCCAAATCGCTGGGCCCGATTTCGTCATACCGTAGCAGCACCCAAACGGGGTTAGATATATCAACTGTGCGCGGGCTACGGGTGCGACAAGATTTTGTTCCGCTAACATGTCGAGCAAAAGGGAAATATTGTGGGTACGCGGATATTCAATGCCATGGGCACAAAGTATGGCCTTCAAGGCTTTCTCAACGGCTTGTTGGACATGAAAACCAATGCCCCAATCCGGGCTGGAAGAATCACCCATTAGGCAGCGTGCCATCACCAAATCAGCGCTGGCTTTACGCAAGAGAATATGGGCCAGCTCATGCTGCGGGTCCATATACCTTGCCCTCCCGTACCACGCGATAAGCGAGGCTGTTGGGGGTGTTTTTCCAATAGTCAAAGTTCTGCCGGGAGAGTACCATCAGGTCCACAGGCAATTTCAATGGCCGGAGTACTTCGGATAGCCGGAGCATTTCCTGCAGGCGATCCGGCACGGTCGGCTCGACCACGAGAAAATCCACATCACTACGGGCATCAGCTTTACCGGTGGCCTGTGAGCCAAAGAGAAACACCTGCGATCCCGCAGGCGCGGCATCAAGCAGTAAATGGGTGGCCTGTTCTATGGTGGCGGTGCCAAGCATGTTATCCTCACATGCCATTATGTTAGCAGGCCGGTGGGGACTCGCCAAATGGCCATGGGGAGAATATGTATCTATGCCACAGGCAAGGGGGCGCTTATGCGTCCACCCACCACCGTGCACCGTCGCGGTGGACCCGGCGGTAGAGGGTGTCACGTTCGATGGGGAGGCAGCCAGCTTCCACGATCAGACGGCGGATGTCTTCCACCTGATATTCCTGATGGGTATTGCCCTGACCGCCTTCGCGTTTGGTGATGTCGTACCAGACGACGGTACCGTCCAGATCATCCACGCCCCATTGCAGACTGACCTGCGCCAGCTTCATGCTCTGCATGATCCAGAACGCCTTGACATGGGCAAAGTTGGGCAGCATCAGCCGGCTGATGGCCAGCATCTTCAGGTCTTCCAGACCGGTGGGGCCGGGCAGGTAGCCCAGTTCGCTGCCGTCGGGGATGAAGCTCAGGGGGATGATGGTTTGAAATCCGGGGGCCTGATCCTGTAACTCACGCAGTTTCAGCAGGTGCTGGATGCGTTCCGCGCGGGATTCCACATGGCCATACAGCAGTGTGGCGTTGCTCTTGATGCCCAGTTCGTGGGCAATGCGGTGAATCTCCAGCCAGCCGTCGCCGCGCAACTTGCCCTTGAAGACTTCATCATGCACACGGTCGTCGAATACTTCCGCGCCTCCGCCGGGCAATGAGCCCAGTCCAGCTTCTTGCAGAGCGAGCAGCACCTCACTGATGCTGAGTTTGGCAATTTTGCTGAAGTGATTGAGCTCGATGGCGGTGAAGCACTTAAGGTGCAAGCGCGGGTATTGCCGGCGGATGGCCCGCAACATCTCCAGGTACCAATCAAACGGCAACCAGGGATGCAGCCCGCCGACGATATGTACTTCCGTGGCTCCGGCCTGATCGGCGGCACCTGCGGCCTTGAGCACATCCTCGTGGGTTAGTTCATACGCGCCGGCCTCGCCGCGTTTGCGCTGGAATTCGCAGAATTTACAGCTCAAGGCACAGATATTGGTGTAGTTGATGTGGCGGTTGATATTGTAATACGCTACCTGGCCGTGCAACTGGCGGCGGACGTGATCCGCCAACGCACCCAGGGTGAAAATATCCCGGGTGGCAAACAGGGCCATCCCATCGGCAAAGTCCAGCCGGGCACCTTGGGCGACTTTTTCCGCCACGGGCCGCAGGGCCAGGT
>JBAXGE010000365.1:0-2031 GCA_037139555.1 Phycisphaerae bacterium
GGCAGACGCTGGCTGGCGCCGCCGGAGTGAATCAGCAGAATCCGCAGTTGTTCCAGTGGTCGGCGATCTTTGAGCTGTTTCTGGTGGGCAATAATTTCGCGCAGGACGTTGAAGGTGGCCCCGCCAGAACCGGCGCGAATGCCCGGGGGATCGGGCACTACGAGAAAATGTTGGCTACTGGAGAAAAACGAACCATGCGGGCCCACACCGCTGCACCGGGCGCTGAGTTCATGGCGATAACCCGCCGCCTGATGTTCATTGGCGGCGGTGAGGACCAGATAGTCCCACACCAGTCCGGGTTTACGCGCGACTAGGCCACGTTTGTAGGCCTCGACCGCGCGGTCAATCAACGGTTGCACATCCACACGTGTCTGCGCCATGGGTTCTCTCCCCGGTTATGCGTTAGCTTTTCAATTTCTTTTCGAGCAATTCACCGACCAATTTGGGGTCGGCCTTACCGCCGCTGAGTTTCATCACCTGCCCGCGCAGGAAGCCCAGCGACGCCTGTTGTTTCTTGGGATTATTCCGGGCATCCTCGACCGCCTTGGGATTGGCATCCAGTGCCTGCTGAACCCACGTCTCAGTCTGGCCGACATCACGCACCTGGAGCAAGCCCAGCTTTTCGGCCAGAGCCTTGGGGTCCGTCTCGGGTTGCTGCAACAGGGCATCGAAAACCTGGGCCGAAGCGGTGGCACTGATCGTGCCGTCATCCACCAGTTTGGCCAGTGCGGCATAGGCCGACGCCGTCAACGGCAGATCGGAAATCAGCACGGTGGCGCCCGCGGCGGTGGTGCGTTCGTTGGCAGTCTTGGCACCGAAGCCCAGAATCAGATTCAGCACCCGCCGGGGTGATCCACCCAGCGCGATCGCCTTTTCAAACATCTCCGCCACGGTGCGTTCTTCGACCAGAGTGGTGGCCTCCTTCACAGAGGCACCGTAATCCTGCATATAACGTTTGCGCCGCGCAATGGGCAGCTCCACCATCTCAGTGCGAATCTGGTCAATCCATGCCGGCGTGGTGGTTAGCGGCACCAGATCGGGATCGGGGAAGTAGCGGTAATCGTGGGCTTCTTCTTTTTCCCGCTGTAATACCGTCTGGCCGGTTTCATCATCCCAGCCACGCGTGGCCTTGCCCATAGGCTGCTGCACGCGCCCGTCGGCATGCCACTGGGCCAACTGGCGTTGGATTTCATACGCACTGGCGCGTTCCACCGCGCGGAAACTATTGAGATTCTTGATCTCGGAAATCGGCGTCTTGTAGACCTTGCCCTGCCAGGTGATGTGCAGATTGATGTTGGGCTCGAAACGCATGTTCCCCTGTTGCATAATGCCCTGACTCACGCCCAGATACCGGCAGATGCGGCGGAGTTCTTCGCCGAAAATCCGCGCTTCTTCGGGACTCTGCAAATCCGGTTCGGTCACGATCTCCAACAGCGGTGTACCCGCGCGGTTCAAGTCCACGTGCGACACATCGGGCGAACCTTCATGGCCCAGTTTGCCGGCGTCTTCTTCCAGATGGGCGCGGCGGATATTCACGCGTTTGATCGTCCCATCGGGCAGAGGCATATCCAACACGCCCACCCCGCACAACGGCAGATCATATTGGCTGATCTGATAATTCTTGGGCAGGTCGGGATAGTAATAGCTCTTGCGGTCCCATTTGGTGAATTGGGCAATTTCGCATTCCAGCGCCAGCCCCACCATGATCGCCATCTCCACAGCGCGTTTGTTGATCACCGGCAACACCCCGGGCAAGCCCAGAATGATCGGGTCCACCTGGCTGTTGGGCTCACCGCCAAAGCCGGAGGCGGCCCCGGTAAACATCTTGCTGCGCGTGGCCAACTGCACATGCACTTCCATGCCAATCAGGACTTTATAAGTTACATCTGCCAAAGTGGTCATTGCGGGCTACTCCGAACTAGCTCAAAGCCAAATCAAAACTCGACCCGGGACGTTTGCACATCCGGGCTGTAACACATCATCCTAACGGTGTTTGCGATATCGTGCCACCCGTCCCACAGGCCGGAAACC
>JBAXGE010000366.1:0-2030 GCA_037139555.1 Phycisphaerae bacterium
GGGGTGGGGCCGGTGAGGGCTTTACGGGCCACGGGTTCGGACTTCAGGGAGGGATTCAAATCGCGCCAAATGATATTGGACGGCTGGCCATCCGTCTGGCTGTGCGTGCATTGGCCCCCGGCGAAGTAATACCGGCTGGTAGTTTTGTAGATGACGGATTCCCCCTCGGAGGTGGCACCGAACCGGCCAAAATATATCTCCACGGCCATGAGCCGCCCTTGGTCGTAGTAGTAGGTATCCAACTCATTGCTGTCTTCACCGCCATATTCGGCGGTCATCATGATTAGCTGGTCTTGGGCGTCATAATACCCCGAATAGACCGGTTCACGTTCGCCGGTGGCGGCCCGTAGCCGTCGGTAGAGCGGGAGTTTGGCTTCAATGGTGCGAATCTGCTGATCGGTTTGGGCGGTCTGTTGGGCTGGGGTTAGTGAGGGGGCGGACGTAGGCACACGGGCCGGGGCCGTGGTGGGTACGCCAGCGCCAAGCAGGGGGAGGATAAAGAGGATTCCGAAGTACCGCACGTCAAACCTCCATGGTGGATAGGCGGGGAGTTCCACTCCCGTGAGATCACAGAATGATTATCAGTTAGAGGCGCAGAGCCTGCAACTTAAAATCGTACAGCAATCGGTCACGATTACACATCCATCATCTGCCGCAGTTCCGGATCGTTATGCGCTCGGACAGCTTCCAGCACCCAGCCGTGGGAACCATCGGCCAGCGGCGTATTGCAATATTCACAGGCTTCCGATGCGGTGTCGGTCAGTGGGGCGCCGCAGTTGGGGCAGTGGGCGGAGGCGATGGTGCTGTTGGCTTGGGTTAGGCCGGTGGCAGTGCGTTGCAGCAGATACCAACTGAAGCGGGGGGTATTTTCGCTGATGGCGCTGGGGGGCTTGTCCGGACTGACGCGATAGGTGACCCCGGACCAGTGGATTTCCACTAAAACCCGATCGGGCCGTTCGGCGCTACCGGGCTTGAGGGCGATGGTGGTCACCGAGCCCACGCCCGCATCCATGAAACACTTCCGTTGGCCGGTGGATAGGGGGGCGAGTTGCGGGGCATAGCCGGCGATAAATTCGGGGGTGGCGATTTTCCGCAGCGGGTTGACGTTGCCCAGTCGCTGGGCGGCCAGAATCCGCCAGAACATGACCGACACGCGGTCTTCGATATCGGCCACGGTGAAATTGGGGTCGCGCTGGCGCAGAATCGGCAGCAACGGCAGCTCCGGCGTGGTGGCGCGGCGCCAGTCTTCGGCCTGGGTGATTTCGGTCAGGACCCAATCGTACTGGGCCCCGCGCAATTCCGCCTGACAGTGCGCGCACCGGGCGTTTTGATTGATGCTGATGGCCGCACCGCAATTGGGGCAGTTGCCTTCCATCAGGCCGGTAGTCACCGAGGCGACCCCGCTCTTGCGCAGGAAGGTCCAGTATTCGATAAACGGCGCGGGCAGTTCCGACCCGCCGCGCAGACGGCCGTCGGGGGTTAGTTCCCGGTCCACCGCCGCGGCATTGATGCGCACGGTGACGGTGTCATAAAGCCCATCGCTGTCGGTATGCACCAGCGTGGTGGCATAGACGCGGATGTCGCTCATATCGTTGCGATACCCGAGAAACGCCTGTTCGGCGAATTGCAACGTAAAGCGCTCATAGATGGCATCGGAGATGAAGGGACGTATCGGGTCCAGGTTCTGCTGGGACCAGGCGTTTTGCAGGGCCACAAAGGCGGTCTGAATCCGGGTGTAGAATATCTCGGGATCGAAGGTGGTATCGCGGAGCATCAAGGCCGTCAGCGCCGCCTCGTCCGCTGCGTTCTGGTTGGGCGTATCCTCCATATCATCCAAATCCGACTGAATATCACCGGGCTTGATGAAGGGCTTGCGTTTGGCATCGCTCAAATTCTTGAACACCAGTAACAATATGATGATGATGAAAATGACTGCGAAAATTACAAATCCTGTGCCGTTGCCCGAACCACCGCCCCCGCTACCATACGAATGGGACCCGCCTCCCGAAAAACCGCCGCCTCCGCCGGAT
>JBAXGE010000367.1:0-2029 GCA_037139555.1 Phycisphaerae bacterium
GGGGCATGGGCTGGGGGTCTGTGGTACGATAGGGTTGAGGACAATGTCGCGGTGGTTGCGTATACGAGGGTTTTTGTTTGACGAGCGCGAACCTTAATTACAAGCCTCATGTGGATGGATTGCGCGCGTTGGCGGTGATTCCGGTGTTGCTGTATCACGCGCAGTTTTTGGTGGGGGGCTGGCCGGTGCTGAGTGGCGGGTATTGCGGGGTGGATGTCTTTTTTGTCATCTCGGGGTATCTGATCACGGGTATCATTCTGAAAGACCTGGAAGCCGGGGCGTTTAGTATTGTGCAATTCTGGGAGCGGCGCATCCGGCGGATCTTGCCGGTGCTGGTGGTGGTGGTGGTGGTGAGTCTGTTGGCGGGGTGGTGTTTGTATCTGCCGGACGATTTTGAGGACCTGGGCCAATCGGCGGTGGCGCAGGGGTTGGTGGTGTCGAACTTTTATTTCTGGCGGGCGGCGGGCTACTTTGCCGCCAATGCGGACACCAAGCCGCTGTTGCATACGTGGTCGCTGGCGGTGGAAGAGCAGTTTTACCTGTTGTTCCCGTGGTTTTTGCTGTTGATTTACCGGCCGGGGCTGAAGCGGTTGCTGGGGTGGTTGCTGGGGTTGGGGTTGGCGTCGTTTGTGATTTCGTGTCTGGGGGTGTGGCAGATGAAAGAGGCCACGTTTTACCTGTTGCCGTTCCGGGCGTGGGAATTGATCTTGGGGGCACTGATTGCGGTGCATCAGAGCCGGGCGACGGCGCGGCCGCTGGGGCCGAGGGTGGCCGAGGCACTGAGTGCGTTGGGATTGGTGGCGGTGGCGGTGGCGCTGGTGGTATTTGATGGCAGCACGCCGTTTCCGGGGGTGGCGGCGGCGTTGCCGTGTGGCGGGGCGGCGCTGATTTTGTGGGCCAATGCGCAGAATCAGACGTGGGTGGGGCGGATGTTGGCGCTGCGGCCGCTGGTGGGGATCGGGTTGATCTCGTATTCGCTG
The DNA here is from genome assembly GCA_037139555.1 of Phycisphaerae bacterium. GTDB lineage: Bacteria > Planctomycetota > Phycisphaerae > WQYP01 > WQYP01 > JBAXGE01. Next base: position 981 of record JBAXGE010000367.1, read on the forward strand.
TATCTGTGGCACTGGCCGGTGCTGGTGTTTGGGCAGTATTGGAATGAGGACGCGTCGGCGTGGTACCGGGGGGGATTGCTATTGGGGAGTGCGGTGCTGGCGGTGGTGACGTGGAAATTTGTGGAGATGCCGTATCGGGAGCGGCGGTGGTTCCCGACGCGGCGCGGGCTGTTTGCGTATGGGGTGGCGGCGACGGGTTTGGTGGTGGCGTTGGGGGCGCTGGTGGTGGTGTTTGATGGTGGGCCGGGGCGGGTGCAGAACAAGGCGATGGCGTTTGTGCAGCAGAAGCGCGCGGCGATCCAATTGCGCAGCGAGACGACGGTTTCGGTTAAGGCGGCGGTGGCGGGGGACTTTATCCCGCTGGGGCCGCGTACGGGGAGGGTGAAATTGTTGGTCTGGGGCGACAGCCATGCGGGGATGTTGATTCCGGTGCTGGAGGATATGTGCGCGCAATCTGGCGTGCGCGGGGTGATGGCCACGCACGGGGCGGCGCCGCCGATCCTGGACCGCAACGACCGGCCGATCTACCAGGACTTTTTGAAAAAAGAGTATCCGCGTTATACGGCGGCGATCATGGATTACATTCAGAAGCAGGATATTCATGAGGTGTTGATGGTGGCGCGGTGGGCGCGGTATGCGGAGGCGGCGGACAAGCCGCTGCTGCGGGCGGATTTGGAATATACGGTGGAGACATTGCGGGCGGCGGGGGTGCGGGTGTGGGTGCTGAAGCAGGTGCCGGAGCAGAAGACGGATGCCACGCGGGCGTTGGCATGGGCGACGATTATCGGCCAGCAGACCGAGACGCTGGGGGTGACGCGGGCGCAGCATCAGGAGAAATATGCGGGTTGTGATGATTATCTGGTGGCGGGGCTAAAGTTGCCGGGGGTGATGGTATTGGACCCGACGGAGGCGTATTTTGACGGGCGGGGGTATTGTGCGTTGCAGGCGGAGGGGAATTTGATTTATTTTGACCGCAATCACGTGACGCCGTATGGGGCGCGGCGGTTGGCGGGGGTGTTGGGGCCGATGTTTGCGGCGTTGGGAGGGGG
>JBAXGE010000368.1:0-2025 GCA_037139555.1 Phycisphaerae bacterium
GTGGTGGAGGCCCCCGCCGCCGCTCCCGCTGCCCCCATGCCCGCCTCCAGCGGTGACATCATGGGCGAGTTGGTGAATCAGTTCCGCGTCAACCAGCAGGCCGCAGTGGTCCGTTATAACCACGCCCTCAAAGAAGGCCAGACCGCGTTGGAACGCAATGATTTCACGGTGGCCAACGCCCGTACCAACGAAGCGCTGACCCAGGTGGAAACCAACCGGCGCTATTTCTCGGATACCGATTACACCAATCTCCGCGCTCAGGCCGAGCAACAACTCGCCACGATCAAGGCCGGTCGTGAGAATTATGAAAACGGTATCGCCAAAGACCGTACTGCCAAGCTCGAACAAATTGAAAAACAGCAGGCTGCCGAACGCGCTATCAAGCGGAGCAAACAGGTTGATCAGCTCATGACCCAGGCCCGTGAAGCCTACAAGCTCCAGCAATTGGCCCAGGCCGCCGATAGCCTGCGTCAGGTTTTGGTGATTGATCCGCAGAATAGCAACGCCAAATTCCAGCTTGATCTGGTCGAAGATCGCATCAACTATGTGGAAGTGGCCCGCGTCCGCAAGAACCGCTCCAAGGAATTAGTCCAACAGCAGATTGCCAGCGAAGAGGCCCTCACCCCCTACAACCGTTTGCTGATCTACCCCGAACAGTGGCCGGAAATCTCCGCCAAGCGCACCAGTGAACAGCTCAAACATGACTCGGCGGCCAATCAGAAAATCCGCCAGCGTTTGGATGAAAACATCCGCGATCTGGTCGCGGAACAACAGCCCTTCGAACGCGTCATCGCCTATCTGCGTGAAGAAACCGGCGTCAATATCTCCGTGAACTGGAACGCCCTGACGGCGGCGGGTGTGGACCGCAATATTGCCATCTCCGTGGGATTGCGCGAAGTGCCGCTGCGTAAGGCGCTGCAATTTGTGCTCTCCGAAGCGGGCGGGGCCAATCCCAACGCTTTGGGTTATACCGTGGATGATGGCGTGATCACCATCACCACCAAAGAAGATTTGAGTTCGGCCAAGTACCGCGTGGTCCGGGTGTATGACATCCGCGATCTGCTGGTCCAGCCGGATACTAATGTCAATGCTCCTCCGCTCGACTTGACCTCGTCTTTACAGGGTGGTACATCCAAGACGGGCGGCAGTGGTGGTGGTGGTGGCGGTGGTGGCGCCGGTGGTGGTCTGTTTGGCCAGCAGCAGCAGGCGACCGGTCCTCAGCCCAAAACCCGTGAAGAAATCGTCAAGGAAATTAACGAAACCCTGACCGCGACCGTGGATCCCACCAGTTGGGATGCCGGCGGGGGCACCGGTTCGGTCCGCGAACTCGGCGGTAATTTGATTGTCAATCAGTCTTTGGATAATCAGGTCTCCGTGTGGAATCTGCTCCAGCAGCTTCGCGAATCACGGGCGGTGCAGATCGCCATCGAAGCCCGGTTATTGCTGGTGGACAACAGCTTCATGGATGACTTTGGTTTTGGTTGGAATCTCCAACTCGCCCCCAGCCGTATTTTGGGCAGCTTGGGCGCTACGGGCATTACCTCGCAGACCACGACCAGTGCCACGGGCACTACCATCTTCAACAATCCGCAGACCACCGGCTTGCCCGGCACGATTGTTGGACAATTGGGTGGTGGTTCGACCAATAACTCGATGAATCTTAACTCCTCAGTCGGTGATCTGACTCTGGACGGCTATCAGCTCAATTTGCTGATGCGGGCCACTCAGGCTGATCGCCGCGTCTCCACGGTGACCGCACCGCGCGTGACGCTTTTTAACGGGCAACGTGGCTACATTGCCTTGCTGGAACAGCAGAATTATGTATCCAATTCCTCGCAAGATGCCGCCTCGGGCGGAACTGGTGGCGGGGCGGTGGCGACAAATTTGGCGGTGAGTACCCTCAATACCGGTGTGGTGCTGGATGTGCTGGCTACCGTATCTGCGGATCGTCGTTATGTGGTGATGCAGGTTCGTCCGCAATTCTCGCATTTGCTCAGTATGGATACCTTCTCTAGCGCCACGGCC
>JBAXGE010000369.1:0-2013 GCA_037139555.1 Phycisphaerae bacterium
ATTGGATGGATATGGTGCCGGAAGGCCCGATGCTGCTGATCGTGAATCATGACCGTCCGGGCATGATCGGATTGGTGGGCACCACGCTGGGCGAACTGGGTATCAACATCGCGGATATGACCCTGAGCCGTAAGGGCGAAAAAGCCCTGATGGTGCTGAAGACCGATTCGTTGCCGAGTCCGGAAACTGTGGACAAGCTGCGCAAGACGCCGAATCTGGAAGTCGTGCGCGTGCTGGAATTACCGCCGTTGCGTTAATCCCGATGAAGTGAAATTTCAATCCCAAGGGCTGCTCCCACGAGCAGCCCTTTTTGTTGGTTAGGCACACTTGAGCAAACGTTCCAGAATTGCGGCCTTGTTCTCATGATAGAGGCCATGGGGCCGCAACGTACGGAGTTTCTTTTCGCAGGTCGGTGCGATATAGGCAATTTCATTGCGGGTGATATCACCGGGAAGTTCAGTCAGGCACATGACGGTGTAATAGAAGGGATACCGCCGCCATTGTCCGTTAGCCCGGGAAGCCTGCAGGTCTTTCATGCCCCCGCGAAGCCGGGCATCGGCATCTGGAACCCAGCCGGTGTTCAATGTCCGCCAATAAGCCACCGTACAACGTCCACAGCAGAAGGTGCCGATCGGACACCCTTTCTGCTGGGCATGCACCAACCGGGCCAGCATGGCGGCCTGGCTTTGGGCAATCGCCGTGGTCACGGCCTTGGTCTTGTGCTTCAGGTTGCGCAAGATCCGCAGGGCTTCCTCGCCCAAAATATGGCGTGTGGCCGCAGTAGTAGCCACCACCTCGCCGGTGAAAAGCTGATAGGGTTTAGTTAACTCTTCTGCCATGGGGGCAAACATACCAAAATAACTCCCCGGCAAGCCCTGCCGACTGACGAGGAAAGACGCGATCTGGGCCAATTCGATGGCGGGAATCTTCTCCCCGAGCAAGCCCGCCGTATTTACACGATTGACCACAGAGCCCAAGGTTGATAAATCAGTCATACCAGCCATCCTGTCGAAATAGATAAGATGCTTGCCTAATGCACTATTCCCAACACGCCCGATTATATATGTGGATGAAATCAGCAGCAATTACGGCGGACTTTCGGGGCTCATGATTCCAAATTGCCAACCAGTGAGGCTAGTTCCGTGTGTACCATTCGATATGGCCACCATTCCTGTAACCGTTTGGCCCCCAAGCGGTTATAGAATTCTTGCGCCGAGGTATTCCAATCGAGTACCGACCACTCCATCCGGCCACAGTCGCGGGCAAGGGCAATTTTCCCGGCAGTTTGGAAGAGCATCTTACCCGCCCCAAGGCGTCGGGCATCGGAGAGGACAAAGACATCCTCCACAAAAAGTGTTGGCTGGGCCAGAAAAGTTGAATAAGTCATGAAAAACGCCAGATAACCCACCACCCGGTTCTGATCCTCAGCCAGTAACAGCTCAAAACGGGGCTGGGGACCAAACCCATCGCGTAACAAGCGGGCCCGGGCCTCGGGGGCGGGACGGGGCAGGGATTCGTAGTCGGCCAGGGCATCCACCAAACTGAGGAAAGCCGGGCCATCGCGGGATATGGCGGGACGAACCGAGACAGAAGTGGGCATAGCAGATTCTCGCATTAATAAGAAATCGTCAAAGGGTGGTTTCCCAGACCCGCAGACCGAAGCGGCTGAGATAGATAGGGATCACTTTAAACGCCGGATTAGCCTGTTCAATGGCCCGCAGCATAGCACGCTTGGTCGCCATTTCCGGACCGCTGAGGAGAGTTACAGACCCGCCATCACCGCCGGCACCGTTGACTTTCCAACCTAAGGCGCCGTGGGCCTGGGCAATATCTATAATCTGTTGATGAGAGGGTGAAATCAGGTCGGGATGCAGGTGCCGTTGGGCTTCGGTATTGACTTGCATGGTCTGGCCCAGGGCTGGCATATCACCACGTCCCAAAGCGGCTTTGGCATCCAGAGGGGTTTGCCGTAATACCGTCAATTTGGCGGCTTCAGGACCAGCGGCCTCCAAC
>JBAXGE010000370.1:0-2012 GCA_037139555.1 Phycisphaerae bacterium
CGCCATTTCGAATACACCGCCAGCGCGTGTTCGATGACGGGGTAGGCATATTCCACCGGCAGGATGTCGTCCACGACGACGCGCTTTTGTTCCAAGGACTTGTAATCCTCGAAGAACCGCTTCAGCACCGCCAGCTTGTGCGGGGGGAGCTGATGCACGTCGTGATAGCTGTTGTATTCCGGATCATTGACGTGGACGGCGACAATCTTGTGGTCAATTTCGTCCTGATCTTTCATACTCATCAGCCCAATCGCCCGGGCGGCCACCAGTGTCAGCGGATACACCGCCTCCGCACCCAGCACCAGCACGTCCAGCGGGTCACCGTCGTCAGCCAGCGTTTGGGGGATAAAGCCGTAATTGGCGGGGTAATAAACCGCCGAGTGCAGTACCCGGTCCAGCTTCAGCAGGCCGGTGGTTTTATCCATCTCGTACTTGTTGGAACTGCCGAGGGGGATTTCGATAATTGCGGTGAACTGCGCGGGCAACAGGCCCTCGCCGGGTTCCACGTCGTGCCACGGACTCAGGGCACCGGAACGTTTAAAGATAGGAAACTGTTTCATACGGGCCGCTCCTTGGCAAAAGTACCAGTTACCCCTTATTCTAATCCTGCTACCGGGCCTTAATCCAGTCAGAAATATTTGGAGTCGAAAGTTATGCCCCTATCCCCCACCACAACCCGTGCCTACTGGCTGGATTTACTGCAGCGCCTGGCCCTGCCGATCCTGCGGCCACTGGCCGCAGGGAAGCTAAAAAGCGTCCTGCCGGTGGAACATAACCCCGGCCACCCGGAATCCCGGGAAATGTTTGCCCATTTGGAGGCCTTTGGCCGGCTACTTAGCGGGATCGCGCCCTGGCTGGGTTGCCGAGGTTTAACCGGGCCGGAAGAAATCCTGCGGCAGGAAATAGTGGCCTTGGTCCACACGGGGCTGGATCATGCGACCAACCCCGCCAGTCCGGATTACATGAATTTCGGCACCGGGATGCAACCGCTGGTGGATCGGGCCTTCCTGGCCCATGGGCTGCTCCGCGCCTGGGACACGCTGTATACCCCCCTCTCCGCGCGGGTGCAGGCACAAATCCACACCGCCCTGGCCTGCGGCCCCGAACGCCAGGCGTTTTATAACAATTGGCTGCTGTTCGCCAGCATGACCGAAACCGCCCTGTGGCGCATGGGCTCCCCGTGGGATGTCCGGCGGCTGGAACATGGCGTCCGCACGCATATTGATACCTTTTACAAGGGCGATGGCACCTATGGCGATGGGCCGGAATTCCACTTCGACTATTACAACAGTTATGTCATCCAGCCCATGTTGCTGGACATCGTCACCGAACTGGCCCCCACACAGGCGAACTATCATGCATGGCTGCCGTTGGTCCACAGCCGGGCCCTGCGCTATGCGGCCATTCTGGAACGGATGATCAGCCCGGAGGGAACCATCCCGCCAATCGGACGGTCGCTGGTCTATCGCGCCGGGGCCATGCAGCATCTGGCCCAGATGGCCCTGCGGCAGGACCTGCCCACCGGCCTCACCCCCGGCCAGGTACGCGCCGCCCTGACGGCCGTGCAAAAGCGCCTGATGGAACCCGCTGCGACCTTCGATGCTCAGGGGTATCTGCGTATGGGCTTCTGTGGTCACCAACCGGCCTTGGGGGAAAGTTATATTTCCACGGGCAGCCTGTACTTGTGCGCCACGGCCCTGCTGCCATTGGGCCTGCCGCCGGAGGCGGATTTCTGGACCCAGCCGGACCAGCCCTGGACCAGCCAGCGGCTTTATCAGGGCGAAAACCTGCCCGCAGATCAGGCGCTGAAGGCGTAAGATGCCCCCCAAAAACGCTGGCCGCACGCTTCGTTAACAGGTTCGCACATACTTTGCTTTTCCCGAAGAAAACCCCCGCCCCAAGGTCTATAGTTAAGCATTAATTACGGTTCATCCGGTATTTCCGGGGAACCGGCCTGGTCTTCGCCCCAAAGGGGCGGCATTTATAAAGCCCAGGGCAACGCCCTGGGTTTT
>JBAXGE010000371.1:0-1989 GCA_037139555.1 Phycisphaerae bacterium
GCCCGGGCCGCACCCCCCGCACCCAACAAGGCCACCCGCTGCCCGGCCAGGTCCGCGCGCGATTGTCCCATGCCTGCCGTCAGGGCATCCAGCGCCCCATCCAGATCGGTATTATCTGCATGCAACCGATCCGCCGCATCCCACCACAGCGTATTGACCGCGCCAATCTGCCGGGCTAGTGGGGCGATCTCAGCGCCGCTGCGCCGGGCAAACAAGAGTGCGTTTTCCTTATGGGGGATAGTAACGCTGAGTCCGCGAATTCCCACCACCGTCCGCAGACGCCGCACCAGCGCATCGAATTCGATGTAATCCGGCGCGATTGGCAGCGGCACATACACCCCCGGCAGGGCTAGCTCCCGTAACCCGGCATTATGGATGGCCGGACTCCGCGAATGGCCCACCGGCCAGCCAATCACGCCATATACCGGCCAGTCGGGCCGCTGCTGGTCATAACGATACATTTGGGCCAGTTCACTGACCGTGGGTTGTCCCGGGGCCGTACCCCCGGTGGGCAGCGCGGCAAAGGTAAATGGCATTCCCGCCCGGGCGGCCAGCAGACGCGAAATCTGCCCCGCCGCATCCATGGCAATCAGCACCCGCCGGCCGGGCCGCTGGGCGCCAATTTCCAGCGCCAAGAGGCCATCTTCCAGACTCTCCGCCTGCCAGGCAATTTTGACGATATCCAAGCCCGCCTGCTCCATCTGCGTGATGCGTTCGTGCAGGTCCGCGGGCCGGGCCTTGAAATCATGGTATGACAAGACCATTTTGACGCCGCGTGCGGTCCACGCCTGCACCTGCTGCCGTAGCCCGGGTTCCCGCTGATACACCGCCCATTCCACATCCAGATATTCCGCCCCGCCCGTCACAGCCGCGCTTAGCAGGTCCGTTAGCGCGGCGGTATCCCCGGCAAAGTGCCCGCCTTCGGCCCGGCTGCGGACCGTGACTAATAGGTGGGGCAGGGGGGTGGCAGGCGCGGCGCGGAGTTGGGCCATGACGGTGCGCACCTGGTCCGCAGTGACCCGGTCCGTGCGCAGCTCGATGAGCGTGGCCCCAGACTGGACGGCCAACAGATATTGGTTCAGGATTTCGGGCTCATCAACCCAGAGCGGAACGCAGAGCATCCGTACCATTTCCGGAACGCGCTTCATCGGGCCGGCAGACCACCCACCGTCGGCAGGGCCAGCATGATGGCAATCGCGATCACATAAAGGGTCAAACCCAGAATCATCAAGGCCATGCCGTTGCGATACGCCAGTGTCTTGCGATCGCGATAACTCAGGGCCGTGTGCAGCCATTCATTCAGGTTCGCCCCGGGTTGCTGGGTTAGCCAGTGCAGCCCCAGCACGCCCCAGACGACCACCACCGCCGCCAGCAATACCAGCCCCACCCCGGCAATAATGGCGATTTGGGCCCACAGATTCGTCCCGGCGATAATCCGGCCCGAAAATCCCGTCGTCGAGATGACAATGCCGCTCAGGGTCAGCAGGATTTGCGCCCGCGTGTGCAGCACGCCAATCTGCCGTTCGACCATGGTAAAGATCAAATCCGGGCGTTCCTGGGCAAATTCCCGGATCCGCGCAATCTCTTGCGCATGGTCCGAAGTGCGGCTGGGGGTTGGGTCGGATGAATTCATCCCACCAGTATAGACCAGAGGGGGTAAAAATCGTACCTCGTTATGCGTAATTTTCCCCTTGGTGATTCCTGCCTTGACCCACCCCCCGGCGGCAAGGTACCATCCTATTATTGCGTAAGTCTGTTTCCGATGGCACTTTACTACGCAAGGGTCGCTTCTTGCTTGATTTAGGACGGTGTTTGCATGTTGTATCGCGCACGCCTGTACGGTCGGTTTACCGGTGGTTTCATGTTTAGTCTGGCGCTGATCGCCGTCTTGGTGATAATGCTCAGCGGCTCCAGTTGTGCCGCCCCCAACCCGCCGGTACCCGCGCCCATTCCGCCCAATGCGTTTGCCCAGGAAATCAATCAACTGGT
>JBAXGE010000372.1:0-1985 GCA_037139555.1 Phycisphaerae bacterium
GTCGTCCCGCCCGCCCCCGTGGTGGACTGGACCTTCATGACCAATCACACCCATGTGCTGGTGTGCCTGCATCGGCAACCCATGCTGCGTGTGCGCGATGTGGCGCTGGCCGTGGGCATCACCGAACGCGCCGTACTGAAAATTCTCGCCGATCTGGAAACCGCCGGCTTCATCACGCGCCAGCGCCAGGGCCGCAATAATACCTACTCCATACACCCGCAAAAACCGCTGCGCCATCCGGTCGAACGCCACCGCACAGTGGCGGATCTGCTGGAGTTGTTCAACAAAGGTTGACACCCACGGGACAACCCACGCCGGTACACCTAATGCACCGCCCGACTGTATCCTGACGAAAACCGTTGATAATCTGGTGATGTGGCCCGCGCCGACCATTATTTCCCCGGTTGCGTGGTCGGCACCGGGGGCACCAGTACCAAACGCAACTTGTTCAGCGTGGCCGCCAGCGCGGTATGGGTCTGAGCGATAAATTCGGGGCGGTTGCCCACCACCGTCACCGCACACAACCACTTCGGATCGGGAAACGTATAGGCGGCATGGGTGGACGGACCGGTGAAGACAAACGTCTGCGGCGCGGGCACGAACACCGCCTGCTGCAACTGCCCCTGATCACGGTAGACGGTCACATACACCCGCATGGCCGGGGCATCCGCCACGATGGGCACGGCCGGGCCGGTCATGGACTCCGGGGTCAGATTGTATTCAATCCTCACGCTAGCGCCGTGAATCCGATTTTTGTCATCCGTCAGCACACGACAGACGAGCTTAAGTTCCGGCTTTGTATCAGATGCACTCACACCCGGTTCCAGAAAGGTCAAATCGGCGGTCAGTTGCTGCAGCGCCAACTTCACCAATACTGCCGAGTCGGCATCATACGTCTGCGACAGAATCAGCGCCCCGGCGGGAATCTGGGCCCAGCGCAAACCCGAGGGAAGAATCATATCCGTGGCCACCGCACCCGCCACTGGCTTACCCGCCCCATCGGTCGCACACGAGAGTTTGACGGCATGAGTGGCATCTGCCAGGGCCAACGCACCATCAATACTTACAAACGTATACCCCGCCCCCTTGGGCCGGCCTGCCGTGGAATTATTGAACTCGCGATAATACTCCATATGCTGGCCCGGCTGCAGCCGGGTCAAGGCCCCAGCTTTAAACTCTCCCACCAGCTTCGTTTGTTCAGCCTGAGTCAAAGCCGTGAACTGCATCCGGCGTTCATCAATCTCCCCGCGCTGTGGCGTGGGCAAATCCCCCCACTGATTGGGATAAATCACATGATTGTAATCTCGCAAATCCACCCCGATGGTCTGCGCACTGCGATTGGTCACCCGGAAGCGGACAAAAAATGGCGTCTGCGGCCCCCGCTCATACAATTGCTGACACACCTGCACACTGGCCAGCTCGTTACTGGCGATTACCTGCCAAGTCGCTTGCTGGGTGGTGGACGCGTGATTTTTCTCTGGACTGCTCAGGTTCTGCGGTTCGGACACCTCCCCCGACTTGGTACAAGCCTGCGGCACCAGGATTATTCCTACCGCCAGCGCAGCGACCACCACAGACAGCAACTTTGACAGGTTCAGTGCGGGTATTATCATGGACCACGCTCCTTGTTTTTCACTAGCCACAACAAGACGTTGCCGTTCGCGCGTACTCCATTTCACAAGCTACGCATTTATGCAGACAAAACCACCTTCATATCTAAAAGCGCACTGTAACCACTTACCGTACCGACTCGATCAGTCTATCAAACGGCAGTTTGGTAATGAGCATACCCACCCCCAATACTGCCAGCAGCAGGAGGACCACCAATATCCCCCACGCCCACCAGAGCCAACGGAACACGCCCGCTTTGGTGCCCAGCCACCAGCCCACCAACGCATCCAACGCCAATAAGCCCAGCCCCAGCGGTAAGGTGATGAACCAGCCCCGGATCGCCCAGTCAGAAATCTGCAACACCCATTGCGTGA
>JBAXGE010000373.1:0-1981 GCA_037139555.1 Phycisphaerae bacterium
CCTCCGGCATGGCCACCACCGGCCGCACCACCACCAGATTCACCAGACACGCATGATTCCACGGCCACAGCGGCGCACAGACCCGGTTCAGCAGCGCGGACACCAGCGGAATGGAGATCGGCAGCAGAATCCGCTGATCGCGCTGCACCACATCAAAGCCCGCCAGTTGCAATAAATTGCGCACATCGCCGGGCGCCAGCCAGTTGGTCCGGGGCGGGGTTTGCTTCAGGCCCAGCAATTCTGCCGTGCGCAAAATCGGCCGCCACAAATGGCTGTGGTGGCTGACGAGAATGCGCGTGCGGGCATGACACAACGGCCGCAGCCGCTGGAACACCGCCTCGATGTCATACAGATACGCCAGCGTGTCGGCGAGAATAATGTAATCAAACGGCCCCTGCGGCAGGGCGACCTCTTCAATCGCCCCGGCGATAAAGGTCAGTTCCGGCCGGGCATGACGCTGCCGGGCCCGGGCAATCGCCGCAGTGCTGATATCCACCCCGACGCCCACTGCCGGGTCCAATGCCGCCAGCAAATCCCCCTGATGACAACCCACTTCCAGTACCTTGGCGCCCGGGGGAATATGGAACGAAAAATAATGCTTCAGCCAGCTTTGATAGCACCGCGCGCCCCATTTTTGGGGCCGGCTGGCCAATTTATCGAAACCCGCCGCCATGCGCGCATGCCAGGCCGTAAGTTCCTCGGCCCGACGCGCGGAAACCGGCGGGGGTACATTCGCGGGCTGGGGGGTGTCCATAGTGGTCTCGGTCATGGTAAAATCTCGCAACCTAAAGGCGCGCCAATCATGCTGTAACATGTTAAGGGCGATGCGCCGGTTTGGCGAACGGATGGAAATGTTTTTTATGTCTGAATCCCTTGGCGACACCCTCCCCGCTGCCCCTCCGCCGTGGTATCAGTGGTGCCGCAGCGCGCTGGTGCTGCTGGTCGTACTGGCCTTGCTGGCATATAGCAACCTGTTTTCCACCGCCTTTGTCTTCGATGACTTCGACTCCATCCATCTGAACCAAACCATTCGCTGGCAAAGTCCCTATTGGCAGGTATTAAACCCGCCCTTCGGCGTGGCCGTGCAGAACCGGCCGGTGGTGAATCTGTCGTTGGCAGTGAATTTTGCGCTTAGCGGTCTGCAACCGTGGTCCTATCAGGCGTTTAATCTGCTGGTCCATATCGCCAATGCAGGGCTGGCTTATCTGCTGCTGCGCGCGGTATTAACGCACTCCCCGTCCTTGGCGGCGTTGCGGCCCCGGGCGTGGCTGCTGGCCTTAATCCCCGCCGTCATCTGGGTGGTCCATCCGCTTAATACCGAGGGCGTTACCGCCATTATTCAACGTACCGAATCCATGACCATGCTCTGTGTGCTGGGGATGTTCTACGCCGCGTGGCAGGCGCATTTCGCCACTGGTGCCCGCCGATACGCATGGCCCGCACTGGCCGTTGGGGCCTGTGTGCTGGGTGCGGGCTGCAAGGAAGCCATGGCGCTGGCGCCAATTTTATTGGTGTTTTTCGACCGTACCTTCCTTTACCCCTCGTGGCGGGCCGTCTGGGAGGGGCGCAAGGGGCTCTATCCCGGATTGCTTCTGGGTTGGATCGTACTGGCGGGTATCGTGCTGCAAAATGGCGGCACCCGGGGCAACGTGGCGGGGTTCGGTCTGGGTATGGAATGGTACGAATACCTGCGCACCCAGGGTGGGGCGATCTGGCTGTATCTGAAACTGGTCTTCTGGCCCATGCCGCTGGTGGGAGATTACGGCTATCCGATCGAAAACAATCCCTGGCGCTATGGGGTCGCGTGTGTCAGTCTGGGCTTGTTGATGCTGGCCGGGCTGGCCTGCTGGAAGCGCTGCCCATGGGTGGCGTTTGTCACCTTGGCCTTTCTCTTGCTGTTGGCCCCCAGTTCCAGCTTTATCCCGCTGATTAACCAGACTATCGCCGAAAAGCGCATGTATTTCCCCTCGTTGCTGGTCAT
>JBAXGE010000374.1:0-1958 GCA_037139555.1 Phycisphaerae bacterium
CTGCCCGGCTGTGACACTGGTGGCCACGGCAGAAATCGCCAACAGACATAGACCCGCTTTGAGGATAGAACGCATCATCGTCTCCCTTTCAAAAAATACTGCAACAATCGCCACAGGCTATTAGAGACAAATATACCGTATATTCGGTTAGTCCCGACAGAGAAAATCGTGCCAACAAATATTCGTGATTATTGATAACGCACCAAAAGTACTGCCGATAGGCTGCTCTGGTCGTGCGGTTTAATTGGCCGAACCGCTACTGGGCAGCGCTTCCCTGTTTTGGCGGGGGAGTACTTCTAAACGAAGTTTCTTGACCCGCCGCGGGTCGGCTTCCAGGGTGGTATCGCGGTAGGGAATGGTTGGATGTGTTAGGGAAGGCTTTGTGATAAAGGGTAAATCTGCTTTTGATGGATGAGTGCTTGACACATTGTGTTCGGGGTGTTGTCATATGTTTCCTGTGCGGTACAACTGCTTGGTGTGAGTATAGTTGGGGTGAAATTAAGGACGATTTAAAGCGAGGCAAAGCATGGCAAGCGCGTGGCATTATACAAAAAATGGGCAAAAATATGGGCCGGTGGATACGGCTACGCTAAAGCTACTGGCGCAGTCGGGACAAATTACGGTGACCGATCGTGTGTGGCGCCAAGGACTGGATGCATGGGTTCCCGCAGCGCAGGTAGTAGGCTTATTCTCAACTTCAGCTTCAGCGGGGGCCATGATGCCTCCCCCGTTGACTGCCGATATTCCCTCAACGGTGGTTAATGCGCCAGCGGTGAATTTGGGGGCAACACCGGCTCCTGCGGTGAAACGTAAAGGCATGCCTTCGGGTTTGCGGATATTTTTGTGGATTGTGGTCATTATTTTTGCATTGCTGTTGTTGTTCCCAGTGTTGATTCTTTTGGTTATTTTCAAAAACAAAATAATAGGTGGGTTCCAATCTGGCACGACAGATCTTGAACAGTCACGCACGATGCTTGAGCTGCTGTTGTACCGCTTCCATTGTTAAGTGGCCTGTTGGGTGAATCCGGGAGTCTGGTCTTAATGCCTCTAGCATGCAATCCGAACAGACCTAGGATCAATTGGCTGGACTGCTGTTGGGTAGTAATTCCCGATTTTGGCGGGGGAGTACCTCCAGGCGGATTTTCTTGACCCGCCGCGGGTCCGCTTCCAGCACATGCAGGCGCAGGCCGTCGGCCTCCAACGTCGCCCCGCGCGCGGGAATGGTACCCAGCGCGTGGACGACATACCCCCCAATAGTTTGGAATTCACGGTCCTCCGGCAGGCTGATATCCAGACTGCGATTAAGCTCCAGCAGACTCACCTTGCCATCCACCTCGACGGTGGTTTCGTTGATCCGGGTCAGAGCGGCGGGTTCCGCCTTTTCGTATTCATCCTGAATATCGCCAACGATTTCTTCCACGATGTCTTCCGTGGTTACCAGCCCGCTGGTGCCGCCGTATTCGTCCAGCACAATGGCCATGTGGATTTGCTGCCGGCGGAATTCGCGCAGCAATTCGCCCAGCGTTTTGGTCCGGGGAATGAACATGGGCGGGTGCATGACCTTGCGGATATCAAACACCACCGGCGTGCCGGAATCGTTGGCCAATAGTGTCAGCAGGTCTTTGGCATACAGCACGCCCACGATGTTATCGATCGTGCCTTCATAGACCGGCACCCGTGAGACGCCATCTTTCATGGTGCTTTCGCGGACTTCACGCAGACTGGCGTTGATGTCCAGCGCGATGATATCGGTGCGCGGGGTCATGATCTGCCCCACCTGCAGGGTGTGAAAACTGATCACTCCCGCGATCATTTTCATTTGTTCCGCATCCACCGCGCCTTCGGCGGCGGAGTCGGAAACTATGTCCAGAATATCTTCCCGGGCTTCTTCGGGCTCGTCCAGCGGCGATACCCCGGCCACGCGGCGCACCAGTTCATCCAGTGCGGCCATCAGGCGG
>JBAXGE010000375.1:0-1957 GCA_037139555.1 Phycisphaerae bacterium
CTTCTTAACTCCCCCTCCTCCTCCCCTAATCTTAACCGCACATGAGATCAAGACCCAAACCAATTTCTAAAAAATCCCCCTCCCATGCGGAGATTAACCCCCCTATTCTCCGCACAATCTGCGGAGATTAATCTTGCCTTAGCGGCGAATAGCGCCCATAATTACCCGTAAAGGTGCCGATTATGCCCGAATACCTCTACCAATATCCCGCATGGCCCCGCTTTACCTGGGATCAGCCCCGGCTGACCGCCCAACTCGCCGCCGTGCGCCATCGGCAGGGGCGCCTATTGGGCCGCATGGCCGCGCTGGGCTTTCCCCTGCGCGCCCAGGCCGTGCTGTACACCCTCACCGAAGATGTCCTCAAAACCAGCGCCATCGAAGGCGAACAGCTCGACCCGCTGCAGGTGCGTTCCTCGCTGGCCCGGCGGCTGGGCGTGGATATCGGGGCGCTGGTCCCCGCCGACCGGCATGTGGACGGTGTGGTCGAATTGCTGCTCGATGCCACCCAAAATTACGCCGCCCCACTCACCGCCACCCGGCTGTATAACTGGCACGCCGCCCTGTTCCCCACCGGCCGCAGCGGCCTGTCCCAGATCACTGTGGGTGCCTGGCGCACCGACCGCGCGGGACCGATGCGCGTCGTCTCCGGCCCCATGGGCCGCGAAAAAGTCCACTACATCGCCCCCCCTGCCCGGCGGCTGGCCACCGAGATGAAACGCTTTCTCCTCTGGTTCAACCGGCCCCAGTCCGGCGATCCGGTCCTGAACGCGGGTATTGCCCACCTTTGGTTTATCACCCTGCACCCCTTTGCCGATGGCAATGGCCGCATCGCCCGCGCCCTGACCGATCTGCTGCTGGCCCGCTGCGAACAAAGCCCGCAACGCTTCTATAGCATGTCCGCCCAGATCCGCGCCCAACGCGCGGCTTACTATGCCATCCTCGAAGCCACGCAAAAAGGCCCGCTCGATATCACTCCCTGGCTGGTGTGGTATCTGGACTGCCTCGACCAGGCCTTCGCCGGGGCCGAAACCACTCTGGCCGCAGTTCTCACCAAGGCCCAATTCTGGCAACGCCACGCCGATGCCCCCCTCAACGCACGCCAACGGCTCGTCCTCAATCGCCTGCTCGACGGCTTCACCGGCAAGCTGACCAGCAGCAAGTGGGCCAAACTCGCCAAATGCTCCCCCGATACCGCCCTGCGCGATCTGGGCGACCTCGTCCACCGCGGCATCCTCACCAAAGCCCCCGCCGGCGGCCGCAGCACCAGCTATTCCCTCTCCCCATCCCCGTAACATTGGCATCTCTGCCAATGATTTCCCCCCGCTCCCACCTCTTAACTTTTAACTCTTAACTTTTAACTCTCCTCCTCCCCTCACGATTGACACCTCCCCCGCCGCGCTATACCGTGGACATCCGTTGTAACCGTTTGTGTCCCATTGTTTGAGGCCCGTTATGTCCATTCGTGTCGCTCTGGTCGGTTTGGGTAATTGTGCCAGCACCCTCGTACAGGGCATCACCCAGTACCGCCGGCAGCCCGACCCCATCGGCCTGATCCATCCCACCATCGGCCCCTACGCCGTCGGTGACATCCACATCGCCTGCGCCTTCGATGTGGACCAGCGCAAAATCGGCCAGCGCGTCGGCAAGGCCATCTTCGCCCCGCCCAACAATTCCCGCATCTTCTGCCCCGATCCCGAAGATGACGGCGCCCTCGTCCATGCCGGCCCGCTCGGTGATGGCGTGGCCACCCATCTGACCAATTACGACCCCGCCCAGCGCGCCGTCGTCGCCCCCGCCGCCCATACCGCCAGCGCGCCCGATGTGGTGCGCATTCTCCGCGACACCGGCGTGGATGTGCTCATCAATTATCTCCCCGTGGGCAGCCAGCAGGCCGTCGAAATGTACATGCACTGCGCGCTGGAGGCCAAAGTCGCCGTGGTCAACTGCATCCCCGTCT
>JBAXGE010000376.1:0-1930 GCA_037139555.1 Phycisphaerae bacterium
CCGCGCGGGGAATATCAGCAGGAAGTCTGGGCCCAGCGGGCCGGCGATGCGCGGGTGGCCGAGGATATTGCCCGGGCCCTGCCGACCCGGTACGCATTCCGGCGCAGCCAGCTGTATTTTGACGCGGGGGATTTTCTGGCCGATGGGGCGTATGTGTTTGTCGCCCCGGCGGTGGCGCGGCGCAACGTGCAACACACCGTGGCAACGCGCGCGGACTTGCTGCGGGCATTGGCGCTGGAATTAAAACGCGAACCGGTGCTGCTGGACGCCGCGCCGGATCATCATCTGGGCATGTATATGATGTCGGCGGGCGCGCAAACGATTGCGGTGGCGGACCCCTCATTAGGGCAGACTGTGTTTAATCCCGAGGGCACTGCGGCGGCGGGCTTGGCAGGTGGGGCGGATTTTACTGCCGCAACCCAGCAGCACTTCGACGCCGTAGCCGACATAGTACGGGCCAAGGGGTTTCGCGTGGTGCGGATCCCGGTGGTCCCCGCGCGGGATGACAACAAGGTGTATCTCACCTATGTCAATGTGATGTTGGATATGCGCGCAGGGCAGCCGATCGTATATATGCCCAGCTATGCCGGGCAGGAACGCATGAATGCCGCGGCCCAGAAAGTATGGGAAACGCTGGGCTACACCGTGCGCCAGATTGATTGTACCGGTGCGTTTGTGCGCGGCGGTACACTGCATTGTCTGGTGAATGTGCTCGAACGTGAGTCACGCTAAGCTGGTGCTTGTGCTACAGCCCGGGTTTGTTTTTCGTATTTGCACCGATCTTGGCTATTGGGGGCTGGAAAATATTAAACTGATGCTTGATTCCTGAATTTAGCTTCATATATTTATCCGGGTCATTTATAAGGAGTAACCCATGGCCATGATTCAGGACGCACGGTTAGGATTTTCGGTTCCGCAGGATGTTGCCGATTTGCTGGGCAAGTGCCCCAAGTGGACTTTGGCCAGCACCGTGACTGAATTGGTCAAGTTGGCCACCCGGGATGCCGGGGCGGATGGGTATCATCGGGTCGCCTATGACGTGCCCGGTCAGGGCAGCGTGTTGGAGGCGCTGGTCTGCAAAGTCAAAAACGGCATTGCCGCCAACTATGTGGATCCCTACATGCGGAGGCGCGATCCGGACTGTATGGTGATCGCCGATCACCGGCCCACGAACAAACCTACTTTTCAGGACCGCTTTGGATCGGACTTTGCCAGCCTGCGGGCCGAAACCTTTGCCTGGCTGGCGGGGCAGGAATTAGCCATGTTTGCCTTTGTCGCCGGGGCGGCGGGCAAGGGGACCGATGCGATGGTAATTGCCCCGGCGAATGCGGGCTTTTTCGCGCTGGGCTTGGCGCTGTTACAGGGCATCATCCCGGTGGACCAACTGCCTGCGGGGTTTGCCCCCAAGGCGATTATCTACGTGGCGCCGCCGTTCCGGCATACGCACTTCAAGGGTCAGCAGGTGGTCGTGCATAACCGCCTGGAAGGCCTGCACGAATTGTTCAGCTATAACCTGTATCCCGGCCCCAGTGCCAAAAAGGGTATCTACGGCGTGCTGCTGAATCTGGGCGAACAGGAAAAATGGGTCACGGCCCACTGTTCCACGGTGCAGGTGGTGACCCCGTATGACAACAAACTCACGCTCATGCACGAAGGCGCCAGCGGCGGGGGCAAGTCGGAAATGCTCGAGCATGCCCATCGCCAGCGTGATGGCCGGCTCTTGTGGGGCCAGAATACGGTCACGGGTCAGCAGCGTTTTCTGGTGCTGCCGCGCACGTGCGATCTGCGTCCGGTCACCGACGACATGGCGCTGTGTCATCCCAGCCTGCAAAAAGGCTCGGGCAAACTGACCGTGATGGATGCCGAGGATGCGTGGTTTGTGCGCATCAACCATATCGAGCATTACGGCGTGGACCCGCATCTGGAAGAA
>JBAXGE010000377.1:0-1921 GCA_037139555.1 Phycisphaerae bacterium
ACTCATTTCCGTGCCCTTCCGTCCCTTCCGTGGTTAACCTCCCCCCGTCCCCCAACTCTTACCTCTTAACTTTTAACTCTTAACTCTCCTCCCCTCCGCAATATCCCGCCCCCAGCCACGTTATTCTCTCCGGTAGCCACCCGCCACCCCAACCGCACCTTCAAGGAGTCGCCCGGATGTTGCATCTCCCCATGACCAAACCCCTGACCGTCGCCTGCGCGGCGCTGGCCGTTTTCTGTGCCTCGCTCCGCGCTGCCGACCTCTGGGTCGCCGACCCCTGGTTTGCCATCACCGCCGCCTCCACCGCGCCCGCCAACGCGCCGCAAATCATGCACCTGACCGCCGCCCGCGGCGGCATGGCCAGCGGCATGGTCGTGGTCGCCGACAAAGCCCCCATCCAATCCTTGACCCCCGTCGTGTCGCCCTTTACCGGCCCCAAGCCGCTGGCCGCCTCCGCCGTGCGCGTCCGCTTCCCCACGCGCGAGCGCGACCTCGGCCCCGGCCCCGATCGCCTTACGCCCAAGGACTGGTTCGACGGCCTCAGCCCCAAACTCATCCCCGGCGAAACCGTCCAACCCGTGCTGGTCACGGTGGATGTCCCCGCCGATACCACCCCCGGCCTGTATCAGGCCAACCTCACCGTGGCCGGCAAAACCACGCCCATCCAACTCCACGTGGGCGCCTTCACCGTCCCCACCCCCGCCCAACGGCAACTCTACGTCGAATTGCAGCAATCGCCCGAGAGCCTGGCACTGCGTTACAACGTCCCGCTCTGGTCCGATGCCCACTTCACCCTCATCGAACAATCCCTGCAACAGGTCGCCCGTCTGGGCGGCAACATCATGCAGATTCCCGTCGTCACGCGCACCCGGCTGGGCTATACCACCGGCCTGATCACCTTCACCCGCAAGGGCACGGAACTGGTCCCGGATTTCACCAATTTCGAGCGCTATCTCGCCCTGTGGATCAAGACCTGCGGCCAGCCCCGCTTTGTCATCCTGTCCGTGTGGGACATCGGCATGGCGATTGATAAAAAGAAAACCGACCCCGACACCCAGACCGTCGGCGTCAGCGTCAAAGACGGCGCCGGCTGGGTCACGGTACAGTTGCCCAACCCCGAACTCGGTCAGGGCGATCAACCCTGGCGCGACGTGGTGCTGGGCGCTCAGGCCCGCGTGATCAAAGCCGGTCTGGCCCAACATCAAATGCTCATCGGCCAGCAATCCGACGCCAAAGCCGGCCCGGTGACCACCGCCATGTACCAAAAGATTGATCCGCTCCTGCGCTGGTCGGTATGGACCCACGGCTACGGCTATCGCTCCGGGAAAGATGGCATGGAAAGCGAACATGGCGCCAAAGTGGGCCTCGCCCGCGGACCCGATATCGGCCCCGGCGCGGAACAAAAAGGTCTGGGCCGCGGCTATCCCCAACCAACCGAGGGCCTGGTACGGATCAACTCCCTGCGCTGTTTCATCGGCGAAAACCAGTCCGTCAACATCCTCTGGCGCATGAGCCCCGATCTGAGCTTCGGCGGCGAGCATCAGGGCGGCAGCAACGGCTATGGCCCCATCGGTCTGGACTTTCTGTCCTATCTGAAACCCCAACCCGCCGCCGGCAACCGCGACGAAATGGAACGCTGGAAACGCAACCCCTGGCACAACCAATGGGGTGGCCCGTTCCCCAATCTGCAATACTGTCGGCTGGACCGCGGCCAGCCCGGCCAGATCACCATCGCCGGCCCCCAGGGCGTCCTGCCCACCCTGCGCAGCGAAGCCCTCGCCGAAGGCGCCATCGAAGCAGAGGCCCGCATAGCCCTCGAGGTCAATTGGCGCAAAAATCCCGAAGCCATCGCACTGGCCAAATCGCGCTACGTGGACCTGGGTAAAATCGCCACCAACAACGGCCTGAAAGACCCCGCCAC
>JBAXGE010000378.1:0-1909 GCA_037139555.1 Phycisphaerae bacterium
GTAAAAAGCCGGCGGAACCATTCCCGTCGGCGAGTTAATTAACTAAGTTAATTAACTCGCACCAAAATGTCAAGAGCACCCCCCGGCAAGGCCCAAAACTTGCCCTCCCCACCCCTTGGGGCCATAATACGCGCCCTGAGCAGCGCGTTTTTTTTCAACATAAGCGAGTGCACATGCCACAGGATTATCGTCCGTCGGAAGCCGATTTGACGGCTTGGGTCAATAAACAAGTCTGGCTGGATGGGTGCGATCTGGCGATTGAATACCAGCAGGCCCGGCAGGAAGGCCGCGTGCTGGGGGCGCTGGAAGATACCATCAAAAGTTTGCTGGCAGTGCCTGCGCCGGATAACAATTGGGTTCAGCATATCGGCGGCCAGCGCGACAGCGCGTGGCTGGCCCGCGCTGGCGCGGTGGTGGATGCCGTGCAGGACCTGCCCTATGCCCCCGATGCGCCCCATGAACCCGATGCACTGGCGGATATTCAAGCCGCACGTCAGCCTACGGTCAAAGTCCCCGCCTGGAAGGGCAGCACCGCCCGCTGGCAGAAACATCTGCACGGCGGCTTGCTGGGCCGCATCTGCGGATGCATGCTGGGCAAGCCCGTGGAAGGCTGGCCCCGCGCGGCCATCGCCACCACCACCCAAGCCTGTAAAAACTGGCCCATCCGTAATTATTTCACGCTGCCCACCCCCGCCCAGCAGCGGGCCATTGAAAAACAAAAACCTGCCCGGCAACTGCACAAACACTGGCGCAGCGTGCTGCTGCCGCATATGAGCGGCATGGTTGAGGACGACGACACCAATTACACCGTGATCGGCTTTGAGCTGCTGAAAAAGTTCGGGGCCAACTTCACGCCACTAAACGTGGCGGGGTATTGGTGCGACAACGTGCCCGCGTTCCACACCTGCACCGCCGAGCGCGTGGCGTATCGTAATTTCCTGCAGAACATTCTGCCGCCTCACAGTGCGCGGTATCGCAATCCCTTCCGGGAATGGATCGGTGCCCAGATTCGCGCGGATTATTTCGGCTATGCCAACCCCGGCCGGCCCGAGCGCGCGGCGGAGTGGGCATGGCGCGATGCCAGTATCAGCCATGTGAAAAACGGCATCTACGGGGAAATGTGGGTGGCCGCGATGCTGGCCGCGACGTATGTCGCCCCCAAGGGTGATTGGGCGTGGGTGATCCGGGCCGGGCTGGATCAAATCCCCGCCGGTTGTCGGCTGGCCGGCGACATTAAGACCATCATGCAGTTACACGCCGCCGGCAGCAGCTTTGACGCGGTGGTGGACCAGATTCATAAGCAATGGGACGAGACCAAACACCACGACTGGTGCCACACCAACAGCAACGCCCAGGTGGTCGCCGCCGCGCTCCTCTTTGGCGCCGATGACTACACGCAAACCATCGGTCAGGCCGTCATGGCCGGCTTCGACACCGACTGCAACGGCGCCACCACCGGTAGCCTCTGGGGCATCATGCACGGCGTGGACGCCCTGCCCAAACATTGGACCAAACCCATCAAAAACATCCTCCGCACCGGCATCACCGGCTACCACGAAGTCAAAATTGACCAACTGGCCAAAGAAATGACCAAGCTGGCGGTGAAGTTGAAGTAATGACAGACCGCACCACGCAAGCCCCCACAGGCCCGGAAATCCGGGCCTGTGGGCGTTTGGCGGGGATTGTGGACAGCGGAGAGCGTGTGTACAAGTATTGATGTTTTGTACTCATGCCGTAGGATGAGTACCCGAAGTGTATTTGGGGAAACCTGCAAGCATTGGTTATGGCTTGAGCATATCCTTGAACTTCGCACGGACCTTGTCTACTTTGGGCAGGGCCACCGCGCGGACGTAGCCTTGGTAGGGATTGCAGGAGACGTAGTCCTGATGGTAGGACTCGGCGGGGTAGA
>JBAXGE010000379.1:0-1900 GCA_037139555.1 Phycisphaerae bacterium
AAGCAATGGCTGGCCTTGGGCAGGCGGTAGGTGGTCCATTTTTGGTCGCTGTTGGTGAAGACCTTCAGCAGCGCGGAGGCCTGATCCCAGCCGGTGGCGAACATGGTACCGCCGAATTCGTGCCGGCCGCTGATGCAGGTGAAGGGTTTGCGTTCGAGGATTTCCCATGCGCCCTTGCCGTCCCATTGGGCCAGGCGACCCTGTTTGCGCTCGCGTTTCCAGTCTTCCTCAAAATATTCGTTGGAGCAGACGACCAAGCGGCCAAAGCAGCAATAGCAATCTTTGAAGTGCACGCGGCCTTCGCCATCGGTGCTGAGAATGTCCTGCAGGTTGGCGATTTGCTTGCAAGCCATGGTGTGCATGTGCAGTTCGAACAGTTCGCCTTCCATGGTCAGTACATAGACCAGATTCTCCGGATCGGTCAGGTGGCGGCAGGTACCACAGACGCGCAGGGGGCGGAGTTCGGGGATGGTGCGGATGTTGTGCTGGGCATCAATCACGTGCGGGCCGATGACGATTTTATTGCTGGGGTAATGGACGAAGCGGTTGGTGTAGGTGCCGTCCACGCCGAGGGTTTCGGCGACGACTTCCATACTCAGATCGGCATGGATGCGGCGCAGCGATACACCGCGGCCGGTGTGTTCTTTGTGCGAGTTGTAGTTGAGGACGTACAACTTGCCGGCCCAGGGCATCAGACAGCCCACGCCGATTTCGCTGCGCGGCGGGCCGAGATCGCCGATTTGGGCCAGATGCGGAAAGATGCCGGACACTTGGACGGGGGGACAACTCATGACGGGACTCCTAAAAGGGTTAATCGGGCAGGGCGGCAATTTGGTTTGCGGCGTCCTGTAACGCTTGAATCATAACGGTGGCGCCAACCTGTGCGGTGGGCCCGGCCAGGGCCAGACCCGCAAACGCGGGTGCCCCGATGGCCACACCCAGGGCGGGCTCCGCGCGGTGGCCGGTGGCAGGTAAATGGACATAACCCTTGGTGGCAAAAATGTGCAATTGGGCGGCCAGACGCTTTTGTTCGGCAGGCGATAAATGCGCACACAAGCGGGCGCGTTCGGTGGTGGGGAGCTGCGCGAGCAGGGGAATGCCGATGCCGGACTCGACGGCGGGGAACAGCCCGCATACGGCCAGGGCCTGGGACATGTCGCCACCGGGTTGGGCGTGATAGAGGTAGCAGACCTGATCCTGCCAGAGTACCCCCATGGCGACGGCGCAGTTGAACCGCAGGAGGGTTTGCAGAATGGGCACCGCGCGGGCCAATAGACCCGAGCCGTAGATGGCCTGGACACTCAGCACGTGCATGGCCGGGCCGGAGACATATTTGCGGTCGGCGGTTTGCCGGGCGACACCGAGGGAGGCGAGGGTTTTGAGCAGGCGATTGGCGCGGGTGGGTTCGAGGTTGAGTTGGCGGGCGAGTTCGCGCGAGCCAATGGGGGCACGGGCAATAGCCAGAGCGCTGAGGACCTGAAGTCCGTCAATGAGTGACTGATTGGGCTGAGCGGGTGGTTTGGCCATAGGTGCTATAATAGCACCACATAGCCCAGAGTGCAAGCGGTCGTATCAGGGGCACGGTCAGATGATCGGTTTGCCCAGCAGGCGGCGTTTTTCCAGCAGGAATTTCAGGTGATGGGTGAGGTGGTCGGTGTAGCCGTGGACCAGCGATTCCAGACTGATCAGCCCGCGGACCGAGTGGCGGCCCAGACGGGTATAGGCGGTGGGGGGCAGGCGGTCGAGCAGATCGGCGGTCATCCGGCGGTTATGGGCGAAGAGTTCCGCGGCGATGGCGGGGTCCATTTCGTTATAGCTGAATTTTTCCACATAGACGGATTCGTCATAATTCATCAGCAACGGCGCATCTTCGGCGACGATACGTTTCATGCGGTCGCTG
>JBAXGE010000380.1:0-1890 GCA_037139555.1 Phycisphaerae bacterium
CGGCGTTCAAAATGCCGGCGCGATATGCTGGGAAAACAGGCCAGAATATTATCAATCTTCAGATTTTCGTCGAGATGGTCCCACATATACCTGACCACCTGAGCCACAATCGGATCCCCGATCGCCAGCACGTCCGAGGAACGTCGTTGCACCACCCGTAGCGGTGGTACCAGCAGCGGCTTTTTGGGCGCCGCCTTGCCGGCCATCAGTCGGGTTAATAGTTCCGCCGCCCGATACCCCACCCGGGCGAAGTCCAGCACCACCGAAGAGAGTGGTACTGGTGAAAAGATGCTTTCCAATTCATCATCATCCACGCCCAACACGGCCACCTGCATGGGGATACTGATGTCGGCCGCAATGGCCTCAATCACCACCCGGCGTGCCTCATAGTCATTGGCACAAAAAATCGCCAACGGTTTGGGTTGGGCCACTAACCAGGCGCGCAGGGCCTCGTTCCGCGCGGTAAAACTTGCAGAGGGCGGTTCCTCAAACACGTTACAGGTTTGTTTGGCCGCTGTCAGGGTGTCCACATATCCCTCGCGCCGTTGGTTGGAAAATGTCCGTTTCGGCATACCCACATAGGCAAAATTCTGGAAACCCTGGCGTAAAAATTCCTGGGCGGCCATTTTCCCCACCGCCACATTATCCATTAGCACATTGGCAAACGGCACCTCCGCCAGAGTCGAGGACACATTGACCACCGGCCCGCCCCACGCCTGCAGCCAGCTGCACCGCTCTTCAGTGTTGACTTGGGCCAAGATCCCCTGCCCCGGCCAGGTGGCCAGATTTAGCATCGGATCCAACGGGGCATTGGGATGGTGAATCTGCACCTCCCAGGCTTTGCAGGTGTGCCCGTATTCCATAATTCCCCGCGCCAGCTGTCGGCCCATGGTGTCCACCAAACTAAGCATGATGCCGACGGTAATCGGGGGGGTGAGCGATCCGGATTTGGAGACATTCTTCCGCATATACAGATATGCTATACGCAGATAGGGATACCCGCAAGCGCCGCTCAGCGCTGGCAACTCGGGCAGATTCCGTGCAGTACCACTTCGGCGTAATCCACCTGATACGCCGCCCCCAACCGTAGATTGGGCACAAACTTGGCCGGAAGTGTGGCCTCCTTGATACACAGCACCCGGTTGCACTCCCGGCAGACAAAATGCGGGTGCAGCCCATGGGCCGCCTCGTGGCCATGGCTTAACTCATACCGCCAGGTCCGGTCGTCGCCGCGCACCCGCTGGACCATATGTT
Organism: Phycisphaerae bacterium; assembly: GCA_037139555.1. Classification (GTDB taxonomy): domain Bacteria; phylum Planctomycetota; class Phycisphaerae; order WQYP01; family WQYP01; genus JBAXGE01. The sequence goes on from JBAXGE010000380.1 coordinate 1,255, forward strand.
TGCGCACAAAGGTGTTGATCGTCCGGTACACCGTCACGGTGTCCGTCGCCTCCGGCAGCCGCGCCAGCAATTCCTGCGCACTCAGCGGCTTGTCGGCTTTGCCCAAATATCGCAGCACCCCGTAACGCACCGGCGTGCGCCGCAGTTTGGCGGTGGCCAACAGGGCCAGAATATCTTTTTCCCGCGCCATGTCTGCTCCCGGCATTATTTACGTGCGATGGGCATGCGCCAGCCCGAACCAAACGCCCGATCTGTCACCTTGAGTCCCGGGGCCGCCTGCTTGCGTTTGAATTCCGCCCCGCGGACCAGATTGATCACGCGGTTCACGATCTCTGCCGGCTGGCCGCGCGCGATAATTTGCTCCGCCGCCTGATGCTGTTCGATGTGCAGTTCCAGAATCGCGTCCAACTGATCGTAGGGGGGCAGCGAGTCCTGATCCGTCTGATTGGCCCGCAGTTCCGCCGAGGGGGGCTTGTCAATACACGCCACCGGCACCGGTGTGGGCTGGCGGGTGCGGTTCAACCACTGACAGATGCGGTACACCATGGTTTTGGGCACGTCGGAGATCACCGCCAACCCGCCGTTCATATCGCCATACAGCGTGCAATACCCCACGGCCAGTTCCGACTTGTTGCC
>JBAXGE010000381.1:0-1889 GCA_037139555.1 Phycisphaerae bacterium
CACGCGGCTGGTCTTGCCCAGACATACGGGATGCGCCCCGACATTAAAAATGACAAATTCGCGTGGCCCGCCGATTTGCCGCAGCGTCAAAATGGTACACGCCGGGTCCGCACTGCCGGCGGGTTTCAGATCTGCGGCTTCCTGCGGATTCCAGCAAAGTTTGATGCCGGTTGTTGTGGGTACCCGCCGGGTATAGGCGATTCCAAGCGGTGCGCTCTGCGCGGTGATCGTTACCGGCACCAGCAAACCACCTGCCTGTGCGGCGGCAGTTTTTACGTCCACTTCCAGCCGCACGGCATACGCCGCATCCGGATTGGTCTGCTCGGGCGTAATAAACGGGGTGAGAAAATCGCCAAACTCTCCCTTGTCCCCGGCGCGCTGGGGCAGGGGGCCGGAATGCGTATGGGTCGTGCACAGCAGTACCCGCTCGGACCCGCAGCCCAAGGCGGTTGCAACCAACCCGCGCAAATGCCGCGCCAGGCCCACGGCCAGAATACACAGGTCCAGACTCACGATGGCCGCTGGCGGCCCGTCTTCTTCCTGCACCACCAGCACCCGCGCATACAGCGGATCATGCACCCCCGCATTGCCGGGGGGCAGGTGCTGCTGGCGATAGTCATACCCCAGCAGGCTGTTTTCCGGCCCGGGGGTGATGGCGATTTTGGCAAATCCGGCTTTCATCATAGCCTAGAGCATAACCCATGTTTTACGCCATGACCACTGTCACCGCGTGGGTCTTACCATCCCCGATGGGGGTGATCAGATTCCCGACCAGTGCCTTGCCATCCACCGTAACCTGTTGCACCGTCGCCCCGGCCTTGCCGCTGGGGTTGCTGATGCTGACGGCGTACACATCGCCCCGGAACGGACGTGTGACCGATGCGGTCTTCCAACCCGCCGGCAGGTGCGGATCAATCCGCAGGCCTTCGTATTCCGCCCGGCAACCCAGAATCCATTCCAGCCCGGTCATATAGATGAACGAGGCCGAACCGGTCCGCCAGCCCGACAGATACAAATTACGCTGCATACGCCGTTTGACGTTGGGCCCGATGTAATAGTTGGGGATGATAAAGGCTTCGGTGTCGCCGTTGGGCTTGTTGTCGGTATCGGGCAGAATCGCCTTGACCGCGGCCCAGGCTTCTTCGCCGCGGCCCGCGCAGGCCAGGGCATAAATCCAGAAGCAGTTGCCATGCACATAGACGCTGGCATTTTCATAGAACCCCGGCGTCATTGCCGTCATCTGGCCGATGCGCGGTTTGAGACTGGTGAACGCCGGCCAGTTCAGCACCATGCCATAGCCGGTGTCGAGATATTGCTTGACGGCCGCGACGGCTTGGGTGGCACGCTCGGGGGAGGCCACGCCGCTGATAATCGCCCAGCTCTGGGGATTCATAAAGATGCGGCCTTCGCCGTTGTCGCTGGCGGGGGGGGTATCGCTGCCCACCGGCACACCTTCATCATCGAAGGCCCGCAGGTACCATTTGCCATCCCACGCATGATGATTGATATTGTCGGCCAGCTGCTGGGCGGCGGTCTGCATTTCCGTGACGAGTGCGGGTTGGTTGTTGCATTTCCAGATAGGGAAACGCGCTAATCTTGCGGGGTTTGGCGTCACGATTAGTGAGCGTAATTGTCCAATATTCACCTGTCAGGTCAATTTGTGGGACAAATACCCGCCAAGCGGCTGCGATCCCGTTTTGGACGCTATGGTTGATTTGATATCCCAGACCAATCCGGCATTCCCATTCCGTCATTTGGGGATAATCTGGGGCACCGGTAAGGGACCAGTATTGTCCCGATTCGCTATCACGTAGATAAATAAAACGTGGTCCGCCAACACCATCTTTGTCTTCGGTCAGGTTGGTCCGTAAGCCCTCGCCAAGTGGTTT
>JBAXGE010000382.1:0-1878 GCA_037139555.1 Phycisphaerae bacterium
TGCAGCCACCATCGCCCTGTTGAATCTGGGTTTCCCAGTATCCGGTCCGCAAAGCGTTGCGCGCTACCCAGTGATTCGCCTTGATTTCGCAATCCATGAAAGAGGTATCGCCGGACAGATGGCGATACCGACCGTAGCCTAAGGAATATGCCGCGCTGTTGTGGTCCAGCCAGGCTGTCTTGAATAGGGTGAATCCACCGGCCCACACCGGCGAGAACATATTTTTGGAAAGAAAGCCACCATTCCCCAAAGTCCATGAACCACTGGGTTGTTGAATCCGCTGCAACAAACCCAAGGACCGCTGCAATCGTTGAAGACGATCAGTCTTGCCGGTAACCTCGAAATCGTCCATGGCTTCGCGACCCCAATCCTGAACCGTGCAAAAATACATGGAATAGTATCCGATCGACAGGCCAAGCGGGTTTTCCGTCTCCTGAGCAATCGCCGTCCAATAGGCGTTCAGTCCACGCTGGACCGCAGTCCGTTCAGCGGGCAGATCGCTCCAGCGTATCAGGCAGCGTGACGGATCGCGCATGCAATAGGACAGATTCGCATTGATTTGCGGTGACATTCCCGCGCCAAACACCAAGTCGAACAAGGGCCATTGGGCATAGTGATGAAACGCCAGGGTGCGAGGAAAACGCAAGGCCAACTGGGTGGCGATGGGATCAGGGATGGGTTTTCCAATGCGCTTCGCGTCGGCGAATGTGGCTCGTTTCTCAAACATCCATTTCTGCGGCTCACCCAAAGATTTTCCGGCTGCATCCAAAGCCGTGCAGGTGGCTTGATATTCTGATCCTGGAAGATCCTTCCAGATTGGTTGCAGACTTGCCGTCGGGGAAATAGCCTCGAATAAATAGGTTTTTTTGTTTTGAATGCCCTTGCCCTTACACTCAAAACGATAACTGGCCGCATCTTTGACCGGCGTGAAGTTCAACCAGGGAGCATAGATGAATGAATTTTTCCCCTGACCATTCCCGATGTGGTGGTGGGTGAAGGCGGTCGCCGGACCTGGAAATGGAAGGGCCTCAAGTTCCGCAGTTTCCTGGGCCACCTGCTGTGTCAGTTCGGACGAAAGCGCTTGCGGACCCGTATAGGTCGCCGACATCCATTCCTTCCAGCGTTTGGCAACCGGATCGGTGTTGTGATAGGCACGGGTACGAATGCCGCCAAGGCCATACCAAGTTTTGTTGTCCTCGGTCTCCTTGGCCACCCAGCCATTCGGTCTTACCTCGACCGGATCCAGGGTCAGAGGCTTGCCGTCCACCACCAGCGTGCCGCCAAGCACCGCTGAACGACCGCTGAGCGTAGCCGGCTGGGGTGTTACAGTCATCCCGTTGGCGTCAACATCGACTAACGCGGTGTCACCTTCCGCCAGCCGCGCTAGTGCCGCCACCGGTTTGCCGTTGGCGAACTCGACCACAATCAGATAGTTCTCCGTTTGTCGGCCGGAAAGGACGTTGCGTTCCAACTGATAAATGGCGTTCTGGTGATCCAATCCGGCATTGGGTGTGTTGCGCAGAAGGCCCACCATGGGCCTCTCCAGGCGTTTACCGCCCGGCACGATCATGGCCGAGGTTCCTTCGATCCGGTCACCGACGAGTTTCCCTTCCCACACGACTTCAACTGGATTCTTACCGCCATAATCTGACTTTGCGCGGCCGCTGATGACTCCGGATTCCATGGTGCATGTAAATTCCAGCAGATTCTCCTTCTTAAGTCGGGTTAAAAAATACCGATATTCACAGTTCCCGCCCAAAACGATCAATGGGAAATCGGTCGATTTGCATTCTTCATACGGTATCGCAAATGGCCGATGGATCTCGCGCCCAACCATCACGCAACCGATGAGCATGGGATAACCATAGGCATTCGACG
>JBAXGE010000383.1:0-1855 GCA_037139555.1 Phycisphaerae bacterium
GCGGTGGAGCAAATTGATACCGGGGCGACGGCGTGGATGTTGATCAGTTCCGCGCTGGTGATGTTTATGGTGCCGGGGTTGGCGATGTTTTATGCGGGCATGGTGCGGCGCAAGAATGTGCTGGGCACGATGATGCATTCGTTTGGCGCGTTGGCGGTGGTGGGCGTGCAGTGGGTGCTGTTTGGTTATATGTTCGCCTTCGGCAGCAGCGAACACGCGCTGGGCGGGTTCATTGGTTGGGACCCGAGCAAGATTATGCTGATGGGTCTGACGCCCAACAGTGTGGTTAGCCCCATGGGTGTGCCGATCCCGGAATATGTGTGGGTGATGTTCCAGGGGATGTTTGCGATTATCACGCCGGCGCTGATTGCCGGGGCGTTTGCGGAACGGGTGCGGTTCAGTTCGTATCTGATCTTCACGCTGTTCTGGTCCATCTTTGTCTACAACCCGCTGGCCCACATGGTATGGGGTGGTGGTTGGTTGGGTGCGGCGGGGCCGGGCTATCACATGGGTGCGATTGACTTTGCCGGTGGTACGGTAGTGCATATTTCGGCGGGTGCGTCGGCGCTGGTGCTGGCGTTGTATCTGGGCAAGCGCATCGGTTCGGCGCATGAAATCCTGCAGCCCAACAGTCTGGTGCTGACACTTTTGGGCGCGGGGATGCTGTGGTTCGGATGGTTTGGGTTCAACGGTGGTTCGGCGGCGGCAGCGGACAAGTTTGCCGCGCTGGCCTTTACCAATACGCAGATTGCCGCGGCGGCCGGGGCGCTGGTATGGATGCTGGCGGAATGGCGCAAACATGGCAAGGCGACCTCGCTGGGCGTAGCGTCGGGTCTGGTGGCGGGCCTGGTGGCGGTGACGCCGGCGAGTGGCTTTGTCCCGCCGTATGCAGCGCTGATTATCGGGGCGCTGGCGGGTCTGGTATGCTATTACGCGGTGATGATGAAGAGCAAGTTTGGTTATGACGATTCGCTGGATGCCTTCGGCGTGCATGGCGTGGGCGGGTTCCTCGGCGCCTTGCTGACGGGTGTGTTTGCCCGTTCGGTGTTCGGCGGCGTGGAAGGCGGCTGGCACCAGTTTGGTATCCAGGCCGCGGCGGCCAGCATCGCGGCGATTTATGCGGTGATTATTGCCGTGATTCTGACGGTGGTGATTGATCGGATTATGGGTTTCCGGATTTCGGAAAACCGCGAGATCGAAGGTTTGGATGCCTCGCTGCATGGCGAGCAGGGTTGGATTCTGGAACAGTCCTCGGTGCAGATGCCGGGACGGACGGCGAGCGATACGTTGACGTGAGGCCCGCGCGGATCAGGTGGCTTAAAATCGGGGCACGTGGAGTGCGTGCCCCGATCAAAATATGGGTTAGAGCCTAAAAAATGACCAGAAAAAATGGGTCATTTTTTAGGCATTATCAGGGCCAAAAACGCTGATTGCATAGATACTGCGCGCCAAATTTTAAGCAGAACCGGAAAAACGGCTCTTTTTATCTACGCGAATATTTTTGTATCATCCTGCCAGCAAAGAAGTTGCATAAATAATAGGCAAAATATTTCACTGCTGCTATTTTTGGCACGCGGATTGTTCGCTTTTTCGCAGGCTCTTGGCGGGGCCTGATGCCATTTTTTGGCGAAGGAGCGAAACATGTCCGGCACATTTTCTGGGACAGGGCTGCGCGCAGTCCTGTCGGTAGTTATTTTATTGGCGATGTGTGGACTGGCACTGGGCCAGAGCGGGACCGAGGTGGCGCTGAGCAGTGCGGCGTCGCAGCCGAGTATCGCCCTGACGGGGGCGCCCGTGGCCGCGGTGGAGCAAATTGATACCGGGGCGACGGCGTGGATGTTGATCAGTTCCGCGC
>JBAXGE010000384.1:0-1850 GCA_037139555.1 Phycisphaerae bacterium
CGCACCGCCGTGGAGCGGTTGGCTTTGTCCGCGTAACACGGGCCGATGCCCCGCGCGGTGGTGCCAATCTTGCCTCCGGCCAGCCGGGCCTCGGACAGTTGGTCCTGCATCCGGTGATAGGGCATCACCACATGCGCCTGGGCGGAGATTTTCAGGTTGTCGCCGATGCTGACGCCCTGGCCTTCCAGCTTGTCAATCTCGCCCAGCAACCCAATGGGGTCAATCACCACGCCATTGGCCACCACCGAGATACAATTGGGCCGCAGGATGCTGCTGGGGATGAGGTGGAACGCATATTTCTTATCGCCGACTTTGACCGAGTGGCCGGCATTCGATCCGCCGTTCCAGCGCACGGACAAGTCAAAGCGGTCCCCCAGCAGGTCCACCAGCTTGCCTTTTCCCTCATCGCCCCATTGGAGACCAATGATGGAAGTATTCCCTAAGTTCGTGTCCAGTATCGTCTTAGCCATAGTTTTCCGCATCCTGTCAGTAACGTGCCCACGTCCGCCGGGGGCAAACCCTAAATGTACCGCATTTTGCGGCTGGCGACTACTTTGGTAGGGGCACAATCTGGGAAAGTGGGGCGCTATGTCCCCATAACAAGCATCTTTTAGAAGTCTTGGCTTGTGTGGCCATACCTGCTACGCGATAATGAACCTTGAAGGCCGCAGCAAAATTCTCCGAGAGGGACAAATTATGAGCGAAAATAACGAAAGTCAGCAACAGGTGACTCAGTACCTGCAGGAATGGTCGCAGGGCGATGAGGCGGCGGGCAAGCGGCTGTTCAATCTGGTTTACGAGCACTGCCATCATATTGCCGAGTCTTACCTCCGGCGCGAACGCCATGGCCACACCCTGCAGGCCACAGCCCTGGTCAACGAAGCTTTTATGAAATTGGTGGATCAGGAACGGGTCCAGTGGCAGAATCGCGGACATTTTTATGCCATCGCCGCCCAGGCGATGCGCCGGATTCTGGTGGATTATGCCCGCACCCGCAGCCGGCAGAAACGCGGCGGGGGCGCCCGGCGGGTGGAATTAACCGATGGTATCGCCGGAGAAGAGGCCGTGGCACTGGATGTGATCGCGCTGCATGAGGCCCTGGAAAAACTCGCTCTGCTCGACGCCCGGCAGGCTAAAATTGTGGAATTGCGGTTTTTTGGCGGGTTGGAAATGGATCAGATCGGCCAGATTATGGGCATCTCCAAACGCACCGTCGAGGGCGACTGGGCCTTTGCCCGCGCCTGGTTGCGGCAACAAATGTCGGCGGAGCCCGCATAAATGAGTCCCGAACAGTTTGCCCGACTCAAAGAATTGTTTCTGGAGGCCATGCCCTATCAAGGCGCGGCCCGGGAACAATTTTTACAGCACCAGGCCGGGCATGATCCGGAACTGCTGGCGGAGCTTAAAAACCTGCTGGGCCAGCATGAGAAAACGGCCGAAGATATTTTGAACCGCCCGCCCATGCTAACCCCGGCCACCCTCTCGGCCATAGTCGGCAAGGCGGATACCCACGCCTCCGGCACCGAAACCCAGCCCATGCCCTTGCACCGCTCACGCCACGCCGAAGACCGCTTTGTCTCGGGCGAAATCATCGCCAATCGCTATCGGATCATCGAATTGGTCAGTGCCGGTGGTATGGGTGAGGTTTACCGCGCCGATGATCTGAAGTTGGATCTGGAAGTGGCCCTGAAATTCCTGCCCGAGGAAGTGGGCAAAGATGCGCGTTGGCTGCAGCGTTTGCATGATGAATTGCGCCTGGCCCGGCAGGTGACGCATCCCAATGTGTGCCGGGTTTTTGACCTCGGCGAGCATCTGGGGCAGTCCTTCATCAGTATGGAATATGTGGACGG
>JBAXGE010000385.1:0-1845 GCA_037139555.1 Phycisphaerae bacterium
TGACCCCGGACCTGAAGCCTTTCTATGCCGGAACGTATTTCCCGCCGGAGGATGGTTATGGCCGGCCCGGCTTTCCGCGTTTGCTGGAAGCCATCGCCGAAGCCTGGCGGCAGCGCCGCGGCGAGATTGAGGCCCAGGCCCAGCGGGCGGTGGAGGCGCTGCAAGGGTATGCGGAAAAAGCCACTGCGCCCGGGGCAGCGCCCCTTGATCTGCCTGCCGTCATGCAACTGGCTTATGGGCAATGGGGCCAAAGTTTCGACCCTGAGCACGGCGGTTTTGGTGGCGCGCCCAAATTTCCCCCGCACCAAACCCTGCGTCTGTGGTGCTGGTTGCTGGAACATGCGGCCAACAATCCCGCCCAACTCCAGCCCGCACAATTTCGCCAACTCACCGACATGCTGACGGTCACCCTCGATGCCCTGCAGGCAGGGGGGATACATGACCAACTGGCTGGCGGCGTTGCCCGGTACAGCGTGGATGCCCATTGGCTGGTGCCGCACTTTGAAAAGATGCTCTATGACAATGCCCAATTGCTGGAAGTCTTCGCACGGGCTGGCCGGTTGCTTAACCGACCGGATTATCTGGCTACCGCGCGGGATTGCGCGGATTATTGGCTCCGCGAAATGACCGGCCCGGCGGGGGAGTTTCACGCCACGCTCGACGCTGATTCCGAAGGCCACGAAGGTAAATATTATGCTTATACCCCGGCCGAAGTCCGCGCCGCACTGGGTCATCCCGCCGATGCCGACCTGCTGTGTACCTACTACGGCATTACGGCGTCGGGCAATTTCGAGGGCAGTAATGTTTTGTCCCGGGTTATGAGTGTTGCCCAGCTCGCCGAGCGCTCGGGTCTTACCGTGGCGGCCGGCACGGACCGGATTAACGCCCTATCTCTGCGCCTGCGTCAGCACCGCCAAATCCGGGTTCCCCCTGCCCGTGACGATAAAATTATTACCGCGTGGAACGGGATGTTTGTGCAAGCCTTGGTCGTGGCTGGCGCCGCTTGTGCCCAGCCTGCCTATCTCGATGCTGCCCGGAATAATGCCCGTTTCCTCCTCCGGCACCACCTCCGTGCGGGCCAGCTTTATCGCATTAGTCGTCATGCGCCCGCCCACACCTTGGGTTTTCTCGATGATTATGCCCACCTGATTACCGCGTTGGCGTATTTGTCCGCTGTTTCCCCGGCTGATAAAGACGAATTTTTATCCGTGGCCCTGCAACTGCTGCAGGACATGGACCGGCTGTTTTGGTCTGCCGAGCGCCAGACGTACACTGCCACGCACAGCGGGCATGATGCTCTGCCGGTGCAACTGCAACTGGCCATGGATAATGCCGTGCCTGCGGCGCTGGCGGTAGCGTTGGAGGCGTTGGGCCTGCTTCTGCCGCAAGCAGCGCTGCCGGAACTGGCCCAGCACCAGCGGGAGATTATCGGCCGTCTGGCCCCGGTGGCCAGTGCCAACCCGACGGTCTATTGCAGTCTGTGGTATGCCCTGCTCAGTGCGGGGGTACCCGCTGGGGCCACCACCCCCGGCCCGGCGGTCACTTTTACCGCCACCGCCAAGGTTGCAGCAGGAGCGCCACAGGACGTTACGCTTACGCTGGAGTGTGTGATTCCCACTGGCTGGTCGTTACAGTTGGTACCCCCCAACGGGTCGGCCATACACTTTGATCCGGACAATATCACCGCAGTGGTGTGGGCTTGCCCCCCGGCGCCGGACCATGGATACACAGGGACGCTGACCATCCATGGGTCTGGTCGTTGGACCGGGGGTTCCTTGGTGGCATGGGTCACATATCAGCTTTGCGGCGCGGAAACCTGCCTGCCGGAAGTCACCGTGGCGGTAT
>JBAXGE010000386.1:0-1839 GCA_037139555.1 Phycisphaerae bacterium
GGGGGAGGTTAACCACGGAAGGGGACGGAAATGAGGGGGGTTTTGTGGTGCCGACGCCTCGTCGGCCAGCGCCAGGTCCAGGCGCAGCGCTTGCAGCCGGCACGCCCCGCGGTTACTGGCGCCATTCTTGGCGGCGGCCTTGAACTCCTCGAGAGAGCAGTTCTCGAAATTGGGCACGATTCGGCGCATGGCCCCATCATGCCATAGGTAGCCATTTTGCGCAAGTCGCAATTACGAACATTATGCGGGATTACTTATGAGAACGGCTCTAACTCCCCTTCCCCCGCCACCGCCGCACGCCCCACACCGCCACAAACACCGCAAACAGCGTCAGCACCAATATCGGCCCCGACGGATATTCATTCAGCGGCGTAAACAACGCCAGCCCCAGCGCCACCACCGTCGCCGTCACCGCCACCACCACCGACCACACCATCACCCCGCCAAACCGCCGCGCCAGCATCCCCGCCGTCGCCCCCGGGATCACCGTCAGCGCTGTCACCATCAAAAATCCCGCCACCCGCACCCCCACCACGATCACCAGCGAGATCAGCATCAACTGCAGCGCATGGATCCAGCGCGTCCGCACCCCACTCAGCCGCGCCATCGTCTCATCCAGCGTCACATACAGCATCGCGTGATAATTGAGTCCCACCACCACCGCCACCAGCGCCGTCACCCCCGCCGCCATCAGCACATCCGTTTCCCCCGCCGTCGTGAACCGCCCGAACAACAGCGCCTCCAGCGACACCGGCATCCGTCCCCCCGGCAAGCGCTGCCGCCAAGCCAACAACAGCATCCCCAGCGCCACACTCGCCACCAGCAGAATCCCGATCGCCGCATCCTCACCCACGCGCCGCTCGCGCGCGATCAGTCCGATCCCCAGCGCTGCGGCCATGCAGAATAATCCCGTAATCACCTGCTCGCCCAGCGTCGCCGTGTCCCCCGTCCACCCCACCCACCAGCCCACCAGCAGCGCGATCGCCATCCCGCCAAACCCCGCGTGCGCCACCCCGTCGGCAATCATCGCCATCCGCCGCTGCACGATATACACCGACAGCACCGCACAACTCGCCGCCATCAGCAGCGCCACCACGATCGCCGGCCAGAACAATTCCACCGTCAGTTGCCAGTCGCTCATGACTTTTCCCCCCCCGCATCATCCGCCCGCTTCGCCACCGGCCACAGCGGCCCGGTAATCTGCACCGGCCCACAACATCCCGCATGCGGCGCCAATTCCGCCACCGCATCGTAATCGCACTGGAACACCTTGAATAACAACTCGCGCGACAACCCCGCCGGCTGGTCGTGATAATGCAGCGTGCGGTTCACACATGCCACCCGGTCGCACGACGCCATCACCGCACGCAAATCATGCGCCACCATCACCAGCGTCAGCCCCCGCGTCTGGCGCAGCCGCTCAATCAAACCCGCAAACCGCTCCTGCCCCGGCTGGTCCAACGCTGTCGTCGGCTCATCCAGCAAGAGCAGCTCTGGCCGCGTCACCAGCGCCCGCGCCAACAGCACCCGCTGCTGCTGTCCGCCCGACAACGCCCCGATCGGCCGCCGGGCATAATCTGCCATGTCCACCAGTTCCAGCGTCTCCATCACCTGCTGCTTCTGGGCCCGCGAAAATCCCCACCCAACCCGTTTCTGTTTGATCAGCCCCAATTCCACCAACTGCCGCACCGTAATGGGAAAATCCGTGTTCATCTCCAGCCGCTGGGGCAGATATCCCACCAACGTCCCCGCCCGGCACACCGCCTCCGGCGTGCGCCCCAAAACCTCCACCCGCCCCACCTGCGGCCGCAGTAGCCCCATCATCAACTTCAGCAGCGT
>JBAXGE010000387.1:0-1834 GCA_037139555.1 Phycisphaerae bacterium
TCCCCACCCTGGTAACCCGCGTCCGCGGCACGGTGTAATGACTCACCTCCCCAGTGGTGCCGACGCCCCGTCGGCATTCGGCCCCCAGGCCGACTCCCCCGTCCCAGTACCATGGTCACCCCTGACCATGATTCTCTCCCAGCCCGGAAATCTCGGTAGAATCTGTAGCTCCACGAAAGTCCACCACTTGTAATGCACCATAAATATTGCTTGTTTCTGGATTTTGGGATGGTATAATCGCCCTTGTCGTCACTCGATGGGCAACCTCGTCAGCCCCGAAAACTTCGCGGCGGGTTGTAATTGAAATGGCGCTAACCTTGGCGTCCACTACTCGTGGGGAAGGTCGGAGAATCATACTAATAGGGGAGCTGTCATGAAGTATTTCATCGTCGCCATCGTCTTCGTTTTCGCTACTACTGTGTGTCTTCAGGGGGCAGATATATTCAACACTCCACCCACTTCACAACCGAGTCCCAATTCCGTGAAAAATATTGCGGTCGAACAGGCCACTGCCATATACCAGAAGGCCAATGAACAAGCGGACGAAAACTTCCAGAAGCAGGTCAAAGCACTCCAACAGGAGTACATGAAGAAAGTCGAGTTTGCCCAGAAAACCTACGTATCGTCCCTGCGGCTTGCGCAGGCATCCGAAACCCGAAAAGGAAAACTCGACGATGCATTAGCAATCAAGAATATGGCCGACACGGTGGAGTCATCACCCCTTCCAGATGCACCCGCGGTTGAAGGGGTTAAGCGTGAAGCCCCTGTAGCTCAAACTGGCAATCCCAAAGGCAAAGGTGAACAGTTGGACGTCCCACTTGTGGACGAAAAGGCTCTTAGGAAACTGTTTATAGTTGACCGCAAATGGCGTATTGAAATTGATGGATTGCGTCTTATGGACTACTCTACGCTTAATTCAGTTTGGCAGTATGCTGGCGATTTTACTATGCAACTAGCCTGCGATCATCAAGGCCGTGGGCCACTGAAGTTGCAGATGTGGGGCGAGGAGTTCGAGACTACGATGTCTGGCGCACTTATGCTTAAACGTGAGGGAGGGCAACTCACCTTTGTCCAACCTAAACAGAAGGATGATGTGCGGATTTTAAAGGATGAATTCAAGGACAAGCCGTCAGCGCTTAACTTGAGCCAGCACGGGTCTGGTTATAGTGGTCCCCATACCACCCTTATCAAGGCAATGCGTATCAATGGGAAAGCCGTAGCGATAGTGGAGCAGCCAAAACCTAAGTAAAATTTTAACTTGGTCACCGAAGGTCAGATATGGAAATATGCGATGGTGTACCACCGTCGTCACTCGCGTCTGCTGCACGTCGTAGCGTTTCTTTACTTATGTGTTTGGTGTATGTTGGCGGAAGCATTCCGTCACCGCATCTTTGGCGCAACGATAAAAACTGCACATCCACAGGTGTATCCGCTTATTCGGCCAATTTCTTAAACGCTTTGCGATAGCGCTGATTCACCCGCCCCAGCGCTTTGGTGAACGCTGCCGCCGGGGCTGTTGCTGCGGTGGGGGAGAGCACCAAATTGCGCCCATCGGTAGTGACATCCAGCGCCGTCTCCGGCGTGATGCGCAACAAATCCATGACCGGCTTATCAATAATCAGCGCATAACTATTGCCATGTTTGACCAAATGCTTCACCATAAACCATCTCCTTGCAGTATGCACAAAGTATATACCAATGTAACACCACAAAGTCAATCCCCATCCCCAAACCTCATTTCCGTGCCCCTCCGTGTCTTCCGTGGTTAAAAACCCTCTCCCCGTCCCATCTGTGTGCATCTGTCTACATCTGTGGTTCCGCCCTTCCCCCCGTC
>JBAXGE010000388.1:0-1828 GCA_037139555.1 Phycisphaerae bacterium
CTCGACCCCAAAGAATATTTGCTCGATGCCCAGCAGCGTTGTCGGGTGGTGCGGGATGGCAAAGCGTTGTATTTCGATACCAACCACTTAACGGTAACGGGAACGGATTTACTCCGCCCCATGTTTGTGCCGATCTTTACCGGCGCTACCACACCAGCCACAACGCAAGTCACGCCCGGAAGTTAGGAAGCCTGCGGTGGGAACACCTTGGTCAGGGCCGCGATGTGGGCGGGCGTGGTGCCACAGCAACCGCCTACGATTTTGACCCCCATGGCCAGCATTTCCCGGCCCAATTCGGCGAACTGTTCCGGTGTGGCGGGGGTATATACGCCCGCGTGCGGCGAGCCCGCATTGGCCTGCACGATGACCGGGGTATCACCGGCCACCAGCAACAATTCCCGGGCCAGTTGGGCGTAATCGTTCAGCGTTAAATCGGTGCCACAATTGGCGCCGATGACGTCGGCATGTTCCCGTTGCACGGCTTCCAGCGCCGCTGCGGGGGTGGCGCCCATCATCGTGCGGAAGCTGCCATCGGCCACGCGTTGGAAGGCAAAGGTGGCGATGACCGGCCAATCGCCCATCAGCCGGGCGGCCCGTACGGCCAGCGCCGCCTCGTGGGGGTCGGACATGGTTTCAATGATGATGCCGTCGGCGCCGGCCTGGCGCAGGGCGTGCATTTGCTCGGTAAAGATGCCCAGTGCGGTATCGGCGGTGACATCACCCACCGGTTCCAGAAAATCGCCGAAGGGGCCCGCATCACCGAGAATAATCGCCTCTTCACCGGCGCCCTGACGGGCCACGCGCACGGCCCCGGCGTTGATTTCGACCAGTTGGTCGGCCAGCTTGTGCCGGGCCAGCATGGTGGCGGTGGCACCGAAGCTGCAGGTGGTGATCAATTCCGCGCCGGCCTGACGATAGGCGCGGTGTATACCTTGGAGGTCCTGTGGGCGATCCAGCGTCCAGGACTCCGCACAGTCGCCGGGCTTGAGCCCGCGCTGGATGAGCTGGGTGCCCATCGCGCCATCACAGAGCATGGGACGTTGTTTCAGTAACGAGAGAAATTCGGTGCGGGTCATGTTTGGCTCCATAGAAATGTGCTGCTGTTATGGTACCGTAAGACCGGTTTACCCACAAACCGTTACCCGGAATGGAGAATTCGCCCGCATCCGTTGGCGGGCGCGGGGGCTGGGGCTATTATGGGGCCATTAAGGAGTACGTCTATGCGCGCTGTCGGTGCTTTCCCCGCATTTGAGTTTACCCACCCGGTCCTTGATACCCCCGCCGTGTGGCATCCCGACCCGGCGGTATCCCGGCAGGGTTATACCGTGCTCCTGTTTCGCCGGCAGTTCAAGCTGGCCAAGCCGGTGGCCCATCTGCGTATCTGGATCAGTGCCAGTCAGCGTTATATTGTCTATGTGGATGGCCAATTAATGGCCCGCGGGCCGGCGCGGTCGGACCCGCTGCGCTGGGGTTGTACGCTGGTGGATTTGGGGCGATTAACGGCGGGGGCGCATACGCTGGCCGTGCAGGTCTGTCATTTCGGCGATTTTGCGGGGATTGGCCAAATGGGCGGGCCGGGGTTCTTTCTGTTGACGCCGGAGGGTGGTACACCGGAATTACGCCAGCAAATCAGCACCGGGCCGGAGTGGCGCTGTCTGGTGGACCCATCCCATAGTCCGATTGCCAAGCCGGAGTTCGGGGCTCATGGTGGTCCCTATTTTGCGGCCGGGGCGGGGGAACGCATGGAGGGGTCTCTGCATCCGTGGGGCTGGACGCAGGCTGATTACGACGATACGGCCTGGTTGCAGCCCCGGGTGATTACCGCGCA
>JBAXGE010000389.1:0-1822 GCA_037139555.1 Phycisphaerae bacterium
CCCACGCCGGCTCATCACAGCGCAAAATCGGCACCGGCCGCACATTGTCCGCTATCAAAATCTCCCCCGCCACCCGCGCGGGAAACGCCGCCTGGAACATCTCCACCAGCTTCTTGGGATGACTCGTGGTTCGCGCCACAAACTCCGACCCCAGCCGTACCGGATGCCCGAACAGCGGCTGGTTCAAGATCACTTCCTGCTTGGCATTGATCGCAAACGCCGCCGGATGCGGCCGGCCCCGCGCCTGCACCCGCGGCTGCAATCGCGCCACATTGCGCAGCACGCCATTGACAAACCCCGTCGCCCGCGCCCCGCCCTGCAACCGCGTGATCTCCACCGCCGTATCCACCACCGCATACACCTGCGTGTCCGGCTGCAACAAAATCTGATACGCCCCCAACCACAATATCGCCCGTACCAGCGGCTCCAAGTCCTGTATCGTCTTGCCGCGCAACATGGCCACCAGCACATGATCCAGCAACCCGCGCCAGCGGATCACCCCCGTGGTCAGTTCATACGCCTGCGCCCGCTGCCGCGCGTCCAGTTCCTTCCACGTATCCTCATGCCGCTCCGGCACCAGCGGCGGCATTTCCAAATCCACCCACTGCACCAACACCTGCCACGCCGCCAAACGGGCAGGCAGCCCCACGATGGGCTTGCCTTGGGCATCGGTGGCGGGAATGGCAACGGGCTCATTGGCTTCGGTCATGCGCGGGGTATCACTGTGTAGGAGGTAAGGTCGGCTGGGCCAAACGTAACAACGGTAACTCAATACGGAAATTGCTGCCCTGGCCCGGAATGCTGGTTAGTTCAATATGGCCCTGATGCTCTTCCACCACGCGGCGCGTGATGGGTAGCCCCAAACCACTGCCATGTTTCTTGGTGGTGTAATACGCGTCAAATATCCGCCGGCTCTGTTCACTCGGCAGCCCCGGCCCAGTATCCGAAATATCCACATACACCTTGTCCCCCGCCGTGTGCGTGCGGATCATCATGTCCCCGCCGGCCGCCTCCGGCCCGCCACTCATCGCCTCAATGGCATTGATCATCAGGTTATGCAGCCCCTGCTTGAGGATGTGCGCATCGAGCATCCCCACCGGCTCCTGCCCGTCCAGCGCCACATGCACGCGCACCTTCGCCGCCTGCGCCTGGGGCTGGATAAATTCCACCACTTCGCGGATCACCCCGTTGAGCCCGGTGGGCACACGGTGGATTTCCATCCGCCCCGCATACCGTAAAAAATCGTTGATCGTGCGCAAAATCCGGTCGGCCTCGCGCTTTAAAATCCCCACCCGCGTCTGATACCCCTCCGAGTCCGGCAGTTGCGCCAGATCCTCTTCCAATAATTGCAGATTCAGCTTCAGCGTCGAAAGGGGATTTTTCAATTCATGCGCCAGCCCCGCCGCCACATTGCCCATCTCGGCCAATTGGTTCAGCCGCGCCTCGCGCTGCTTGATCCGCGCGGGATCATCCCCCACCTGCACCGGGGGCGGCATCGCGGGATTGGCTAAGTGCTTGGGCACAGACATTTTACGCCGTATTCCTTAAAAGGACTTACGGCATTATACCGCGCCTGCACGCCGGGTTATACCCCCCAAAAATCCCGCTCCCATGATCCCTGCCTTTAGCTCGTCTGCTTCGGTGGCAACCACGTCCCCACGCCCATCATCACCGCCAGATACCCCGAACCCTCGTTATCCGTGATCTTCTCTTCCCGGAAAGCCGAGGTGATCAGCGCATGATCCGCCCCCGGCAGCCCCGATTCGGTCTCCGCTGTCACCTGCGCCTCCACCTCACCGGCATTGAACACCGGCTCCTCGCT
>JBAXGE010000390.1:0-1821 GCA_037139555.1 Phycisphaerae bacterium
AGCCCATGAAAGGCGTCGTTTTAGCTGGTGGTTTAGGTACCCGTCTGCGGCCTTTGACTACGGTCACGAACAAGCATCTGCTGCCGGTCTATGACCGCCCGATGATCTATTATCCGTTGCAATGCCTGCTGAACGCGGGGATTGACGAGATTATGATCGTCACCGGCGGTGATCATGCGGGTGATTTCGTGAAGTTGCTCCGCAACGGTAAGCACTTGGGAATCAAGCGCTTAGCGTATGCGTATCAGGACGGCGAAGGCGGGATTGCCGATGCGCTGAAACATGCCGAAGAGTTTGCCGATGGCGGGCATATCAGCGTGATTCTGGGCGACAATATTATTCAAGGTAACATCCGTGCGGCGGCGAAGGACTTCCGCAGCCGCAGTCATGGCGCCAAGATCATCCTCAAGAGCGTCCCGGACCCACAGCGGTTTGGCGTGGCGCGGTTCGAAGGCGATGCGATTGCCGAGATTATCGAAAAGCCCAAGAATCCGCCCAGCGACATGGCCGTGACGGGCATGTACTTCTACGATGCCGATGTGTTCAAGGTGTGCGCCAACCTGAAGCCCAGCCACCGCGGGGAATTGGAAATCACCGATGTGAACAATTATTACCTGCAGCGCGGGGATATGAGTTTTGATATCCTCAAGGGCTGGTGGACCGATGCCGGCACGATTGAAAGTCTGTATCGCGCCACGTTGCTGGCCGCCAAGGCCGGGGCCAACCATCTGGATGATGATTTTGTCGAAGTGGAATCGTTCGAGCTCAGCGCTCGGTTGTAATTCTGATCCGCAACTCGTAACCCGAGGTATTCATGCGTAAGGTCCACAAAGTATTACTCACCGGCGGCGCCGGTTTCATCGGCAGCAATTTCGTCCGCTTTGTGCAGGCGAACCGGCCGAGTTGGCATATCGTCAATTTCGATCTGCTGACCTATTCGGGCAATCTGGAAAACCTCGCGGATGTGGATGCCACCCGGCACACGTTTGTGCAGGGCGATGTGTGTGATGCCGAAGCAGTGGAGCAAGTGCTGCGGGAGCATCAGATTGATGCGATTGTGCACATGGCCGCGGAGAGTCATGTGGATCGTTCGCTGATGGACGCCACGCCGTTTTATAAGACCAACGTGCTGGGCACGCAGACGGTGGTGGATGCGCTGCGCCGGGTGCAGACCAAGACCGGGCGGACGATTGCGATGGTGCATGTCAGCACGGATGAAGTGTATGGCAGTCTGCCGCTGGAACGCACGGATCTGAAATTCGTCGAGACCATGCCGCTGCAACCCAATAGTCCGTATGCCGCCAGCAAAGCGAGCAGCGATCTGGCAGCGCTGGCCGCGCAACATACGTTTAATCTGGATTTGATGGTCACGCGCTGTTCGAACAATT
Organism: Phycisphaerae bacterium; assembly: GCA_037139555.1. Taxonomy (GTDB): domain Bacteria; phylum Planctomycetota; class Phycisphaerae; order WQYP01; family WQYP01; genus JBAXGE01. Next base: position 1,389 of record JBAXGE010000390.1, read on the forward strand.
TCGGGCCGTACCAATTCCCGGAAAAGGTTATTCCGCTGTTTGTCTCCAATCTGATGGAAGGCAAGAAGGTTCCGCTCTATGGCGATGGGCTGAATGTGCGCGACTGGCTGCATGTGGATGATCATGCGGAAGCGATTATCACCGTGCTGGAAAAAGGCGTGGCGGGCGAGGCCTATAACATCGGCGGAAATAACGAACGGTCCAATCTGGAACTGACGCATACGATTCTGCAACTGATGGGCCGGGGGCGTGATAGCATCCAACCGGTGGCGGATCGTCTGGGGCATGACCGGCGGTATGCGATTGATGCCCGAAAAATCCAACGGGAATTAGGCTGGACGCCCAGCCGGTCGGCGTGGCCCAACGCTTTGGCGAATACGGTACAATGGTATCAGGAACACAAAACCTGGCTGGAACGGATCAAATCCGGCGT
>JBAXGE010000391.1:0-1809 GCA_037139555.1 Phycisphaerae bacterium
ACTAGCTTTGCAAGCTAGGGGTTGCCGGTTCGATCCCGGTCGTCTCCAGTCGGTTTTGGGTGGGGTTCCTTTGTGCAGATATGAGCAAACCATTGCCAATACAGGCGAAAGTATGTTCATAGAAAATTTTTATATTTACCATGTAATTTTTCCTGTACGTTACTGATTGTGCAGTAAAAGGGGCGTTTTAGCAGGGATATTTTCCCAATACCGTTCCAAGAATTCATCCTTGCTTTGGGGTGAAAACGAAGGTTTTACGGCAAATTTGGCTGGGTAGGCGCGGGTAGTGACACTTTTTCGATGGCGTTCGCCAAATCAGACATACCCAGATGGGTATATCGTTTCATGGTTAACTCGATTGAACTGTGGCGGGCTAATTTTTGGGCGGTTTTGGGATGGACACCTGCGCGGGCGAGATTGCTGATAAATGTGTGACGCAGGCTGTGTAAGTCAACCCGTCGTCCCGACGCGTCCACAAAGGGAATACACGCCGTATTCAAATATGCCTTGTGTTGATCAATCGTAGGGATATTTGGGCATACACGCTCCAGAGGCAGACCGATACTTGGTTGTAATACTGCAACCAGATCAGGGTGTAGGGGTATAACGTCTGCCCGTCGGGCTTTGGTGGTCATTGCACGAAGTTCCAGACGCGGTTCGCTGTCCCAGTGGATATCCTGCCATTGCAGTGCCTTCACTTCTGATACTCTCAGGCCGGTCAGTAGCGACATGCGATAAAACAACCTGTGTGAGTCAGCAATTACCCCAAACAAGCTGCCCAGTTCTTCCTTGCTTAAAGCCCGGCGGTCCCGTCGTTTATGGGCTTCAGTACTGACCAGCGGATCAATCTTGCACAGTTCCAGGGGTAAGTCTGGCTTGCAGCGGTCATGTTTGGCCATCCATCGTACAAAGGCCAATAATGTCCGGCGACATTGATTGATGGTTTCCGGGCTGGTCTGCCGAGTGGTGGCTTGGGGGCCATCTTTGGTCCCCTGCATTATTTTATGCGGACCATCCCGCCAGATCAGGAGTTTGTTGGGGCTCAGGTCTTTGGGGCAGGTTACACCCATCTCCAGCAACATTCGTTTCAAACGCAGCTGGCACGTAATAACCCAACCCCGACTACCTCCGCACGCACACATATTGGCCAGATATGCCGTCAGGTGTTCCGTGATTGGTGTTTTCATGACTTTGGCATACCGATCCAGCAAGTCTTTCTCACCACGTTCCAGCTTTTGCATCAACTCCGTTTCGGCCACTTTGGCCGCCAGCTTATCCGTGAAGGGTTTGGTGTGGTATGACCGTCCGTCATGCCACACCTGACCCCGCCACTTCTTTCCGTGACGATATATTCCCATTTGATTCCCTACCTTTCTGTTTTGCCAATTTTGAAGCTAATAACGATTCTAAAACCGATGGTTACTCGGGTAATCCAAGAGGCTAGTGGTCGCCCATACCGGTACAAAAAAAGCACATAATCGAATGTTTGCGCAGCAAAATGGGCCAACAAATGCCTCGGGCAATTTGTTATGGCCCGAGGCCGATCGCGGGGCCCATATGCAAAAAATCACAAGGATTTAACTAGTGGAGGTTTGGACGGTTGTGGCTGGTGGTGGGCATTGCTAGGAGACGTGAGTGAGTGCGTGCTATAGCAGAAGAAAGGGCATCTGCAAGCGCGGTAAAATTGCACGGGGAGACGGCACCACACGAGTGTATGTGACGACATTATAGATTTTGACTGTACTTATCATGCACTTAGTCAAGTTCAGGCATACGCCGTAATGGCCGACGATAATCAATCGCTCTCAA
>JBAXGE010000392.1:0-1800 GCA_037139555.1 Phycisphaerae bacterium
GCCGCCATCCGCGCCAGCATCCGCTGCCGCAGGCGCTGTTTGCCCACCACAAACGGCGAGGCCGACAAATTTACAATCGCATCCACCCGCGCCACGGCGAGTTGTTCCACCGGGTCGGTGTGATAACGCCGCCGCTGCCAGAAGTCGCGGTCGTTCCACAAATCCTCGCAGATCGAAACCCCCAGCCGCAGCCCCTTGAAATCCAGCACCTGCGCCTCGCGCGCGGGTTCGAAATAACGGTCCTCATCGAATACGTCATAGGTCGGCAGCAGCGTCTTGTGAAACGCCCGGATCATACGCCCATTCTGCAATAGCGCCGCACTATTGTGCAGCGCCCGGCCTACATGACTGGTATTCGGCTCCGCACACCCCACCAGCAGTGCAGGCCCTTTGGTCAGTTCCACCGCCAGTTTCCGCAATTGCTCGCCGCATTTCTGCACGAACGCAGGCTTGAGCAACAAATCGCGCGGCAGATACCCCATGAGCGCCAATTCCGGCGTCAAAACCAACTCCGCCCCCTGCGCCTCGGCCCGTCGGGTGGCCTCCAAAATAAGTTTGGCGTTCCCTTCCAGGTCTCCAACGGTCGGATTGATTTGCAACAGTGCGATTTTCATGTCTGTATGCTAGAGTCTGCGACGGAAATTATCAATCGGCAGGCCCGTAGGCCACGGATGGATATCGTCCCCAAACGCCTGCTCAAACGGGTAAATAGCAGGATTTATTGCCATCAGGCGATGGGATGCGGTTTTATTGATACGCAATTTACCCCGCGCGCCCGCGTTCGTGCGCCATGACGATGCCAATTTCATCATAACTCGCCGCGCCCTGCAACGCCTCATGGATGGCCCCCATCCGCTGGGTGCCCAGTTGCCGCGCGGTGCTTAGAATCCGTGCCTGCATGACCGGCGTAACCCACGGCGTGATATCCGCCGGGCCGGTCTCGGCGATCCACTCACGCAGATACCCGCGCACCGTACTCACCGCCCGTTCCAACTTGGCGGCCACCGCCTCAACCTGCTGGCCCTGGGCGAACAACCGCGCCGCCTCTGCTCGTACCGTGGTGGTACTCACCCGGCGCGCAGGCCGGGCGTCGCCGCGCGGCGGGGGGTTCACCGGCGTGGCCGGGGCCTGATTCTGCGCCAATCCCTGCTCCCGGCAATACGCCCCGATGGTCTCCAACAGGGCTTCACCATACTGCGCCACCTTGGTATGGCCGATGCCATAGACATTATGCAGCGTGTCAATATCCGCCGGGCGCTGCCGCGCCAGATCGCGCAGCGTGTTATCGCTGAAGACCACATACGTGGGCACATTCTTATCCGTGGCCCATTGCTTGCGCAGTTGCCGCAAATGTTCAAACAGCCCCCGATCCACGCCCTGCCAATCTTCCTTGGCGCCGGCCGTGGTAGGCAGTGCATGCACCTGGCTGCGCAGCGGCTGTTTCAGCGCCACCGCCCGTTGGCCGCGCATCACTTCCCACGAGGCCGCATTCAACCGCAGCACCGGAAAGCTGCGCTCCCCGCTGGTCTTGATCTCGCGCTGCAGCACATTATGCGCCAGCAGTTGTGTGATCCACTCCCGGATATGCGGGGCCGGGTAGGTGCGCATCAATCCATACGTGGACAGTTCCTCGTGGCGCCGTTCGCGGATACGCTCCAGATTCTCGCCCCGCAGCACCGACACCACATAACCGGCGCCATACGGGAAATCCAGCCGCGCGATACACGACAAAATCATCTGCGCAATTTTCTGCGCCTCGGCCGGTTCCAATGCTGTGGTATCACCCAGACAGATATCACA
>JBAXGE010000393.1:0-1794 GCA_037139555.1 Phycisphaerae bacterium
GCCGCATCTGCCGGGGCTGATGTGGTTGTCTACTTTGGTGATCCTGTCGGCCAGCGTTACCATCCATCGGGCCGTGGTGGCGGTTCGGGCCGATGCCCAGCGCAAACTCATGATTAATATGACGATAACCCTGATTCTGGGGATTCTGTTCCTCGGTTTGCAGACCTGGAATTGGGCGGAAATCTTTGCCGGCACTACGTTGCCTCAAACCCGCCGCAACCTTTATCTCTTCACGTTCTTTGTCCTCACCGGCCTGCATGCGGCCCATGTCTTGGGCGGGATCATCCCGCTGGCCGTTACTCTGCATAAAGCCCGGGCGGGGACCTATAACGCAAACTATTACCCCGGCATACGTTACAGCGCCATGTACTGGCATTTTCTCGATGCCACATGGGTGGTGGTGTTTGCAGCTTTGCTGATTGGTAGCTAAGTCAAGCATAAATTACCACTTACACACCATTTTGCGCAGTCATTTGCTCCCTTGCATGCGCCTCGTTATGCTGGTGCGCGGGCATGGAATGATGAAGTAAATTTCGGGCCGGTCCGCCGGTTGGTCACGCTTAATAATTGAGGCATCACCATGGCCTATCCTTCAGATTCATTTGTCCACCTGCACGGCCACAGCCATTACTCGCTGCTCGACGGCGGCGCCACCATTGAGGGGCTGTGCAAGAAGTGCAAAGAATACAACATGCCCGCGCTGGCGCTGACCGATCATGGCAGCCTGTTTGGCGCGATTGAATTTTACAATGAAGGCAAAAAGGCCGACATCAAGCCAATTTTGGGCTGCGAGTTTTATGTCGCCCCCGGCTCCCTGACCGAGAAAGATTCCCGCAGTATTGCCGATGCGGCCTACCATCTGGTGGTACTGGCCAAGAATGCCCAGGGCTGGAAAAACATGCTCAAGCTGGCGAGCATTGCCTATGTGGACGGGTTCTACTACCGGCCGCGCGTGGACAAAGCGGCGCTGGCGAAATATTCCGAAGGCTTGATCGTCATCAATGGCCACTTCGGCACGGAAATCAGCCACTATCTGGAACAGAACGATATCGAAACCGCCGTGGCCGTGGCCAAGCAGTACAAAGACATTTTCGGTGCCGACTTTTACGTCGAATTACAGCATCACAACGACCCCGCGCAGGTGGCGATGTTACCCAAACTGGTCACCGTGGCCCAGCGTGTGGGCAGTCCCTTGGTGGCGACCAATGACCACCATTATCTGCTCAAGGAAGATCACGAGGCCCATGACGCACTGTGCTGTATTTCCATGGGCCGCACGGTGGATGATCCCGACCGGCTGCGCTATTCGACGGAACTGTATCTCAAGTCGCCCAAGGAAATGCGCGAAGTCTTCAAAGACTATCCCGAAGCCTGCGATAACACGCTGAAAATTGCCGAGGAATGCGATGTCACACTGGACTTCAGCCAGCGGCACGCGCCGGTGTATGAACCGCCGATCACGCTCGAAGGCAAACGCCCCACGCCGGACGAATATCTGCGTGAGTTGTGTATGGAAGGGGCCCGCGAGAAGTTTGGCGAGATTACTCCCGCCGTCCAGGAACGCATGGATTACGAACTGAAGATCATCCAAAGCAAAGGGTTTTCCAGCTATTTTCTGATCGTCTGGGACTTCTGCAACTTTGCCAAACGTAACGGCATCCCGGTGGGCGCGAGAGGCTCGGGCGTGGGTGCCATGGTCAGCTATGTACTTAGCCTCTGCAACGTGGACCCCTTGCGTTATGACCTGCTGTTCGAACGGTTCATGGACCCCAGCCGTAAAGAAATGCCCGATAT
>JBAXGE010000394.1:0-1790 GCA_037139555.1 Phycisphaerae bacterium
TTGGGATGCGTGGGATCAAACGCACACGACTCCACATTCAAAATCCCGCTCGGGGCACTGGCCGAGTCTGCCCACAGCGTCCAGGTCTTGCCCCGATCCGTAGTACGATATAGCCCACTCTTGCCGCTGCGGGCCGCTGCACCCCAGGCGTGAAACACTCCGACATACCAGGTGTTCTGGGTTTTATCCGCCGGATCAAGTACCAAATCTTTAGTCCAGAAATGCATCCCCGGCGCGCTGCGGTCGGTCCAGGTTTTACCTTCATCACTGCTGACAAACACCCCACTGGACGCGGTAAAGTCTTTGGGCGCCCGCCGACCCGAGTAGGTGCAGACCAGCGTACCGTCATTGAGCACCGTGATGTTATACGGGTGCCCCTCAGTCCGTGGCGGCGCAGGCAGCCGGGTCCAAGTCGATTTCTCCCCCTGATCCAGATCATGGGTGACATAAATCCCGCCCCGCTGGCTATTGACGACCGCGGCGTACAGACGCTTGGGCGCGCGCGGGTCCAAGACCAGCCAGATCACCGGCATACCGAAATCATGCAGGGTTTTCCAGTTCGCGCCCCGATCGGTGGAGTACAGTGCCAAGCCCTTGCCCTTATCAATACGGGCATCGGCCAGATAGGTGCTCTGATATAGGTCATGCACACTGGAAGTCGCGGCATACGCCGTCCCTTTGGGATGCTGCACCGCATGATACATGGTATTTAGAGTGTGCCCCGTGTAATTGAAGGACCAACTCTGCCCGGCATCGGCGCTGCGAAAGCCTTTGATGTCCGTGGCACACGCCCATAGATTGCGAGCATCCAACCACGCCACATGCCAGACACTGGTAACTTCCATACCATTGCTGGAATAGGCAGCGCCGCGCGGAATCACGGCACCACTCTTACGCGGCACCAGCGGTGTGGTGTATGCCTGCGTCCAATTCGCCCCGCCATCGGTCGAAATATGCGTAAAGCCCAAGTCCGTCAGGATCAGGCGGTTCTTATCGCGCAGGCTCACATCAAAGCCCAACGCATATTCGCCAAACGACCAGGCAAAGTCCCCTTTGTCACCGCTATACCCGGCGGCGATATTCTTATTACCACTCGTCTGAAATACATCCGTCCAGGTTTTACCGCCATCACTGGTCTTGTATACACAGGGGCCGGTTTCCGGATAGTTGCGGCCCCCCGCCACATACGCCGTGGTGATGTCATCGGTGGCCATTTTCACAAAAAACGGCAGCGCGGTTTTAGCCAGATCGCTGCCGGTGCGAACCCAGCCCGCACCACCCACATCCAGCATATACAGGCCCGTATAATCCCGAAATTCCGCCCCGGTCAGCCCCGCCCATCCACCTTTGTGCAGAACCGCAAACAGCCGCACCTTACCGGCGGTTTTGGCCCCGGCCAGCGCAGACATAAACTCCTTGGGTAAACCTGCGGCGGTATCCGCCGCAAATGTTTTACCTCCATCCTGCGAAACATACAGCCCATCATTGGTGCCGGCATAAATGGTGTCACCATCAAAGAATACCCCGGCCAGATGCAAGCCCGCCCCGCGATTGGTACTGCTGAATACTTTGTCGTAAGTCTTCCCGCCATCCTGCGTCAGATACAAATCCCGATAGTCCGCGGCCAACAGGGCCCGCAGAGGATTATCGTAATCGGCATAGAGCATATATGTCTTGCGGTCGGTCGGCCAAACCGCCGGCGCGGGCACAGGCCAAGTCTTGCCCCCATCGGTACTGCGGCACGGCCGCGCCCAATCGCCCCCCGACTGGGCGGAATAATTGATCGCCCA
>JBAXGE010000395.1:0-1787 GCA_037139555.1 Phycisphaerae bacterium
GGGCAGTTCTGGCCAGTGAGACCGGGTAGGGGGTGGCAGAAATGGCGGGTAGGGCGGGAATGAGGCTAAATACCCCTGTCTCCCGGCGTGGGGGGCAATAACTGGCGCCGGGCCACGTTAACCCGATAGTCATATCGTGTTTGCGATCGCAAAAAGTGATTTATACGGGAGTTCCGGTATGTTACAGCGCTGCGGTATCATCGTACTGGGTGTGTTTTTAGGCATTCATTCTACCTGGGCCCAAACTCTGCCTGCCGTACCAGCCGCCATTCCCGCGCAACCCACCGTAACCCAACCGCAGGGCGATTATCAGTCCGCGTGGTTGACCCTAACCGAGGGGGATAAAGCGTCGCAGGTGTTTTTAGCCCTGCGCGGGGGCAAGCCGGTCCAGTTTTGGGCGTTGGCCCCCCAGTTGCCCGGTTGCCCCAAACCACAGGGGTCACCCAAACTCTTAACCGATGCCCTGCGGGGCCAAACGCAGGGTCAGGAAATTAAGGCGGAAGTAGACCTGCGTCTGGTCAGTATCTGGGCGCCGCAGTCCCGGCTGGCCACCATGACGCTGACGTTAACCATGAAAATTGGCGCCGACCAGAAATTAACCGGTACGTGGCGCAATCAGGTGGGGGAGAAATCCGCAACCGGCACGGTGACCGGGACGTTGTCTACCGCGGAAACCACCAAGAAGGAATACTGTCTTGCGCCCGGACAGGACTGGCCGGGGTTTTATGGGGTCATGGCCGCCGCGCGCGGGCCGGATTATGGCAAACCACTCTTGGATGATCTGGCTCAGGCGAAGCCGCTCTGGCGCAGCGAATCCGTGACGTTGTCGGGCTGGGGCACCGGGGTGGACAGTCGCTACAAAACCCGCGCGGCCTATGGCACCTTGTGCGGGGGCAGTTCCTCGCCGATTGTGGCCGATGGACGGGTCTACCTGTATCACTATCGCCCGGCGGATGAGCCCGGCGTGGCGGACGCCGACCTGCTGGCCAAGTTTCAGGATAACGCTTTTGAACAGACCGCCATCCGGCGCTTTTTCGCCCAGCGTGCGGATGTCGTGGTAACGTGTTTGGATGCCACTACCGGCCAGACCCTGTGGGAATCGGTCTGGGCCAATAAACAGGGCAATTATCAGACCCACAAATGGCGCGGCCTCAATCACACCCCCAGCGTAGCCAAGGGGGTACTGGTCGTGTCGGATTATTCCTGGGGCCTGCACGCCTATGACGCCAAAACCGGGCAATTGCTTTGGACCCGTGGCGGAAATGGCCCCATCCCGAGCAATCAGGGGGCAATTGGCCCGGTGATCAGTGGTGATGTGGTGGTATGGACGGCGCAGAAGAGTACGGTCGGTCTGGATTTGCGCACGGGGAAGGAACTATGGCAGGCTCCCGGCGCGACCGGAGCGCGGCGGATGCTGATCGCCGATAAGGAACGGGTCTTATTGGTGGGCCCCACGCTGCTGCTGTTGGACCCCGCCACCGGAGCCCCCGTGGCGCGGGGCGATTATCCCGGCGGTTATGACAAGAAAGGCAAACGTGAACTCGGTGAAGGTCTGGGGGCCAATCTGGTCTGTTCCGGACCCTATATTGTGACTTTTGAGACGGTGGAACCGAAAGATAAAAAAGTCCCCGGCAATATCGTGGCGTTAAAAGTGGTGGACGACAAAATCACCCTGGCTTGGCGCAATGAAATCGGCGGGAGTATGGAAGACGGACACGTGGGGCTGACCATCGCCAATAATTATGTATTCACCGCGTTTCAGGACGTGGGGGCCTTTTGTCTGGATT
>JBAXGE010000396.1:0-1782 GCA_037139555.1 Phycisphaerae bacterium
GTTTGTGCGCATCAACCATATCGAGCATTACGGCGTGGACCCGCATCTGGAAGAATTGACGATTCATCCCGCCGAACCGTTGTTGTTTTTAAATATCAAAGCCCAGCCCGGTAGCACCGCGCTGATCTGGGAGCACATCGAAGACGCCCCCGGCAAGCCCTGTCCCAACCCGCGCGTGATTGTGCCCCGGCACATTGTTCCGGGCATTGTCCCCGGGCCGGTGACCGTGGATGTGCGCTCGTTCGGCGTGCGCACCCCGCCGTGTACCAAGGCCAAGCCGAGTTATGGTATTGTGGGCTTGTTCCATCTATTGCCCCCTGCGCTGGGATGGTTGTGGCGCCTGGCGGCCCCGCGCGGGCATGCCAACCCCAGCATTATGGACAGCGAGGGCATGAGTTCCGAAGGTGTGGGCAGTTATTGGCCCTTTGCCACCGGCCGGCGGGTGGATCAGGCGAATCTGCTCTTGCAGCAGATTGTGGATACGCCCAAGGTGCGGTTTATCCTGACGCCCAACCAGCACGTGGGCGCATGGTCCGTGGGTTTTATGCCCCAGTGGATCGCCCGCGAGTTCCTGGCCCGGCGGGGTGGAGCGCGGTTCTATGCCAATCAGGTGCAGCCCAGCCGGTGTGCACTATTGGGCTATGCGCTCAAGAGTCTGATGGTGGAAGGCCAGACCATTCCGGACTGGATGTTGCAGGTGGACTTACAGCCGGAGGTCGGCGCGGAAGCGTTTGATGCCGGCGCGGCGATTCTGCGCGAGTTTTTCCATCAGCAGATCAATACCTTTGCCGAACCGGACTTGCATCCGCTGGGCCGCAAGATCATCCAGTGTTGCCTCGACGGCGGCACGGTGGCGGATTACGAAACTCTGATCCCGGCGGGCACGATTGATCCTGACGATGCCTGAGAACCCAAATAACCCATGAAACCCACGGCCTGCGGCATCCACCGCAGGCCGTTTTCATTGGGGTGGAGGGTCGGGATTCGTTGCGGAGTTGGACTTCGCTGCCGGACGCGCTTACTATCCCAACATGTTTGGTTCCCATCTATCCATCGCGGGCGGTTGGCATCTGGCTTTGCTGGAGGCCCAGCGGCTGGGCTTTGATACCGTGCAAATATTCACCAAAAACCAGCAGCAATGGGTGGCCAAGCCGATGGACCCCGCGGCGGTGGCGGAATTTAAGCAGGTGCGGGCCGCGTGGGATGCCCAGCGCCCCGCATGTCCGCTGGTGGCCCATGACAGTTATCTGATCAATCTGGCCACGACGGACCCGGAGTTACGGGCCAAGTCCATGCAGGCCTTTGCCATCGAGTGTGCCCGTTGCGATGCGCTGGGGATTGAATATCTGGTCACGCACCCCGGCAGTCATGGCGGTGCGGGCGAGGCTGACGGGCTGGCCCGCGTGGCCGCGGCACTCAATGAGATTCTGGCCCAGCCCTACCGCGTGCGGGTGTGCATCGAAACCACCGCCGGGCAGGGGACCTCGCTGGGGTGGCGCTTTGAACATCTGGCCACACTGCTGGAGGCGGTACGTTATCCGCTGGCAACCTGTTTTGATACGGCCCATGTACTGGCCGCAGGCTATGATCTCACCCATCCCGAAGCCACCGCGGCCACGCTGGCAGAATACGACCGGCTGGTGGGTCTGAAAAATATCGCAGTATTCCACCTCAACGACTCGCGCAAACCACTGGGCTCGCGCGTGGACCGTCACGAACACATCGGCCGGGGCTGTGTGGGACTGGGCGCCTTTGAAGTCATCGTCAACCACCCGCAATTCC
>JBAXGE010000397.1:0-1780 GCA_037139555.1 Phycisphaerae bacterium
TGGCGCGGGCGGCCGGAGCATCGGCATCGGCGCGGGTATCCAGCAAAACCAGCCCGGTGATCAGTTCTGGAAAGAGTCGCCACGCGGTCAAGGCGATGTAACCACCCATGGACAGACCCGCGAGTACCACCTTCCCGCTGGTCATGGTTTGAATGACCTCGGCCACACTCAGGGCGAGGGTCTCCAGTGAATAATCTTCGCGCCGTGCGAAGGGTTTGGTCCCGCCAAAGCCGGGTAGGTCCGGGGCGAAGACATGATGGCCGGCAGCGGTCAGGGCCTCTACTTGGGCATCCCACATGGTGTGATCAAAGGGGAAGCCGTGAATGAAAACAATGTTCTGTGTGGTCATACCTATTCCCTCAAAAAATCAGGTGATCGCGGTATTCAGAAACGCCTGACAGCAGGCCCCGAGTTCGTCGGGTGCTTCATCATGCGGCAAATGGGCCAAGTGGGCAAAACGCCGGATCTGCAGTCCGGGAAATAGCGGCGCCATACGCTCGGGCGTATCGGCCGGCAGCAGGCGTTCCTGTTCGCCCCACAAGAGCAGCATCGGATGCGGCAAATCGGCTACCCCTTGCAGCAGAAATCTACTGGCCCGCGCATTGGGGGGTAGTTGCCGCATGATGTCCATCAGCTTCCACCGGTTGGCCAAATGCATATCGCGTTCAAACGCAGCCCTGCAACGCGCGGGCAATACCTCCGGCTGGCTGTAACCAATGCGGGACAAGCCATTGACCAAACGTTCCGGCGGAGACAGATACATCATCCAGTCACCGAGCAACGGTATCCGCATCCAATGATACATCCGCGGAAGTTCCTGCGGAAACACGGCGGGATTGAACAGGATTAATTGGCGCACCCGCCGGGGTTGCAGGCCGGTGGCCAGCAGCGCCAAACCCCCGCCGAGACTGGAACCGGCAAAGCTGACCTGATTCATTCCGAGGGCATCAATAACGGCCCAAATGCCCACCGCCATTTCGCGTAAAGTCGGCCCGCCGGTCGGCCAGCCGAAGTCAGCATAAAAACTGTTATAGTCGAGTACCAGCAAGTCGTGCTGCGCCACCAGCCAGGGGGCGATGCCCGCAAAGGTGCCGTGGGTCACGCCCATGCCGGGCAGTAGGACCAGCACCGGGCGGGGTGTGTCCGCGGCGCGTAAAAATTTGAACGGGATCGGCCGGCCATCGAGCAATACATACCAACTCTGCGCGGGACCTGCGGCGGGTTCCAGTTGGCCGGTGTACGCCTGCCGGGCCGGGGCGAAGTTCAGCAGTTCGTGGGCGAGTGTTGGGGCATCAAACCGCATGGTGCACCGCTGGTTAATGGCCGGTGGAGCCGAAGCCCCCGCTGCCGCGCTGGGTATCGGTCATGTGTTCGACGGTGTCCACTTCATGCCACGCAGCGTGCATCACCGGGCAGATGACCATCTGTGCGATGCGCATGCCCCGGGTGATGGTGATCGGTTCGCTGCCGAGGTTAATCAGGAGGACTTTGATCTCACCGCGATAGTCGGCATCTATGGTGCCGGGGCTGTTGGGCATGGAGAGGCCCTGTTTGAAGGCCAGACCACTGCGTGGGCGAATCTGTGCTTCGTAACCCGGCGGGATGGCCATAATGAAACCACAGGGCACCGCCGTGCGGCCCATGAGGGGCAGGATCAGCGGTTCGGTGACGGCGGCAAACAGGTCCATCCCGGCGGCCAGAGAGGTTTGATACGAAGGCAACGGTAAGTCCGTGCCATGGGACAGGCGAACAATTTGCAGATCAATCGGGCCGGACATAG
>JBAXGE010000398.1:0-1774 GCA_037139555.1 Phycisphaerae bacterium
CCACCCTTGCCGTCCATCGGATTTAATTGGGACAGCAGTTGGGCCTTCCGGATTGACGGAGCTTTGGGACAGGTCGCCAACTACGAAAAGTTGGGCGTGAAACGTATTTACGCCCACCATCCCGGTTGGTTCAATGGCCGGGGGCTGCGGCAGAAAGAGTCCGCCTTTCCCATTCCGGAAGGGATCAACGGCCACAATCCCACCGGCGGTGATTGTGCCATTCATGACTATGTTCCGCAAAGCCCGGCCGTGGCAGCGAAGTGGAAAGAACTCTATACCAAACTCCACGCATCCAAGATCGAATATTGGGGTTGGATCACCGCCATGGTTTATGAAACCGGGCCGGTCGTCAAGGAATTTGGCAATGAAGCATTCTGTCGCAACCGGCCCGGCGCGCCTTTTTCCGATGGTTATCCGCCCTCCTTGTTTAATGTGCCGATCCTGCACGAGGGGCTCAAAAAATGGTGGTGTAACCGTATGGACACCGCCATCAAAGACCCCGGTTTGGATGGCTTCTGGACCGATAGCTGGCAGAATCTATACATGAGCACGATGAATTTCCAGCGCGACGACTGGGCCCCGCATGTGCGCCAGTGGTGGCTGTGGGTGGCCGAGGTCAGTCAGCGTGGCGTTGGTTTCATCGCGGAAAGTCAGGGCTTCCCGGCGCTGAGTTGCAGCGTGGAGGTGGGCGATGCGCCGGGGGATTGCGAGAATGATTGGTTTGCGTACATCAATACCAACAAGTGGTATCGCGGTACGCCGGTGCCCGGCAAAGGCACGGCCAAAGCGGATCGCATCTTCTTTAGAACCATGGCCAATTACGGTCCCATTACTCCCGGCGATGGCGATGCGACCCAGGTACCCAGTTTCGCCAGTTACAGCGCCCAATATATGGCCGCGCTGCCCATGATGCGCCGCCCCTATCAAATGCCCGACCATAAAGGGGTGTTGTGGCTGGGGGCCAAAGATGAAGAAGGCGTCTTGTTCGCTTTCGAGGATATGCCCCTGCCCGCCGATATGCAGGCTGTGCAGATCGTCACGGGAGAAAAGGCTGACAGCCTCAAGGCGCATACCACGTATCGGGTTACGGGTAAAAATTTACGTGCGGCCGTGGGCGTGCAAACCCCACCCGAAAAAGATGCCCGTTTGCCATGAACGAACAGGTTCGGACTATAATTTCCCACCTCACCGCCCCTGCCCAAGGGGCGGTTTGTTTTTGGGATAAACCCCGCAGGCTGACGGCGGGCGGTAAAACGGCTAGCATATAGCAGTCGTTATTTTCGGAGTTGCCATGAGTTTACGCGGTTTACACGAGGTTCCCGAGGCGAATAAGACGCTCTCGGTCACATTTATCCTGCAAGACCCCATGTCTCTGACCGGCAAGCCCGACACGCGGGTGACGGCCAAAGCCGCGCCGGGCCAGAGTTTGCTGGTGGTGGCGCTGGAGGCGGGGATTGAAATCGAGCATTCCTGCGGCGGGGTGTGTGCCTGTTCGACCTGTCACATTTGGGTGAATCGGGGCGCGGCGCTGTTGAGCGAACCTACCGAAGAGGAATCGGACCGGATGGATCTGGCCCCCATGGTCAATGGCCGCAGCCGGCTGAGTTGTCAGGCCATCATCGCCACCGATGCGACCACGGGTGTTTTGGAAATCGAAGTGCCCGCGTGGAATCGTAATGCCATCAAAGAAGGCCATCACGATTAACGCCGACGGGGGATGCCATGACCATGATGTCGGACACACTCTCGCGTCCGTTTGAAGTCGTCAGCCCGT
>JBAXGE010000399.1:0-1773 GCA_037139555.1 Phycisphaerae bacterium
TACTTGTTGATGGTCTTGGCCTTGGCCGGAGACTCGACGATCACCAGGCTCATGCCGGTGGAATGGGAGGATGTAATTGCTTTCGCCACAGGTAGTTACCTTCATTACGGACAACGTTTCCGAGCCTCGGCAGCCGACGCCACACACCAGACCAAGGGGCTCATTGTGGGACCAAGCCCGCCTCCGCGTCAAGTACCCGGGCCGAAGTTTCGTCGGTTGGGGGCAAATCGTATAAGATGAGGCCATGCGTCACAAGCAGCATTATAGCCCCTCTGCCATGTGGACAGGACTGCTGGTAGGAATCCTGCTGGTGGGGCTGGGATATTGGTATATGCAACCGAAACCAACGAGTACCCCCCTGCCGAAACTGGTCCAGCCGCGGATTGTGGTGGAAAAAGCCGCCGGACGGCTCCATATATATGATCGGGCCGCGCTGATCCGGACCTATGCGTGCATTGCCGGGCGCGGACAGGGGAATAAAACCGTCGAGGGCGACCGCCGCACCCCCGAGGGGCAGTTCCAGATCGTGTACAAAAACCCCAACAGCAAGTTCCATCTTTCTCTGGGGCTGAATTATCCCAATTCTGCGGATATCCAACGCGGATTGGCGGCCGGACTGATCACGCAGGCGGAATATGACCGCATTGCCCGGCATCTGACGAGCAGCGATTGGTCCGACCCGGCGGTACAAAAGGAAGTCTGGTATACCGCGCTGGGAGGCGAGATATTCATCCACGGCGAACGCAACGACCGGACCGGGACGCTGGGCTGCGTGGCGGTGAATAATAGCGATATTGAAGAAATCTTCGCGGCGGTGCCGTTGGGTACGCCGGTGGAAATCAAACCCTAGGCATTGCCTGACCGATCGGCCCCAACCGGCATTTGCTCTCCATGGGGGGCAAACCTTACTATATGGGGCATGACTACCACTACCTCCACCGTTGCTCCCAGCCTCGCAGTCAACATCGGCAAGATGGCCCTGCGCAACCCTCTGATGACCGCGTCGGGGACGTGCGGCTATGCCAACGAATACCACGACTTTGTGGACCTGTCCCAGTTCGGGGCCTTTGTCACCAAAGCCATCAGCAAAACCCCGCGCAAGGGCAATGAGTCCTACCGGATCGTGGAAACGCGGGCGGGGATGCTCAATGCCATCGGGCTGGCGAATATCGGCGTGGATACCTTCCTGCGCGACAAGGTGCCGGTGCTGGAAAAGCTCGGGTGCCCGATCATCGTCAATGTCCCCGGCTGGTGCGAACAGGATTATGCCGAGGTGGCCCAGCGGCTGGACAGCGAAGCGGGCTGTGTGGCGGGGATTGAACTCAACGTAAGCTGCCCCAACGTCAAAGACGGCATGCACTTCGGCACCGATCCCGCGGCGCTGCACCAGTTGGTCGCCAAGGTGCGCAAAGTGACCCCGCGCGTGACGCTGATTGTGAAACTTTCGCCCAATGTCGCGGATATCACCGCCACGGCCAAAGCCGCGGTGGATGCGGGCGCGGACTGTCTGTCGCTGGTGAATACCTTTACCGCGATGGTGATTGATATCGAAAAGCAACGCCCGGTACTGGCCAACGGCACCGGCGGCTTGTCCGGCCCGGCCATCAAACCCATCGCCGTCTATCTGGTCCACCGCGTGTATCATGCCGTAGGCCGGCGGCACAACATCCCCATCATCGGCATGGGCGGAATCCAGACCTGGCAGGACGGGGTGGAATTCCTGCTGGCCGGCGCCACGGGTCTGGCCGTGGGTACGGCACTGTTTGTAGACCC
>JBAXGE010000400.1:0-1772 GCA_037139555.1 Phycisphaerae bacterium
CCACCACGCCCAGGATCGGACAACGCGACGTTCCCCACAGGTCGCTGCGGACCAGAGCATGATGCCGCGGCACGGGATAACTGGTCATCCCCACACCCGCCCACAGCGGGACTTTGAGTACATCCCAGTCCAATTGTGCTGCCGTCAGGGCCTCCGCCGAGGTGGCGGGGCCATTGAGCTGGGTGCCCAGCCCATGCCACGGCACCTCACCGCAATACATCAGCGCTATCTGGCCATTGGGTGCCTGATTCAGGTTATGCGCCATCACACACCTCCCGTTTATGCGGTTGGCAAGCAGTCCCCGCCGGTGCCCCCAGCGCAAAACCACCTGCCCAACACCCCACCAGTGTAAATACCCCCTATGACAACCCTACCACATTAGCACATGGGAAGACAAAACATACTTGGCAAAGTGATAGTACAGGCGTTATACACTAGATTGGATGGCCGGCTAGGTTCGGTCGTTGTTGTAATCCATACCCCCATCAATCACCGAATACGTCAGTAAATCCACAATTTCCAGTTGTCATGGCCGCAGATTTCAAGTCCGTATTTGATTTTCCCCCATCCCACGGCCCCATCAAGCGAGCGGCTGGAAGATGAAATTATTGCAATAATCCGGGGCGTCCCAAAAACGCGCCCCGATTTGCTTTTGATGCTGGGCACGAACGAATTCGTGAACCGGATACAGATGTGATTTTTTCACGAAATAGCCCCGGTAGTTCTGGGCCTCAACATACGCGATCACATCTTCCACGGTACCGGCACTAAGATGGCGTTGTTCACATTCGCAGACGATGACAGGCCGATGGGCTTTGAGCAATTCGGTCGCGCCCTGCAAGACCGACAATTCATGGCCTTCGACATCAATTTTCAAGGCGCCAATGCGGGCTTTTTCCGACTGGAAATAGGTATCCAGCGTACAGACCGGCACATCCACAAAACGGCAGGTTTCGCGCTGGGCCACTACGGATTCAAAGGAAGCGCCGGGGGAACTATCGCCGGAGCCGGGAATGGCCAGCCGAAGGGTGCCGGTTTGCCGGGAGACACCAGAGGGAACGATGGTGACATTCCGCAGCCCCGCCTGCTGGCAGGCGTGGGTCAGATAGTCCACCAGAGCGGGTTGCGGTTCAAAGGCCACCACCCGGCCCCGCGGCACGGCCCGGCTGAGCGCCCATAAATAGCTGCCCTTATTGGCCCCCACATCCACGGCCACGGCATCGGCCGAGAGGGCCCGTACCAGCGTGCCAAGTTCCAAACGTTGGTTGAGATAACGGGCTTTGAACCCGCGGTAGATAAAACGCCAATTCATGACCCTACTCCAGATGTAAGATAACCAACGGCAAGCTGAGGCAGCACAAACCACAGCTGCGACCCCGTCACGCCCCTAGCTTTGTGGCCACTTGACGATTCAGGTTTGACCCGCATTAGACCTGCGGCTCCTGTGCAGAACAATCCGGGGTTCGCCACTGCGAACCCCGGAGCGAGAGTCTAGACTATACCAACAACCACATGTTCCTTAATCATTACTGGCCAGATTCACTGTAGCAGTACGGTTGGCCACCACAGGATCAAGGTTGTAGGCCGGGTTGCTGTTCAACGTCATCCGGATGGCCTTGATGGGTTCAACATAGGTGTCATCAATGGGGATCACTTCGATTACCACCGAACTTTCGCCATCGGCGAAGGTGATGCTGCTGGCGGCGAGCGTGGTCAGGCTGCCCTGGCGACGGAGAATGAAGTCGTAACCGCGATAGGCGGTACCCGCCATG
>JBAXGE010000401.1:0-1767 GCA_037139555.1 Phycisphaerae bacterium
CTGATGACGTTGAACACCATGTGTACGGTGATCGCCGACCAGAGGTTGCCGGTGCGTTCGTACACATAACCCGCCACCAGACTCAGCAGAAACAGCGGCAGGAATACCTCGTAATTTGCCTGTTCCCTGTCCCAGTGCATCAGGGCGAACAATACGCCCACCACGGCAATTGCCATCCAACGCCACCACGCCGGAGGATGATCATTTTTGGGCCAAACCCCGACCAAGGCGGATTGCAGCATCCCCCGGAACAGCAATTCCTCCACCAGCGGCGCCACTACCCCTGCACCGAGCAAAGCCACCCACACCAGACCCGCACTCGGAGAATTTTCCAGGAGTTGTAACACCGGGTGTTTGGGTAACGGAGCCCCCAAACGTAACTGCTGACTGATAAGTGAGATACCCTGCATCACCACCAGTAGAATCGGATAACTGACCCCCATGGCCAGCAGACCCCACACCGCCCCCCGAAGGGGTTCGTCCTGCCCCAGACCTTTGCGTTTCAACCCATGTACAAACGCCACCTTGCACAGGCCTAGCATCACCAGTGCCGCCAAGGCCTGGGCGATAACCACGACCACCAATTGCATGGTGGACCGGCTGTCATCGCAGGCGCAGGGTAGGGTAATTCGCGGGTATAAAACGCTCATCAGCAGGGGTGGCAGTAAGACAAAAATCGCCCCCGCTACTACAATATGCCAGCCTGAGGTGAGGTGATTCAACCGCAGCGGTGCAGCATGCAACGGCTGGGCACGGAATACCTGCCAGCGCAATAAATAGCGCAGGCCGAGGATCAGCCAGAGCGTTAACAAGGCCCAAAACAAGTATGGTCCTGAAGCGTCCAAATGAAGGCTTTCAAAAAAATGACTCAGCAAACGCCCGACATTCTACTCAAAATTGTCGCCACCAAGCGCGAAGAACTCGCGGCTGCGCAAAAAAAAGTCACTTTGGATGCCCTCAAGACCCAATGCCGGGACCTGGCGCCAACGCGCAATTTTTTCGCGGCCATGACCAAAGTGCCCAAGGGCCTTGCCAATATCATCGCGGAAGTGAAAAAAGCCTCGCCTTCCGTCGGGGTAATGAAAGGGGATTTCGACCCCGTCGCCATTGCCCAAAGTTACGCCCGCGCCGGGGCGGATGCGATTTCTGTTCTCACCGATGAGCAATATTTCAAAGGCCACCTCGATTATCTCCGTCAGGTTCGCGCCGCCGTGGACCTGCCCCTGCTCCGCAAGGATTTCACCATTGACGCCTACCAGATCTGGGAAGCCCGCGCGGCGGGGGCTGATGCCGTCCTGCTGATCGCCGAGATTCTCGAAGATGCCCAGTTGATTGACTACCAAATACTTGCTGCCGAATTGGGCCTGACCGCACTGGTCGAAGTCCACGACATGGAAAACCTGCTGCGCGTGCGTTCGCTCATCGGCCTGCCCATGCGCAGTTACAGTCTGCTGGGCATCAACAACCGCGACCTGCGTACCTTCCAGATTGATGTCGGCCACGCCGTGCAGCTGGCGGAACTGGTCGAGGATAAAAATATCCTCATCGCCGAAAGCGGCATCCGCGACCGCATGGACATCCAACGCCTCAACGCCGCTGGCATCCAAAGCTTCCTCATCGGCGAAACGCTGATGCGCACCGGCGATGTGGCCGGGATGATGGCGAATCTGAAGGGTATTATGCGGCAGGGTTAAAGTGTAAAGCCCTGCGCATACAACGATTTGATTTCCGCCAGCAACCCCTGATTGGCCGGGGGAAACTCAAAAC
>JBAXGE010000402.1:0-1766 GCA_037139555.1 Phycisphaerae bacterium
GTCTGCTGCGCGCCCAGGGCGCGTTTGTGGATGACAAGGAAATCAAGTCGGTGTGTAATTTCCTCAAGGAAGTCGCCCAGCCGGAGTTCCACCCCGAACTGATGCAGATCGGCGCCACCACCAGCCTGTCGGATGCGGAACGGGATGAACTGTTTGATCAGGCCGTGGACATCATGATCGAGACCGGCCGCGGGTCGGTCAGCTTGCTGCAACGCCGGCTGAATATCGGTTACTCGCGGGCCAGTCGGCTGATTGATCAGATGCGTTTGAGCGGTTACGTGGGCGCTTATAAAGGCTCGGTGGCCAGCGAAGTACTGATTACCGCCGACCAGTGGACCCAGCTTAAACTCGAACGCACCCAGCAGGCCGAAGCTGCCAACGCGGCTCCGGGCGAAACCGGGGATTCCTCCGGCCGGGGCAAACATGCTGGCTACGCCCAACAAACCAGTACGCCTAACAGTGTGGATGACGATTTTGAGGATGACGACGACGGCGTGCCCGATGAGTTGCCGGGCGAACATCGGTACTAACCGCCATTTTGAAGCCACGAGGAACTCAAAATGTTGCTGTCATAGCAACGGTTCCCCAATCAGCAATTAGCCGCTCATGGGTGGATTGTGTTACGCGACACGGATTCGTCTTCTCATGGGTGTTGCATTACGTGTTCCCATACGTGTTCCCATACGGGGGTGATCTCCGCAACCCGCTTCCTGAAGTGGTCTTGGTGCTGTTGTTGCACCGCCAATAGAAAGAACGCATGCGGGGTACTGAAAGTATAGACGGTCGCGGCGGTCGTACGATCTAGCAACATCCTGGCCTTATTCACGGTACACGGATCGTGATCTACGAACTTCGGAAAATGCTGATAGATCAGCACCGAGGCCCCCATGCGGAATGCCGTGCGAACCTCATCCCAATACACATACTTGCTGGAGTCTTGCCATCCCTTGGCGACACTGGGTACTTCCAAGCCATTATCCGGATCAAAATATATCAGGCCGCATTTATCAAACGCCTTCCAACACTCCTGAAAATAGCGTTGCCGGTCTTCCCTATCGTAATTCAGAATCTGCGCGTAAAATTTTGCATTCCCGAGTAAAGGTGTATCCGACTTTTCAATAAGGTTAACATTGCGGGCTTGGCGATCTTCGCGATGCTTAAAAAACCAGTCGTACAGGTCGGGGTCATACTGAAGGTAATCCTCAGAGTGGTTCAGATAATCGCGTTTTTCCCCATCACCTTTGCCGTCATCGGGCGTCAGCATCCAGCACACGCCCAGATGCGAGTTGCCGGGCACCTTCAATGCGCGTAGTAATCCATACTTGCAATAATCATTGACGTCGCCAAAATACTGGTTCTTCATCGTGTGCTCCTTAAATCGGAATATACTTTCTGGCCTTCCCCACACATGGTAGGCACGCCATGGGGTTAATTTCCTCGGGCCTCGAACTGTTCGGGGCTTTGATAACCAAGGACCGAATGCCGTCTCCGGCGATTATACCAATCTTTCCATCCACAGACCTCTTGAAGCCTGGGCCACGGCTACGGGACTGAGGCCCTGTTGGAGAACCAACTGGAAGGCGGAACGTTTGAACTCTTCACAGTAGTGCTTGCGTGCCATACACGCTCCTTTCCTAGTAATCGGACTGTGCCCATTCTACCCCTTCGGCGCGCCCACTATTCGTGGGAAAACCATTCCCACGGAAAACACAGCTGCCGGGGATACGGCAAACTCAACTGCAGGGGGTAAAGGCAATACTGGGCCA
>JBAXGE010000403.1:0-1763 GCA_037139555.1 Phycisphaerae bacterium
GACCAGCAACGCATGGCCCGCCGGGCCCGGAGCGTGGGTTAACCGTAACGGCAAGAGCAGTCAAAGCGTGAGTGTCGTTGTCCGTAGTTAACTTGGTGCTACAATGAGCAAGCAAGTAAATCAGTTCACTCATTAAGTCGGCATAGGCAGAAGCGGACAGTCTGCCTTCGCCGGGCTGTACCGTCTGTCCCATCATTATCAAACAGCATCGTGCCAAGTATGAATTTACGCCTGCCATGGTCAAAGCGGACAACCAGACGCCTCGTCATTATTGGCGCTGTCCTGCTGGTTACGCTCGTCGCTGCGTGTGGTTTCTTCCGCATTTCTCACCCACGAGACCTTATTGCTTATGGCGGCATGGCGCATGAGTGTCATCCTGTTTGGCAACAGCTCGCGTTGCGTCGCTTCGGTGCCGGCGATTCTGTTGCCGACCTGCGCCGCCGTTTTCCAGAGACTTACGCCGAGGAATTCGGACCTTACGGCGTTTACCATTACTACCCGGGCGCTGGGATTGGGTACACCGGGCTGGCCGTTACCGCGCGGGATGGGCGCTTGATTCGGGCCCAGGCATGGAGTTGTACGTGGCAGTTCACTTTTTTCGACACACCTGATCCGGCATTCACCGAGCAGTATGCGACGTTCCTGGAGGAGCGGATTGCGAAATTTCGCCAACAGCCAGGGACGCAGAACTGATGCCGGCCCTCGAAGGACGCTAAATCCCCCCGTCAGGCCCTAACAATCCCCCTCCCAGACGACCCCAACCGCCCCCAACTGGCATTTGGGACGCAAATCTGCCACAATGCTACCAACCGCCCGCCGGTGCGGGCCTTTGGAAAGGTTTTCGCTATGCTGAGTATTTCGAATCTGGTCGCCGACCATCAGGCGGGGAACGAGGGTCTGCGTTACGGCCACCGCAAACCCCGCCCCGAGTTCAGTCTGGAAGTCGCCCCCCGGCCCGTGGTGGTCTGGGCGGTGACCAATGCCTGTAACCTCAAATGTGTCCACTGTTATGCCTCCGCCACCACCGACCCGCTCAAAGGCGAACTCACCTACGATCAGGGCGTGGCGCTGTTGGATGATCTCAAGCAATTCAATGTCCCCGCGATTCTGTTTTCCGGCGGGGAACCGCTGGTCCGGCCCGATGTGCTGCGCCTGCTGGGCTATGCCCGCCAGATCGGCCATCGCGTGACCCTGAGCACCAATGGGCTGCTGATTGACGACGCCATGGCCGACCGGCTGGCGGAACTGGGCATGCAATATATTGGTATCTCCATTGACGGCGGACGCCAGACGCACGACCGGCTGCGCGGGCTGGCCGGGGCGTTTGAGGGTTCCATGGCGGCGGTGAAACGCTGCCGCGACCGCGGCATCAAGGTGGGTCTGCGCTTCACCGTCCATGCCCTGAATTATCAGGAGATGGACCATGTGATTGACCAGTGCCTGGCCTACGATGTGCCGCGTTTGTGCATTTATCACCTCGCCTATGCCGGGCGCGGCGGCAAGATGCAGAAAGTGGACCTGACCACCGAGCAAACCCGGCAGGTGGTGGAACGCATTTTCACCCGCACCGCCGAACTGCACCGCAGCGGTGCGCCGCTGGAAGTGCTGACCGTGGCCAACCATGCCGATGCGGCCTATGCCATCCTGCGGCTGGAAGCCCACGACCCCCAGGCCGCGGCGGAACTGCACCAGCGCCTGCGCGGCACCGGCGGCAACCAGTCCGGCAACTTTATCAGCAGCGTGGACCCGCTGGGCAATGTGCA
>JBAXGE010000404.1:0-1753 GCA_037139555.1 Phycisphaerae bacterium
CTTCGGACTGGACCACGCTATCGCAGAAGCTGGTTAAATCGTCAATATCCAGACGTTCAGCCATCCGGCGGAAGGCTTCCACCCGGGCGGCCCCGACTTCGATCTCTGCCAGCGCCTGACCCAATTCTTCACCAATCGGATGGGCTTCGTAATCGGCCACCACCCGTTTGAGCGCAATCCCCAGCGAACTGCCGGAACGCAGAATCAATACCAGCAAATCCATCATGTAAGGCATGGCCGTGACAATTTGAATTTCACGTTCATCAGCCCGGGATTTTAACGTGGAGACCAGCAGCAGATAGCCCATCGGCAGGCCCATCATACCCAGCCACGACCATTCCGGCCCCAGCAACTGCCAGGCGAAAAACGCCAATAATAACGATAGCGCCGAGCCCATGAGCATGCCGACGGAAACCAACTCGTCATCCTCGAAACCACCGGGATAACCCGCCCGCGCGTAGGGGGCGCGCACATAATCACGCAGCACGCGCAATTCCGCCCGCGCCATCAACCGCCCCAGATTGCTGATAAAGGGCATCAAAAGGGCCATCAGGGGATTGCTGCGGATCATTTGCTGGCGTCGTTCGCTGCGGCGCATGGAAACCATGGTCACCCGCGGGGCCTGGGCACCACTCTGCAGGATTTGCATGATGCTCAATCCGATGGCGGCCGCGGCCAGTCCATACAACCCGCTGGCAATGATTTTCAAGATCAAATCCAAAGCAAACCTCCAACGTATCGTTAAACCCGACTGCGGGTAATGCGCATCCCCAGGAAGGTGCCCAGTCCGCCTAGAATTACCGCGCCCAGCAGAATCACATAGCCCTGCGGCGTGGTAAACATCAGCTTCACACCTTCGGGATTGACGGTGGCGATAATGGCCAACATAAACCAGGGCGCCAACAACAACACTTTGATATTCGTGCGGCCTTCACTGGTATGGGCGGCCACGGTGGCCCGCATCTGCTTGAGCTTGTCCAGCGAAACAGAAATACGATTCAGGGTTTCCGAAATATTTCCACCCATTTCCCGGTTCAGCAGGATCGCCGATGCGAACAGATTGAAGTTGGGTAACTTCAGGCGGTTTTTCGATTCAATGATGGTGGTTTCCAAATCCGAGCCATGGGCATAGCGGTTGGCCATGATGCGGAATTCGGTGCGGATGGGGTCTGGTGCGTGCTCGGCCAGCCGTTGGATGGCCTGCACCAGAGTCAATCCTGCCCGCATGGAGTTGCACATATTGGATACGGTGGGGGCGAGTTGTTCGTCAATTTGTTTGCGCCGTTTTTGCCACAGATAACCGATCAGCATTTTGGGCACAAACAGTGCGCCGATCCAGAGCAGGATGCTTAACAGCGGATTGCCCAAGGTGGCCAGTAAAATCACCAGCAAGACCCCGTAGGCAATATAAATACGCACTGTGATCCGTCCGGCATGAATCGGTTCGGGGCTGAAACGGGCCGAGGTTTCCGCGACGTAATCACAGTCCCGATGATAACGCCGCAGCAGCGTGCCACGCTGGGCGTAGATCAGCAGGCCCACACCGGCACCGATGAGTAATGCGCTGAGTAATACGTAGAGAAAAGTCATCCTACTTTTACCTGTTCAAACCAAGATTGTAGTTGCAGGAACCCTTTTTCCACCATATCCGGCAGAAACCGCGGCATATAACCCGTGGGCCGCAGAGCCAGACCATTCTTGTCGGCCTGCGCCACCATAATATCGCGGGTCTCGATTTCCCCGGTCTGGGGAT
>JBAXGE010000405.1:0-1748 GCA_037139555.1 Phycisphaerae bacterium
AGGCCGGTACTTTGGGTATAGCCCGCCACGTTGTGCCGCGCTTTGGACAGCATCTCGGGAGTCATATCCACACCGATCACCCGCCCCGTGGGGCCGACCTTGGGGCCGGCGAGAAATACGTCGAACCCGCCGCCGGAACCCAGATCCAATACGACCTGGCCGGGCTGTAATTGGGCAATGGCGGTGGGGTTGCCGCAGGACAGCCCCATATTGGCGCCTTCGGGCAGGGCCGCGATCTGTTCGGCGCTATAGCCAATCTGCTGGGCCAGAGCCGCAGCGCTGAGCGGGGTAGCGCCGCAACAACCGCCGCCTTGCGGGTTGGTCACGCTGGTCAGCAGCCCGGTCTGGGCAATCTGGGCATATCCCTGACGGATGGTTTCGCGCACATCAATAATGATATTGGAATGGGGGGGATTGGTGGGGGACGGTTGAGGTTGGCAGCAGGCCATAGTTGTTATCCTTATTTAAGTTGGGGCAGCACTTCGGGCAGTGTCCGCACAAACGCGGCGATTTCGTCACGCACCCGCCGATAATGATTCAGGGCCTTTTCCGGGTCGGTTTCGGCGGCCGCAAGTTTCGGCGGATCATCAAACCCGACGTGGACTACTTTGGCATTTTGCCCCAGCCACGTGGGGCAGGTCTCATGGGCGTGGCCGCAGACGGTAATGACATAGTCAAAGGGTACATCGGCCAGAGCACTGGACGTCTTGGATGTTTGTCCGCTGATGTCCACGCCCACCTCGGTCATGACCTTTACGGCGTTGGGATTCAGGCCGTGGGTGGTGATCCCGGCGGAGTAGGCGTTCAGCACGTCGCCTTGAATCGCCCGGGCCCAGCCTTCGGCCATCTGACTGCGGCAGGAATTGCCGGTACAGAGAAAGAGCACGTTCAGTTTTCGCGATAGCATGCGCACACCTGGGTTAAGTCTTTTTTACGGATACAGGTTAATTTCTGATGGTCCTGCCGGGGCTGAGTTTCCTGCTGCAGGCTCTGGCGTGTCCAGCGCAAGGCGCCACGCACGGCTGCGGGGGCTTCGGCTCCGGCGAGTTTGAAATAATGCCATTTCCCTTCCTTGCGCCGGGTGACCAAGCCAGCTTGGAATAAAATCAGCATGTGTTTGGAGACCGTCGAGGGGGCCAGTCCCAGCAGATCAATGATCTGGCACAGACACAATTCCCCGCCCGTCAGGGCGAGCAATGCCCGGACGCGGTTGGCATCGGCGAGGGCGGACGAGAGGGCGAGAAACGCTTGCATAAATACTCCTATACTTCGACAAGTAACGAATTATAGGAGTATGGTTATGAGGTGTCAAGCCAGCCTAGAGCAGTAGATTGAACAGATACCCCACTCGGATTGGCGCGCAATATGGCGGGATATGTCCAACGACCGTTTCGCCCATGGGCACCTGAAACCGCCAGTTGCCAATTCATGATTAAGAATGTTGATCGGGTGGCCCGCTGTCGAACCCGCAGTGGGCCAGTTGCGGTATCCGGGCCGGAAGGCTTATGATAACGCTTTTGACTCCTAGACAGGAAACACAAGATGCGCAAGCCGCGTTGGATTCAGAGTTTAAGTTTGTTGTCCCTACTGCTGGTGCCCGTGGTGGCAGGGGCGAATGATGCCCATAGCACCACCACCACAGGGGCGGGACACGCCAAAGCATTGGCCTTCACTCCCGTACATCCGGATTGGATTCGGCTGGTCCTGCTGGGCATCATGTGGGTGTTTATTGTTTTGGCGGTGTTGGG
>JBAXGE010000406.1:0-1747 GCA_037139555.1 Phycisphaerae bacterium
CGAAAATTATCCCAACTTTGGGGTGCGTTGGCCTTGTCTTTTCGCTATGATACGCAATGATATAAGTCCGGCATGGAAGCGGATAGAGCGATTACTTGGTGGCACCTGCCGCCAATCCACATAGACAAAGGATTGAGATGCGCATTGATCCCCGGTTTCTCGTTGAAAGTGGCCCGGAGATATTCACCGGTTCGGAGTTGCTGCTCAAAGGGTGTCTGGAAACCCCCGGCGGCGTGGCATTACTGACTGGTTATCCCGGTTCGCCCATTGCGGGCTTTTTTGACTCCTGCGGTGAAATTGGCCCTTTGCTCCATGAACATGGCGTGGCCGCCAAGATGGCCAATAATGAGGCCTTGGGCGTAGCCATGGTCAATGGCGCCCAGATGGTCGGCGTCCGGGCGTTTTGCGCCTTTAAGAGTGTCGGTCTGCATGTGGCGTCTGATGCCTTGGCGCTGGGAAATCTGGCGGGGGTGCCCCATCCCACCGGCGGGGCCGTGATTTGCAGCGGTGACGACCCCTGGTGCGAAAGTACCCAAGTTCCCGCCGACAGCCGGTTTTTGTTCCAGACCCTGCGCGTTCCCATCGTGGAACCCTCGTCCCCACAAGAAGTTAAGGACTGGATCGGCCTGAGCTTCAAGCTCTCAGAGCAAGCCAACCTATATATTGGTTACCTGATGACCGTAGTGCTGGCCGATGGCGGTGGGACGGTGGAATGTAAGCCCAACCAATGGCCCAAGGTCTCGCATAACGCCAAGGTTTCGGTGGATACCGCCAATATCCCGTTTGAAAAGATTGTCCTCCTGCCCCCGCGCACGTGGCGGCAGGAACTTTCCATGGACGGCCGGTTTGAGAAGTTGCTGGCGGCCGCCAAGGAACTGGGGCTTAATCGCGTGGTCTATGGCCCGGCTTCCGGCAAGGTGCCGGTGGGTATTGTCGCCAGCGGCCCGGCGTATGCCATGCTGGTGGATGCCCTGCGTGAACTGGACCTGCTGGGCAAGGTGCCGATTCTCAAACTCGGTATCAGCTATCCCGTGGATATGTCGCTGGTGGATGAGTTGGCCCAGCGCTGCGAGCGGATCGTGGTGATCGAAGAACGTCGCAGCTTTATCGAACAGCAAATCGCCGAACATCTGCCGCAGATTCGCCAGAACCATCCCGATTCCCCGTTGGGCCGGGTGGAACTCTGGGGCAAGTATTTCCCCAATGATCAGGAAGGTATCCCGCATACCCGTGGTCTGCACACCTCGCTCTTGATTGAACGGCTGGCCACGCTATTTCGCAGCATACCGGCCAGTGCGTCCATTTTGAATCAAAGCCGGATGGATCAGGAATTGGCCACCATGACGCAGGCCAGTTCGGTGACCCTGACCGTGCCGGTGCGCACGCCGGCGTTCTGCCCGGGTTGTCCGCACCGCGACAGTTCCAGTGCCTTGCTGGAAGTGCGCAAGAATCTAGCCAATCCCGAATACATGCAGAAGCATTACGGCCGGCCCAGCGTGGACCTGTTGGCCCATGGCGACACCGGCTGCTATACCATGCTGATGTTCGAGCCCAATAAAGCCCTGATGCACAATTACAGCGGTATGGGTCTGGGTGGCGGGACCGGCGCGGGGGCCGATCCGTTCATCACCAACAAGCAAATTGTATTCATGGGCGATGGCACCTTCTTCCACTCCGGCAAACTGGCCATTGCCAATGCCATTGTGCAGAACCAGGATATCACGTTCATTATTCTGGAAAACAAGAC
>JBAXGE010000407.1:0-1741 GCA_037139555.1 Phycisphaerae bacterium
CTTCGGACTGGACCACGCTATCGCAGAAGCTGGTTAAATCGTCAATATCCAGACGCTCGGCCATCCGGCGGAAGGCTTCCACCCGGGCGGCCCCGACTTCGATCTCCGCCAGTGCCTGGCCCAATTCTTCACCAATCGGATGGGCTTCGTAATCGGCCACTACCCGTTTGAGCGCGATCCCCAGCGAACTGCCGGAACGCAGAATCAAGACCAGCAAATCCATCATATAGGGCATGGCCGTGACAATTTGAATCTCACGCTCGTCGGCCCGGGATTTTAAGGTGGATACCAACAGCAGATAGCCCATCGGCAGGCCCATCATGCCCAGCCACGACCATTCCGGCCCCAGCAACTGCCAGGCGAAAAACGCCAGCAACAGGGACAATGCCGAACCCATGAGCATACCGACGGAAACTAATTCGTCATCTTCAAACCCACCTGGATAACCTGCCCGTGCGTAGGGGGCGCGGACATAATCACGCAGCACGCGCAATTCCGCCCGCGCCAGCAACCGTCCCAGATTGCTGATAAAGGGCATCAACAGGGCCATCAGCGGATTGCTGCGGATCATCTGCTGACGGCGTTCGCTGCGGCGCATGGAAATCATGGTTACCCGCGGCGCCTGAGCGCCACTTTGCAGGATTTGCATGATGCTCAATCCGATGGCCGCCGCGGCCAGTCCGTACAACCCGCTGGCGATGATTTTCAGAATCAGATCCAAAGCAAACCTCCAACGTATCGTTAAACCCGGCTGCGGGTAATGCGCATACCCAGAAAGGTGCCCAAGCCACCCAGAATGACCGCGCCCAGCAGAATCACATAGCCCTGCGGCGTGGTGAACATCAGCTTTACACCTTCGGGATTGACGGTGGCGATAATGGCCAGCATGAACCAGGGCGCCAACAACAACACTTTGATATTCGTGCGGCCTTCACTGGTATGGGCGGCCACCGTGGCCCGCATCTGCTTGAGCTTGTCCAGCGAAACCGAAATTCGGTTCAGGGTCTCGGAAATATTACCGCCCATTTCCCGATTCAACAGAATTGCCGACGCGAACAGATTGAAGTTGGGCAACTTCAGACGGTTTTTCGATTCAATGATGGTGGTTTCCAAATCCGAACCATGGGCATAGCGATTGGCCATGATGCGGAACTCGGTACGAATGGGATCTGGTGCGTGCTCGGCCAGTCGTTGGATCGCCTGCACCAGCGTCAATCCCGCCCGCATGGAGTTACACATATTGGATACGGTCGGGGCGAGTTGTTCGTCAATTTGTTTGCGCCGTTTTTGCCACAGATAACCGATCAGCATTTTGGGCACAAACAGCGCGCCGATCCAAAGCAGGATGCTTAACAGCGGATTGCCCAGGGTGGCCAGTAAAATCACCAGCAAGACCCCGTAGGCGATATAAATTCGCACCGTGATTCGTCCGGCATGAATCGGTTCGGGGCTGAAACGGGCCGAGGTTTCTGCGACATAATCACAGTCCCGATGATAGCGCCGCAGCAGCGTACCACGCTGGGCGTAGATTAGCAGGCCCACACCGGCCCCGATAAGTAATGCGATGAGAAAAATCATCCTACTTTTACCTGTTCAAACCAAGATTGCAGTTGCAGGAAACCTTTTTCCACCATATCCGGCAGGAATCGTGGCATATAACCCGTGGGCCGCAGGGTCAGGCCATTTTTGTCGGCCTGCGCCACCATAATATCGCGGGTCTCGATTTCCCCGGTCTGGGGAT
>JBAXGE010000408.1:0-1733 GCA_037139555.1 Phycisphaerae bacterium
CCATCAGCAGGACCGGTGTTTCCAGCAGTTCTTCCACCGGGGCCTGCAGGTTGATGATC
This sequence comes from Phycisphaerae bacterium, assembly GCA_037139555.1. Lineage (GTDB taxonomy): Bacteria > Planctomycetota > Phycisphaerae > WQYP01 > WQYP01 > JBAXGE01. The sequence goes on from JBAXGE010000408.1 coordinate 60, forward strand.
TGCCAATTCAGTTCCCGTTCCAATTGATAACCCAAATAGCGGGTGAGATTGGCCACATCGCGCGGTCGTTGATTCCAATTGGCCGGGGCGGATTTGCCATCGGCACCTTTGAGCTCATACTGCAATTTTCCCATGGCCAGCGGGGTCCGTCCCCGGGCCAGAAACAGCAGGGCCATGCAGCTGTCGGCTATGTCACCGCGCCGGGCGGTGGAGCTGTCGGTCCAACTGCCGTCGCCGCGCTGTTTTTTGATGATCCACTGGGCCCCCTGGGCGAACCAGTTGGTCTTGCCGATGTATTTGTAACCACCCGCCACACCCATGCGTTCAACGGCGTACAGCGTGGCATAGGGATAATCACGGGCATACGAGGTGTCGCTGGCGACCTTGTCCATGTTATCGCCCAGCCACTTCAGACCCCGTTCGATGGCGGGATGCCGAAAGTTCCCCTGCGGCTGCAGGCCCCAAGTGGCATAGTTATAGTCCAGCGCGATGAAGAGGCTGGCCAGTCCCGCGGCGGTCATCCCGGGCGTAACGGCATGCTCGTTGTCTTTCTGATGCTTATACGACCATCCGCCGGAGGCATCCTGATTGTGCACCCAGCCGTCCTCGGCGCGTTTCCAATATTGTTCGGGCACGCTGGCGCCGCGTTGCTGGGCGAACCAGGCGCCCAGAATGCCATATTGACTGCGCGAGTGGCTGTAGGTGGTACCCTCGGCCAGATAATCATAATGCCCTGCCGCATTGCCGGCGGTCTTCTGCAGTTTGACCAGCATCTGGCCGTCTTTGAAAATCTGATCGCGGTTTTCTTTGATCTGGGGCAGCAGGCTGAACGCCAGCACGCGCATGGCCAGCGCGTAGGTTCCGGGAATCTCCGCCGTGCGCAGGAATTGTACCCCTTTGGCCAGCCGCGGTTCGGTGGCTGGTTCACCCGCCGCCAGCAGGGTATAGACGGTGAGGGCGGACTGTCCGCCCCATTGCCCGCCGGTGATCTTACCATCCCAGGCTTTGGGATCGCGTTGTTGTTCGCGTTCCCAATTTCCCTGGGTGGTATGTTGGCTGTAGAGCCACTGCTTGCCTTTGACAATGGCTTGATCAATGGCTTCGGGGGTGGGGGCGGAATCGGGCGCAGTGGTTTGGGCCCTTGCTCCGGACGTGATCAGGAGCCCGGTCAGGATAACGGTGGCACACATCCGGATACACATAACACACCTCGACAAGTGACATTATGCTAGCGGGTGATTGTTAACCTGACGTTAGGCGGTCAGAAAAGGGTGATTTAGAACATATCACCCAAACCGACCAGGTCCATATCCCCGCCCTTGGTGGCGAGGATCAGAGCCTTGGTGGGTTCAATCTTGCCGGTGGCCAGCTCCTGCCACTCTTCCGGGGTCAGAATGGCGACCAGAACTTTACCCGTGACCTCGGCGGGCAGCGGGGCGGTCAGTTGGCCTTGGGCCACTTCGGCTTCGATAATGCGTGGCATAGTCAGCTCCCGGTAAACGGGTGGGGTGAATACAACATCTTCACACGACGCAAGTGCTTACCAATTCTTGCAGGCATGGATGATGTCGGCCAACTGGCCCACCGCCACGCACTGATAGGTATCGGCCCCGCCGTAATACAGCTTCACCGAGTTGTCATCTTCCACGATCATGCTGCACGGGAAGCAGACGT
>JBAXGE010000409.1:0-1714 GCA_037139555.1 Phycisphaerae bacterium
CGTTCGGGCAGCACATTAAACGTGGTCCCCGTCTGCAGCATCCCCAATGACAATACCGCCGGCTGCAGCGGATCAATCCGCCGCGCCACCACGGTTTGCAGGGCCTGGACCAATGCACTCGCCGCCACCACCACATCCTGACACAGGTGCGGCATGGCGGCATGGCCACCCCGTCCGGTAATTTCGATATCCAGCACATCCAGCCCCGCCAAGAGCGCGCCGGGATATGGGCCGATCTTCCCCGCTTCCAACATCGGCCAACCGTGCAAACCGTAAATCACATCCACCGGCGGGTCCTGCAAGATCCCGGCCTGACACAGCCGCTGGGCACCCTGTCCGCCCTCTTCGGCGGGTTGGAAAATTAATTTCACCGTCCCGCTGAACTGATGCCGCAGCCGTTGCAGCGCCGCGGCCGCCCCGAGCAAAATGGTCATGTGGCCATCGTGGCCGCAGGCGTGCATACACCCCGGCCGGGTGCTGGCATAAGCCAATTTGGTACGCTCGGTGATCGGCAGGGCATCCATATCCGCCCGTAAGGCCACGCAACGCGGCGTCGGCCCGTCCGGCGCGGTGCCGGTAATCAGTCCCACCACGCCGGTTTCGGCCAGGCCGGTCTGACAAGGTATGCCCATGAGCCCGAGCAACTCCGCCACCCGCGCGCTGGTCCAGATTTCTTCGTAGCGAATTTCCGGATGGCGATGGAACTCATGGCGCCAGGCGCACAACTCCGGGCGCTGGAGCGCAATCAGGTTGGTCAGTTCGGTATATAAATCAGGCTGCATACCAATCACCGCAGTTAGTCATGACGCAGGGCTTGGATCGGGTCTTTATGGGCTGCGACAATCGCCGGATAGAGCCCGAAAATAATACCCACACCCGCACTGATACAAAAACTCAACACCACACTCCACAGCGTGATGGAAGTCGGGAACGAACCCTTTGACAACCATTCTACCGAGAGCGAAACCACAATCCCGCCCAGTACGCCAATCAGGCCACCGGCCACAGACAACGTGGTCGTTTCAATCAAGAACTGAAGTATGATATGCTGCCGCCGGGCGCCCAGCGCCCGCCGCACCCCGATTTCCCGGGTGCGTTCGGTGACCGAGGCCAGCGAAATATTCATAATACCGATTCCGCCCACCAACAACGACAGACTGGCGATGCCGCCCATAATCAGATTAAACGTCCGCTGGGTGGCATCCGCCTGATTCAACAATTCGCGCGGCACGATCACGGAGAAATCCTGGGTATCAGTATGACGCAATTCCAGCATTCGCCCCAATGCCGCCGCCACCGCCTCCACATGTTCGGCCACATCCACGCGAATGTAAACTTCGCTTAATTCAATCTGCTTGCGTTCGTAGGTGCTGCCGGTCCGGCGCACAATGGTGTCAGAGAAAAACAGCGCCGACGTGGTCAGCGGAAAATACAAATCCCGGTTCAAATCGCGGCCGGTCAGACTCGACCCCTTGCCCCCGGCCAGCCCCACCGGCTGCAACACCCCCACCACTTCAAACAGCCGTCCGCCGATGCGAATCATGTCTTCCAAGGGACTTTGCGTCCCGAATAATTGCTGGGCCACCGCCGATGACAGCACACACACCGCACGCTGCTGCTCCATATCCGTGGGGGTCAGCAAGCGTCCCTGGGATAATTGCAGATGCGCCACATCAAAAAACTCCGGCGTGGTGGCGACCGGATTACAGTTGGC
>JBAXGE010000410.1:0-1709 GCA_037139555.1 Phycisphaerae bacterium
CCCTTCCATGGACATTCCCCGCCCGCGACTTACAATAACACCTATGCCCTACCGCCCACGCCGCAAAATCTCCGCCGTCGCCCGCACCGGCCTGCCGCGCACCCCGCACGGCCTGCGCATCGCCGCCATTGATATCGGCACCAACAGCCTCCACATGGTCGTCGTCGAAGTCACCGAGCATCTCGGCTTCAAAACCCTCTGCAGCGAAAAAGACCTCACCCAGCTCGGCTCCGACGCCCTCGTCCGCCACGAACTCTCCCGTCGCGCCATGCTCCACACCCAGGAAGTCCTCGCCCGTTACCAAAGCATCGCCCGCGGCCAGGATGTGGATGTCACCCTCGCCTACGCCACCAGCGCCGTCCGCGAATGCGCCAACGGCAGCGCCTTCGTCCACCAGATCAAATCTGCCCTCGGCCTGCACATCCAGGTCATCTCCGCCGCCGAAGAGGCGCGCCTGATTTATCTCGCCGTGCGCCAGGCCGTGGACATACGCAACGATCCCGTGCTGATTGTGGATATCGGCGGTGGCTCGACCGAACTGATCGTCGGCACCTCCGACGAGGCCCTGCTGCTGGAAAGCCACAAACTCGGCGCCGCCCGCCTCACCCAGATGTTTGTCCACCACGACCCCATCCGCAAGGGCGAACTCAAACAACTCGAAAAACACATTAAAAAAACCCTCGCCCCCACCCTCGATCGCATCCGCGAACTCGGCCCCACGCGCGTCCTGGGCACCAGCGGCACCATGGAAAATCTCGTCAGCCTCTGCCTGCTCCAGCACGGCACGGAAAATATCCGCCACCGCCTGCTCACCCACATGCTCGCCGGCGAATTCGCCGCCATCTATCCCCAGCTCATCGCCCTGCCCGTGACCCAGCGCCGCAAACTCCCCGGCCTCGATCCCGGCCGCGCCCCCCAGATTGTCGCCGGTGCCACCCTCGTCAATCATCTGTTCAACGAGCTGGCCATGGACCAGATCGAAGTCTGCGACCGCGCCCTGCGCGAAGGGATGATTATTGATTACATGCAGCGCCACTGGCCCAAAATCGCCCTCAGTGTCGAGGTCCGTGACCCCCGCCGCCGCAGCGTCATCGAACTCGCCCGCCGCTGTAATTATGACCAGGCCCACGCCGACCAGGTTACCCGGCTGGCCCTGCAAATGTTCGACGCCCTCACCGGCCTGCACAAACTCGGCCCCGACGCCCGCGCCTGGCTCGAACACGCCGCCACCCTGCACGATATCGGCTGGCACATCGGCCTCAACGGCCACCACAAACATTCCTTCTACCTGATCAAAAACGGCGACCTCGAAGGCTTCAGCCAGTTGGAGTTGGAAATCATCGCCAACGTCGCGCGCTATCACCGCAAGAGCCCGCCCAAAAAGAGCCACCCCGACTTTATGGCCCTCGGCGTGGCCGAACGCCGCGTGGTCACCATCCTCGCCGCCCTGCTCCGCATCGCCGACGGCCTCGACCGCGGCCACTACGGCAACGTCCAAACCCTCCGCGTCGTCCGTCGCCGCACCGGTATCAATATCATCCTCCGCACCAAAACCGACGCCGAACTCGAACTCTGGGGCGCACGCAACAAAACCGATATGCTCACCGAAGTCTTCGGCCTCCCCGTCAACCTCAGCGCCCGCCTCAACAAAAAATAACCCCCCTTCCCCCGTCTTCACCTCTTAACCCTTAACTCTTAACTCTTAACTC
>JBAXGE010000411.1:0-1685 GCA_037139555.1 Phycisphaerae bacterium
GGCACTTTTAATTCCAACACCGGCCGGGCTCGCTCGGCGATACACGCCAAGGCCTCGCCCAGAGTGGGAATGCGCACACCCGCAAACCGTGGATGCTTCCAGGTTCCCGCATCCAAACGCATCAAATCATGACTGGTCCAGTCTTGCAGCAGGCCCTGCCCACTGGTGGTCCGGCTGATTTCCGCATCGTGGAAAATCACCGGCACGCCGTCGGCCGCCATACGCACATCAAACTCTACGGCCGGGGCCCCTAACTCAATCGCCCGGTCAAACGCCGCCACCGTATTTTCCGGGTACTCGTTCGACGCGCCCCGATGGGCCACCGCAAATATCGTTGATGCTTCCATAAGACCAGCTCCCCATAATAACCGGGTCGCCGGGGAATTACCCACATTTCTAGCCGGAAAATACCACTTTGGCAACCCCGACACAATTTTTGGCTTTGCACCGGCCAGCGTAGCCGTTAATATGCCTGCATCGGAGACATTATTATGGATGCAATTCGTTATTACGTCAAAGGCGCAGACAACGGAACCTACGGCCCGGTGGACCTTGCCGCGCTGAGCCAATGGGTCGCGGAAAACCGCCTCGCGGGCAACACCCTCATTCAAATCGAAGGCTCCCAGCGCTGGCAACTCGCCAGCACTATCCCCGAAATCGCCGCCCTGCTGCCGGGCTATACCGCCCCTGCAACCTCAGAACCAAACGCAACCGACACCAGCATTCCCCTCGCCACCACAGCCCCCGGCATTGCTGGCGTACCACTGCCCACCCCAACCACCCGAACCGCGCTGGCCTATAGCTCACTCGATCAGGTCACCAACGCCCTCGCGTTTGGCTCCATGCTCTGCGGCATTCTCAGCCTGATCGGCTGCAACCCCATCGCCGGCACCGTTGCCATCGTCTGTGGTCACATGGGCCGCAAGCAAATCCGCCAACGCCCCGAACGTTTCACCGGCGACGGCATGGCCCTCGCCGGTATGATTCTCGGCTACATTAGCGCGGGTCTTTTTGTCGCGTTCTTCGTTTTCTATATCGTGATGATTATCTTCGTGGTGGCTGCCGGCGCCGCCCGTCCGTGATGCGTTACCAACTCATCATCTTCGATATGGACGGCACCCTCGTCGAAGAGATGCTTGACTTCGATCAAATCCGCCGCGACATCGGCCTGCCCGCCCATGGGCCCATTCTGGAACAGATCGCCACGCTGCCCGCCGCGGCCCAGTCCCGCGCCCACACGATTCTCGAACGCCACGAAGACACCGCCGCCGCACAAAGCCGCCTCCATCCCGGCGCCGCCGACCTACTCGCCCAGCTTTCCGCCCTGCGCCTGCAAACCGCCCTGCTGACCCGCAACTCCCCCGCGTGCACGCAGCTAGTCCTCGCCCGCCACCACCTGCGCTTCGACCACATCGCCACCCGCGCCCATACCCCCTACAAACCCCATCCCGACAGCATCCTCAACATCGTCCGCGCCCTCAACGCCGATCTCGCCCGCACCCTCATGGTCGGCGATGCCATCTATGACCTGCAAGCCGCCCAGCGCGCCAACTGCGCCAGCGCCTGGCTCAAACCCCGCCACCCCCGCGCCGACCTATCGGCCCAAGCCACCTACGTCCTCACCTCCCTCGCCGACCTCCTGCCCATCATCACCACCCCCGCCCCCTGACCCGCCTATCATGATG
>JBAXGE010000412.1:0-1684 GCA_037139555.1 Phycisphaerae bacterium
ATGCCGGTAAAACGGTTCTGGTTGTGGATCGTCGTAACCACATGGGGGGCAATGTTCATGATCATGCCCACAATAGTGGGATTCGCATTCACACCTACGGCCCACATTATTTCCGCACCGTATCCGACGAAATCTGGGCGTTTGTTAACCGCTTTGCCAAGTTTTATCGGTATGAAGCCTGCATTCAGTCACAATTTGGTACCACCTTTGAAAATTGGCCCATTGCCGCCAGTTACATCAAACGTACCATCGGCGCAACCTGGCAACCCGAGTTTAAAGCCCCGCCCAGCAATTTTGAAGAAGCGGCTCTCTCACTGATGCCCCGCCGCATCTATGAGTTGTTCATCAAAGAATACAACGAGAAGCAGTGGGGCGTTCCCGCGCAGGCACTCTCCGCTGATTTGTGCAAGCGCTTCGATGTCCGTCTGGATGACGAACCGCGGCTTATGCCCAAGCATAAGTATCAGGGGTTGCCCGTGGATGGTTATGCCGCCTTGATGCAACGCATTCTTGCCGGCATTCCGGTGTTACTGAATGTTGACTACCTGCGGCAGCGGGACACATTCAAACCCAGCAAACTCACCATCTTTACCGGGCCCATTGACGAATACTTTGACTTCTCACTGGGCCGATTGCATTACCGTGGCCAGAAACGGACCTCGGAGTATCTGCCTGATACCGATCGTTACCAACCGCTCGGTCAGATCAACAATCCGCTGCATGTCGGTGGCCCGCACATCCGCACCTTGGAATGGAAGCAGATGATGCAGCCGGAACTGGCCGCACGGATTCGCGGTACGGTGCTTACCCGTGAAGTAACCTACTCACCCACGGATCCCACCGATTATGAGTACCCCTTCCCCGACACAGGCAACAAAAACCTCTACCAGCGTTACCGACAGATGGCGGACGGCTTGACGGATACCCTGGTCTGCGGCCGACTCGGTGAGTATAAGTATTACGATATGGACCACGCCATCGCCCGGGCCATGACCATGACCAAGAAATTACTCGCCGGAGCTACGGCATTGGCGGCAAGTCGCAATGAAGCTTAATTCTTTCATCTCGAGTGGAGACTGATAATGAAAGTAGTCATTCTGGCTGGTGGTATGGGCACACGTCTGGCCGAGGAAACGGGCCTGCGCCCGAAACCCATGGTGGAAATTGGTGGCCGACCGATCCTTTGGCATATCATGTCCATTTATGCTTCACATGGATTCAATGAATTTGTGATCGCGGCGGGCTATAAAGCCGAGATGATCAAAGAATATTTTGCGAACATGTATTTGCATCACGCCGATGTACGCATTGATATGTCCAGTGGCAAGGTCGAATTGCTCAATGCCAAAGCGCCCAATTGGAAAATCGAAGTCGTGGATACCGGCCTGCACACCCAAACCGGCGGCCGCGTTAAGCGCGCTGCAGCCTGGACTAATGGCGAACCCTTTATGCTGACGTATGGCGATGGGGTAGGGAATATTGATATTGCCAAATTGGTCAAGTTTCACCAAGCCCATGGGAAGCTTGCGACCCTGACCGCGACCCGCCCGCCTGCCCGGTTTGGCGGAATATCTTTTAATGGTGACCAAGTCGCGAGTTTTTCCGAAAAACCACAGGTAGGTGAAGGCTGGATCAACGGCGGTTTTATGGTACTCGAGCCCGGCGTGGTGGACTATATCGAAGA
>JBAXGE010000413.1:0-1673 GCA_037139555.1 Phycisphaerae bacterium
GAGTAAGGTGGACCGCATGCGGCTGGAAGTGATGCGCAAGGCGGAACCGCCGTGCTGTTTTTGTATGACCCCGCCTACGGCCAGCAGCGACGAACCGCCCGCACTCACTGAACCGCTGCTGCCGCACGGCGCGTTGCTCGATGCGCTAGGGCAATCCACCCGCCTGGAGTGGCCGGACAAAACCCGCAGCGAACAGGAACTCATCACGCGCGTGCTGGAACATAAACGCCGCGGCCCCAATGCCCAATTCCCCGCCAACTATTCGCGTTATGGCGGATGGAAAGAGGTGCGGCTGGCCGCGACGGGCTTTTTCCGCACGGCCCGGCATCAGGAGCGCTGGTGGCTGGTGGATCCCGAAGGGTATCTGTTCTGGTCCAGCGGGCTGGATTGCGTGCGCGAACATGTCAACAGTGCAGTGGGCGGGTTGACCGCGGCGCTGACGTGGTTGCCCCCGCAGGACGGCCCGTGGGCCAAGGTGCACATGAAATATGCGCAAAAATATCCGCAGATCAATTATCTGGGGGCCAACCTGATCCGCGCGCTGGGCAACGAATGGCAGACCGACTGGGCGGCGTTGACGGCGGGGATGCTCAAAGACTGGGGCTTTAATACCGTGGGCAACTGGTCGAACTGGGAAATGCTGCGCCAGCACGGGCTGCCGTATGTGCGGCCGCTGGAGTTCAAACCCACGCGCACGGCCAATGTCTTCCGCGATTTTCCCGATGTCTACGACCCGGCGTTCGCGCTGGATGCCGCGGACTATGCCCAGCAACTCACCGTTACCGCGGGCGATCCGCTGCTGCTGGGTTATTTCCTGATGAACGAACCCAAGTGGGGCTTTGCCCAGGAAACCCCCGCCGAGGGGATGCTGTTCAATACGCCGGACTGTCATACCCGCCGGGCGCTGGCCGCAGCGCTGCGGGAGCAATATCCCACCGATGCGGCGCTGGCCACGGCGTGGGGTTTGCCGGTGACGTTGGCGCAAGTGGCCCAGGGGCCGTGGCACCTGCCCTTTACCCCTGCCGCTCAGGCGGACCTGCAGCGCTTCAGCACGCAGATGGTTGCCCGGCTGTTTGCCATGCTGACGGCGGCCTGCCGCGCGGTGGACGGGCAGCATTTGAATCTCGGGGCGCGGTATTACACCATCCCGCCGGCATGGGCGCTGGCCGGAATGGGGAGTTTTGATGTATTCAGCATCAATTGCTACCAGCCGCAGGTCTTGCGCCAGGCCGCCGCGGCCAGTGCGCAGATGAATTGTCCGGTGCTGATCGGCGAATGGCACTTTGGCGCTTTGGATGTGGGTCTGCCCGGCAGCGGCATCGGCCGCGTGCGCAATCAGGCCGACCGCGGCCGCGCGTTTCGGGCGTATGTCGAGGACGCCGCCACGCAGCCATGGTGTGTGGGCGTGCATTACTTCACGCTGTACGATGAATCGCCGCTGGGGCGGTTTGATGGCGAAAACTGGAACATCGGGTTTATGGATGTGTGCATGCGGGCCTACGAGCCGATGGTCCGCGCGGCCCAAGCCACGCACGCCCAACTCTATGCCGTGGCCAGCGGGCAAACACCGCCGTTTAACGATGTGCCGGAGTATTTACCACCGTTGTTTTTCTAAAGGTATCCCATGACTACCCTGCCGCCGGAAATCACTGTGGAAACGCTGGAAGACGGGT
>JBAXGE010000414.1:0-1673 GCA_037139555.1 Phycisphaerae bacterium
GCCGGACCACCTTGGTGGGGGCGGCCAGCATGCGGACCGCCTCTTCCAACGCCGTCCGCCAGGACGGGCTCAGTGCGGCCAACTCGGTTTTCAGGGCCTGGGCCACCGCCGCCTCTGCCGGACTGGGAACCAAGGGGCTCAAGGGTGTCCAAGTCAACCCCAACTGCGCCACCAGTGCCATCAGTTCCGCATCGCTGAGATGATATTCACTGCCTTCGATACGCATATTTTATACCTTCGGCTTAGGAAAAGAGATGGATTTCACATACTTGGTAGCCATGGCATTAAACTGGGCCTCGGTCATCCCGTTAGCCTTGAGAATCTGGGGCATACTCTGGGGATTTTTGCCGATTTGACTGGCAATGCTGTTGAAGTTCGAGGTCGGCGGAGGCACACTGGTATGCAGTCCCTGCTGGGCCAAGTTAAACCGATTGACGGCTTTAGCCGCAGACTTGGGATCAATGAAACCCGAGTGCCCCTCCTTCGCCAGATCCTCCAGTGTCTTTTGTTGTTGGTTAATGATTTCATGAAACTCTGGCTTCGTCATCCGGTTGGGGTCAAAGTCCGGCTTTCCACCAAACTTAGCCTTGTTCATCTGCGTCTGATCCATGATGGCATCGGCAGACGCAGTATGGCTTGCTCCGGTTTGACCGTTATAGACCGTGACTTTACCTTGCGCGCTTTGCCGCGCCCCGGTAAAGCCCGAACCATAGCTATCATCGGGTGGTTTAATCTTAAGACCGGCCTCGGAAGCCGCCGCGCCAGCATGACTACCAGAGGGCAAACCGCTGCCCACGTCACCGGACATCCCTGAATAGCTCTTGGCTCCGACATCGTCAGGGGTCAAGCCCTTTTTGGCCAGTTCGATATCCATGTTTTTATTATGGACTTCCGTGTATATTTTGTTGAGGTGGTCGTGGGCTTCTGCCGGGGTCATGTTACTTTTTCGGGCATACTCCTCGAGCGAGTCTTTATCAAATTGCACGAGAATCGTTCTATCGCCGTCGGTTTTGAGTGAACGTGCGCCGGGGCTGCGGCCCGCGCTGGAACCAGAGTCACCCACCAACACTTCTTTAACTTTCACTCCGGCTTCGTTCATCTCATTGATGGTATTTTTAGTGGCCTTATCCACCGATTCGTTGACCGTGTTGGTGATTTGCTTGTTGATTTGCGCGGCCTGGGCCGGGGTGACAGCGCCCGTGCGTTCCAGATCGGCGAGTTTCTTCATCCCGCCATCTTTGTACAGATCATTCACCGCAGCCTGACCGGCTTCGCCATCGTGTTTCAGCGTTTCCAATGCGTTCGTCATCTTGCCCTGCGTGGCCACCTGTTCGGGGTTCAAATCCGGGACGTGCGTCTTACCCGCTGCATGGCCCAAATCCTCACCTGCGGCGGTGCCCACCCCATGCGAAGCACCCTTGGCGATATCATCACCGCTGCCGCTGACCGCATTGCCAACCCCCTTGGCGATATCATCACCACTACCGCTGACCGCATTGCCAACCCCCTTGGCAACATCATCTCCGCTGCCATGAATCATTTCGCCGATGCCCTTGCCGATGTCATCGGTCAGGCCGGGGGCCACATGATTAAGGCCTTTACCGCCCACATAACCCACCACGGTAAAGACTTCGCCGATCGCCACCCGCTTGCCGATATTGGTCAGGCATTCC
>JBAXGE010000415.1:0-1661 GCA_037139555.1 Phycisphaerae bacterium
TCCCCTCACTGGGAATCAACGCCACCAGCGCAAACCACGTCGGAAACAGCGTCAACCCGGGAATCAGTTCCAAAATCAGCCCCGCCACAATCTGCCACCGGAACCCGCACAACACCATCAGTGCCAGCGCCATCCCGATATCCAAAAACAAGTCCGGCCCCACCGCCCCGGTAATAAACGCCGGAAACACAAAAATCTGGATCGCATCCACCACCACCGCCAGGCCCATCGCAATCGCCTTGCGCCGCGTGGACAATTTTCCCGTTTGCCGCAGCAGTTGTCCCTGTAACATGGTTCACCTCCCGCGCCGGAATATCGTGGCCTTACCCCTTGACCCGCGCCCCGATATCCCGCCGATATTGCTTGCCCTCAAATTGGATCACTTCGCACGCCGCATACGCCTTTTGCTGCGCCTCGGCCAGCGTTTTACCCAGCGCCGTCACCCCCAGCACGCGCCCGCCGCTGGTCACAATCTTGCCGCCCTGCCGCGCGGTGCCGCCATGGAACACCTGCACATCCGCCATCTGCGCGGCCGCCTCCAGCCCGGTGATCTCCACCCCCTTGCGCACCTGGTCATCGGGCTTCCACCCATACCCCTCCGACGCCATCACCACACACACGCTCGGCCGCGGGTCCCATTGCAGCGTGATCTGATCCAGCCGCTTTTCCACGCACGCCAGCATCACCTCGACAATATCCGTCTTCAGCCGCATCAGCAGCGGCTGCGCTTCGGGATCACCAAACCGGCAGTTGAATTCCAGCACCTTGGGCCCGCCCGCCGTCAGCATCAGCCCGGTATACAAAATCCCCCGGAAATCAATTTCATGCCGGCTCAGCGCATCGAGCAGCGGCACAATCACTTCGCGCTCCGCCCGCGCCACCAGCGCATCGGTCAGCAGCGGGGCCGGCGAATACGCCCCCATCCCGCCCGTGTTCGGCCCGGTATCACGATCGCCGATCCGCTTGTGGTCCTGGGCCGCCTCCATCAGGTACGCATTGCGCCCGTCCACAAACGCCAGCAGCGAAATCTCCGGCCCCTCCAACCGCTCTTCGATCACCACCGTATTACCCGCATCCCCAAAAATCCGCTTTTCCATAATATTGCGCACCGCGTCAATCGCCTCGACCGGGTCCGCACAGACAATCACACCCTTGCCCCGCGCCAGCCCCGCCGCCTTTACCACCAGCGGCTCCGCCCGGCTTTCCACGTATGCCAGCGCCTGCTCAAACCGCGTGAACGCCTTGGCCTCGGCCGTGGGAATCAGCGCCTCGCGCATGATCCGCTTGGCAAACGCCTTGTCCGCCTCCAACTGCGCCGCCGCCTTGCCCGGCCCAAACGCCGCAATCCCTTCCGCCTGCAACACATCCACCAACCCCAGCGCCAACGGATCCTCCGGCCCCACCACCACCAATTCCGCCCTCACCTCCTTCGCCGCCTTCACCAGCCCGGCAATATCATTCGCCTGCACCGCCAGTAACGTCCCCAGCTTTTCCATCCCCGGATTCCCCGGCGCAATATATAACTTCTTGCACAGCTTGGACTTGGCAATCTTCCACGCCAACACATGCTCGCGTCCACCCGAACCGACCAACAAAATATTCATAGCCATGGCAATCCTTATAGTGCATACCGCGGGGACAAAGCCCACAACCCCAAATTG
>JBAXGE010000416.1:0-1646 GCA_037139555.1 Phycisphaerae bacterium
CCACCCAGCGGCGCAATTCCGGCCAGCGCCCCACTGCCGTGGCCACCCCCACCCCCGCCATGATGCTGCCCAGCCAGTCACACGAATAAACCCACGCGACAAAGACCGCGCGGGCTTGCAAGGTCGAAATGGTCGCTAATACCCCCAAGCCCAACAAGAGCACCGTCCCATACCAGCGCAACCCGCCCCGCAGGGTCAAATAGAGTCCCAGGCCAAAGGTCATGGCCGCAAAGCCCAGCACACGCGCCACGGTTGTGCCGGTGGGGACATAATCCCCGCCCACCAGCCGCGAATAGAAGGCAAACACCCCCTCGGGCGCCCATTCGGGCATGGTCATCCGCCACCACAAGGCCAAAACCAGACCCACCACGGCAATCCGTACATCCACCGGCGTTGATGCGGTGGGTGGCGGCGGCTCGGAGACTGGATTAGACTTGGGCCTCATGTGCTTGATTATATATCCAAATGGGTATCGTTTGCCCAGACGCGTAATTTACGGCACAATGGTAGCCTAAAGTGACGTTATGAAACATACACGCATCATATTCGCCTTGTGCTGCCTGACCGTACTGGGGATCGGAACCGGTACCGCCTGGGCCCAGCGCCGCCCCACAACGCGGCCCGTGGCAGCTAATGTGGTCAAACCGCTCAATCCCCTGCTGCCCAAACAAATTGCGCCCGAACAACTCAGTACCGATTTGGGTATGGCGGGAACCACCGCCCCTTTGTGGCCGGCCGGAATTACCCCTCCGTTCACCGCTGAGGATTGGCAGACGTATCGCAGTAATTACGGGCCCGCAGTTGACGCTGCGGTGCGGCAGCGCAGCACGCAGGTGATCGCCCAGGCCAATCTGCTACTCGACGCGACGCAACAGCCGGAACTCACCCCTGGGCTGCGCCGCTTGCTCTGCCAGCGTGCCATCGCCCTGACCTATCGCACACGCGGTGGTTACGAAGTGGCCGCACGCGGGGTGCTGGCCTTGCAGAGCTTCAGCGATACCCAATCCATCAGCCAGATGTTGACCCTCTGGGCGGCAGCCAATGGCGTCTCGCAACAGGCCGTCACCCCCAAACCCCAGCGCCCGGCCTTTGGCTTGCTGGCGGCCAAAGCAAATGTGCAATTATGCGTGCTGCTGGTCCACGAAGGCCAACTGGATGCGGCCAACCATTATGTGCGCATGCTGCAACGGTATGACTACTGGGCCCGGCAGGATGAATATACCCGCGGTTGCATGAGTCAGGCACGGGCTTTGGCAAGTCAAACCGCCACGGCACTGACCCAAGGTGCGGAATGGTATGAGAAAATCCGCAAGGGTGACGAATCCGGCGCGGAACCGCTATATCTGCTGGCCCGTTTTGGCTGGCCTATGCCCAATCTGGTGATGGAACTGTCGCAGCGCCATCGACAGGATCGGGCCAACACCCTGCATGAAGCCATTGAGACCGGACTGACCAATCCGGGCAAAGCGCTGGAAACCGCCAAACTGCTGCAAGGCGCCGCAGGGCAACTGCCCGAAGGCATGCTCCGCAGCCGGGTATTGTTTGCGGCGGCCCATTTTTATCGCCTGTTTTTAAATGCCCCCCAGACTCAGGAATTGCGGGTCGAACGCACCTTGGCACGTTTGGGTTTGCAGGCAGTCATTTCC
>JBAXGE010000417.1:0-1638 GCA_037139555.1 Phycisphaerae bacterium
CGCTGATTTCGGTGCCGTTGAGCTTTATCACGCTGGTGGTGGTGTCGCTGCTGACGCCTAAGCCCACGGCGGAGCCGGCGCCGGATGCGGTGCGTGCCTGATCGCGCCGGATTTGCGTTGGCTTCCGGGCCTCCAGTGGTAGAATAGAACCCATGCGGCACCCGTTGCGCGTCAATCTCCACTGCCACAGCGATCTGTCCGATGGGTCACTCCCGCCGGAACGGGTGGCCGAGGCGCTGGCCGGGGCCAAGGTGGTGTGTGCGGCGCTGACCGATCACGACACCACGGCGGGGTTGGAACGCTTTGAACAAGTGCTCAAACCGCACGGCATCGCGCTCTTGCCGGGGGTGGAAATCACCGTCGCCGGGACCGATGGCCAGATGCATGTGCTGGCGTACGGCTTTGATCCCCAAAACCCCGAATTGCAGGAATTGCTGAAGGCCAACCGGCAACGCCGCGCGGGTACTCTGGCGGATCCCGTGGCCCCGCCGTATGGCGGCATTGAAGCTGTGCTGCGCAGCGTGCATAAGGCGGGGGGGACGGTATTTCTGGCCCATCCGCTGGACTATATCTCGGATGTGGCCCAGCTTGAGCAAGCACTGGGGGTGCTGCGACATTTGGGGTTGGATGGTATTGAGGCGCTGTATCGCAAATATACTCCGGAGCAACAGGCCAAACTGGTCGAGCTGGCCGATCAGCACCATTTACTCATTTGCGCCGGCACGGATTTTCACGGTTTCGACCAGCCGGGGCTGAATGGGTTAGCGCTGGATTTTCCCCCGCACTACTGGGCGCAGTTCCGCGCGGCGCATGCCCAATGGGGCTTGCCGACGACATCGGCTTCCGACCCGGCCGGGGACCGGTCCACCCGGCGGCGGCTGATCAATACCGCGCCGCATTTCCCCTGGAAACGCTTTGTCCTGCGCACGGTCTTTCCCACGCTGCTGGCGATTGCACTGTTTGTCTTTACCATCTTTTTTGTGATGTTGCCATTTTTGGAAAGCACGCTCTTGCAGCGGAATCGCAAGACGATCCGCGAATTGACCAATTCTGCGTGGAGTATCCTCGCCGAAGGCCAGCAGGATGTGGCGACGGGGCGGCTGACGCTGGACGCAGCCCAGGAACGCGCCCGCACCCGCATCGAGGCGTTGCGCTACGGCGACCAGCGCAAAGATTACTTCTGGATCACCGACCTGCAGCCGCGGATGATCATGCATCCGTACCGCAAGGAACTCAACGGCGCCGACCTGACGGATTTTTCCGATATCCGGGGGCGCAAACTGTTTGTGGAGTCGGTGCGGCTGGTTCGCGGCGAGCACGAAGGCTTTGTGCAGTATTACTGGCAGTGGCAGGATAATCCCGACCGGGTGGTGCCCAAGGAATCTTTTGTGCGGCTGTTCGAGCCCTGGGGCTGGATCATCGGCACGGGCATGTATCTGGACGATGTGAAAACCGAAGTGGACCAGTTGACACACCGGCTGGTGCAGTTCTGTCTGGCCATCACTGCACTGGTCACACTGCTGCTGGCCTATACGGCACGGGAAAATCTGCGCATCGAACGCCAGCGCACCCGGGCCGAAGCCGAGTTGCGCGAATCGCACGAAAAATATGCCACCCTGGTGGAGGCCGCCACCGAGG
>JBAXGE010000418.1:0-1629 GCA_037139555.1 Phycisphaerae bacterium
CGCGTTCAAAGTTGAGGGCTTGCGCGGCCTGGGTCATCAGGATGTGCTGCTGCTGGCGCCACTGGTCGCGGGCGGTGCCCGGGTCGGCGGCGAAGGTCGCAGCGCTGCGGACAAGGTTTTGATACTCAGGCAGGGCCTGCGAACCATCGCAGGGGGCGAAGCATTTTTTCATTTCTTTGTAGGCGCAGGGCTTTCCTTGGGGGGCCTGACGCAGAATGTCGTCATAGCGGCAGAGATCGAAGACATCCTGCAGCGATTCCAGACCACGCTGGGCGGCGGCCCGGGTGGCAAAGGGGCCGCAATGCAGGCCGGTGCGCTGGGGTTGGTTGGTCAGGGTGAGGATGGGGTGCGCGAGGGTTTCATCCCAGCGCAGCCACCACGGACGCGACCAGCGAACCTGATCGAGGTAGGTTTGTGGATAGAGCGGACGCACGCATTGCCAGTAGTACCAATCGCTCAGAAGCGGACTGTCCACACGCCGCCAGCGGACGGCGGCGCAGAACTGGCGGTAGGGAATGCGTTTGTGTTTTTGGTCGGTGGGGATTTCCTGCAGGCGATGACGCAGGGACGCGCGCATATCACCGGCGGCAACCAGCAGGACGGGATGAGCCTCCGCATCGGTCAGCAGATAGATGCCCATGCGGCCGGGAACAGCCAGCAAGTCATCACCAACCCCGGCGGTTGCGCCGGCGGAGGGAATCAGGGGCAGGGAATCGGGGAGGAGGGCTGTTAACCACGCATCCATACCGCACCGCTATTACGCGTTTGGCCGGGCCGGGGCATTACACCGGCATGCCGGTGATTGTCGCTTCGAAGACCATCTTGCCATCACAGAAGCCCTGGCACTGGCCCACGCAGCGGCGCCGGGTGGCTTCCAGCAACTTGGACACCATGTAGAGCGAGTTGGGCGGTACCACCGCACCGCGGAAGATGATATCGTTAGCGCGGGCAAAGCCGATGAAACCGTTATCCGGGACTGCCAGCATGCTGCCATAGGCACACAACTGGGCGGCACATTCCAGCATCATGACGCCGGGCATAAGCGGCCGGCCGGGAATGTGGCCACGGACCCAGAAATCGTCCTTGGTGATATGCTTGACGCCCACGATGGTGGTCGTGACCCGGTCCACATAAATGAGGTGCGAAAGCATCTCAAACTCGTAGCGCTGGGGCAGACACTTGTATAACTCGTCGTGGTCAACCGCCACAGCATTGAGATCCAACTGGGCCAAATCAACAATCAGTGGTGGAGGCATAGCGAATCATCCTAAACATAGATTCAAGCGAGGCACGCAGGCAATCCAAGTTGGACACCCACTCAGGCCGCAGGTTGGTCGTCGGACCGGGCTTCGAGGACTTTTTCGCGAATGACCTGGGCGGCGGCCTTGATATCCTGCATAGCCTTGCGGACGCGAGTCCCGGCGGCTTTGTTGCCGGCGAAGGCCTTGATCACATCGGGTTCGATATCGGCCAGCAATTGCTTCAAATTCTGATATTCGTTCATGGCGTTAGCTCCTTTATAACAGGGAAAAGACAGCCACAACATCAGCACGAGGGAAAAACCGTTGCGACATGCGATATCCTAGCGCATTCGGGGGGTACTTACAACCCCAAAGGGCAGCTTTTTGC
>JBAXGE010000419.1:0-1629 GCA_037139555.1 Phycisphaerae bacterium
GCAAAAAGCTGCCCTTTGGGGTTGTAAGTACCCCCCGAATGCGCTAGGATATCGCGTGTCGCAACGGTTTTTCCCTCGTGCTGAGGTTGCGGCTGTCTTTTCCCTGCTATAAGGAGTTTACGCCATGAACGAATACCAGAATTTGAAACAATTGCTGGCCGATATCGAACCCGATGTGATCAAGGCCTTTGCCGGTAACAAAGCCGCCGGGACCCGCGTCCGCAAAGCCATGCAGGATATCAAAGCCGCGGCGCAGGTCATTCGCGAAAAAGTCCTCGAAGCCCGGTCCGATGACCAACCCGCGGCCTGAATGGGTGTCCAATCCGGATTACCCGTGTGCCTTGCTGTGAATCTATGTTTAGGATGATTCGCTATGCCTCCACCACTGATTGTTGATTTGGCCCAGTTGGATCTCAATGCTGTGGCGGTTGACCACGACGAGTTATACAAGTGTCTGCCCCAGCGCTACGAGTTTGAGATGCTTTCGCACCTCATTTATGTGGACCGGGTCACGACCACCATCGTGGGCGTCAAGCATATCACCAAGGACGATTTCTGGGTCCGTGGCCACATTCCCGGCCGGCCGCTTATGCCCGGCGTCATGATGCTGGAATGTGCCGCCCAGTTGTGTGCCTATGGCAGCATGCTGGCAGTCCCGGATAACGGTTTCATCGGCTTTGCCCGCGCTAACGATATCATCTTCCGCGGTGCGGTGGTTCCGCCCAACTCGCTCTACATGGTGTCCAAGTTGCTGGAAGCCACCCGGCGTCGCTGCATTGGCCAGTGTCAGGGCTTCTGTGATGGCAAGATGGTCTTCGAGGCGACGATCACCGGCATGCCGGTGTGATGCCGCGCCCGTGCAAGACGCGTAATGGCGGTGCGGTATGGATGCGTGGTTAACGACCCTCCTCCCTGATTCGCTGCCCCTTGTTCCCGCCGTCGGCCCAGCCGCCGAGGGTGGGGCTGATTTGCTGGCGGTGCCCGGCCGCATGGGCATCTATCTGCTGACCGATGCGGATGCTCATCCCGTCCTGCTGGTAGCCGCCGGTGACATGCGGGCATCCCTGCGGCATCGCCTGCAGGAAATCCCCACCGACCAAAAACACAAACGCATTCCCTATCGCCAGTTCTGCGCCGCCGTCCGCTGGCGGCGCGTGGACAGCCCACTTCTAAGCGATTGGTACTACTGGCAATGCGTGCGCCCGCTGTATCCGCAAACCTATCTCGAGCAGGTCCGCTGGTCGCGTCCGTGGTGGCTGCGCTGGGATGAAACCCTCCCGCACCCCATCCTCACCCTGACCAACCAACCCCAGCGCACCGGCCTGCACTGCGGCCCCTTTGTCACCCGGGCCGCCGCCCAGCGAGGTTTGGAATCGTTACAGGATGCCTTCGATCTCTGCCGATATGACGAAATCCTGCGCCAAGCGCCCCAGGGCAAGCCCTGCGCCTACAAAGAAATGAAGAAATGCTTCGCCCCCTGCGATGGCTCGCAGGCCCTGCCTGAATACCAAAACCTTGTGCGCAGCGCGGCCACTTTCGTGGCCGATCCGGGCACCGCCCGCGACCAGTGGCGTCAGCAGCAGCACATCCTGATGACCCAGGCCGCGCAAGCCCTCAACTTTGAACGCG
>JBAXGE010000420.1:0-1629 GCA_037139555.1 Phycisphaerae bacterium
AGGGCAATTCCAGCGGTGGTCCGCCGAACCGCTCGGGGCCTTTCGGCGCCCGTCACCCCGGCAAACGCTACACCCAGAAGCCCAAGTTCAACGGCCCGGCAGGCCCGCGCTAAACTTGCGCTGCAACCATAAAATACAAACGCCCCGGTCAATCCTGACCGGGGCGTTTTTTTGATGCATCAAAGTAGTATTGTATCCCCAGCATCAGTCTGATTTGGGTTGGGTATTGCTCGCGTGGGCACGTAAGATCGGCTCCAGCAGCGGGCGTAAACGTTGCGCACCGGCCAGCGAAATATGACCCAGGTCATAATATAGTGCCTTGCCATCCCATACCACGCGGCCCTGTTTCTGCTCATCAAGCAAATAGTCCGCGGGATCCAGCAGCTTGATCCCGGTCTCTGTCAACCCGCTGAAATAGGTATCCTCACGTGGCTTGGTGGCCAAATATTCCGGCACCGGCCACGCCAGCGCTTCCGGCTGCGGTCCCATAAGCGCCCCCGCCGCCAGGGCCCGGGGAATGTCGTTTTTATGCTGGGGCACAATCTTCATAATCCATACTTTGGTGCCCGTGGCCTGCAGGTCCGCCACGGTCCGCGCCACGCCTTGCTGCAGACGGTTGGTGCCATCGTCATAGCGCGCCCATTTCGCCACCAGCAGCACATTCGGCACCCGGTGCTGCCGCACGTAGGTCACCACCGCGTTGTAGTAATCGCTGGCCTTGCCGCGCAGATCGGGATTGTCAAAACCATAGGCGGGCGGCAAATTGGAGTGCGTGGCCGCCACCCCCCGCAGGGCATGATCCCGGCACAACTCTTCCAATACCGGCATGACGGATTGGGCGTGACTATCCCCCCACACCAGCAAATGTGCCGGTTGGGCGCGATCGCCAGCGCCCAATTCATAGTAGTTATCGCGCACAATGTCGGGCAGCTTGCGCTGATATTTACCCAAGCGTTGCATGTCCATCATTTTTTCCCGGGCATAGCGTTGCGCCGCCTCCGGCAGGCCCCAAGGCAACATATCCCGCGTATTGCGAATGAGCAAACCGGCGCCAATCATGACCAGCAGCGTCACGCCGGCGAAAGTGAATATACTTTTGCGCGCGGCGCACCAGCGCCGCTGCCGAAAGGGTGTTTCTACATATTTCCAGGTAAGAATAGCCAGCAGAATGCTGCCGATCAGCAGTCCCACCCGTAACGCTAAGGACTCAGGGTCAATCCAGTACCGGGTAAAAACCAGTATGGGCCAATGCCACAGGTACAGGGAATACGAAATCAAACCAATTCCCACCAAACCCCGCCAAGCCAACACGCGTCCCACCCAGGTGGCCTGTTTCTCGTTGGTCCAGATAATCAACCCGGTACCCACACACGGCAGCAAAGCCGCCAGGCCCGGAAAAGGGGTTTGGGTGGAGTAACCAAACACGGCGATAAGAATCCCCAGCAGGCCCAGACCACTGCCCACCTGGGCCCACCAGCGGGGCAGGACATTTCGCTGGCCGGCCAGCGCTGCCAGAATCGCCCCCAGCCCCAATTCCCACGCCCGGGTAGGCAATAGATAAAACGTCAGTGTCGGATAACTGTAAACCCCATAAATGCTCAGTCCGAGCGAAAGCACGCTGGCGGCAGT
>JBAXGE010000421.1:0-1623 GCA_037139555.1 Phycisphaerae bacterium
GGCAGGGATGCCCATGTTACGCGTGGGGACGGGGGAGGGCGACCGCCGGTCGCCCCTACGATTGGCGGTGGGTAATTATCGGGGCGTCCCTACGGGACGCGGGGGTGTGGTGTCCAGGATGTTGTCCTAGGCTGGTATGGGAGGCCCCGTTGGGGCTGGGGGGAATGGTGGCGGACCGTTGCAGGCAGATCAATTAAATAGCTGCGTCCGCTTTTACTTTTCTTTTACCTGGTGGGCCGGAACCGTGGCAGGCAGGATGACGAGCGTGCCCGGCGGGTTCTGGCACCGGCCCCACGGCCTGGCCGCGCGCTAATACCTGCACTCCTTACACGCATTCGCAAACGCCTGCACGTTCGCCGGATCGCCGCGAAAGAAATGATCCGACGGGCAGCAGATATACCCCGCGTGATCCTTGGTCGCCTCGAAGCATTCGAACACCAGTTCCCGCGCCCGCGCGGGGGTCCCGCACTCAATGCCCGCGTTCTGGTCGAACCCGCCGATGAAGAAAAGTTTTCCCCCCACTCGGCGCGAAGCCTCGCGCAGATTGCAGTCGCCGCCCATGGCCGGCGGGGTCATCGTCTCGAGGCCGTCCGCGTGCGTCGCCACGACGTGCTCGAGCATGTGCATCAGCCCGCCGCAAAGATGATAGACGACCTTGAGTTTGGCCTCGTGCAAAAGCTTGTTCTGCCGAAGGTCGTAAGGCAGGCAGAACTCCTTGAAGAAGTTCGGCGAGATCACCGTGTTTGATCCCGCCCCGCCGCCCACTTCCACCATGTCCGCCGGCGTGCCCTTCCACATGTCCGTGACGCGTTCGGTCTTCTGGCAGATGGCATCGAGGGCATGGTGAAGGAAGTCCGGCGTGTCCATGCCGAACATGATCGCGTTCTGGGTATCCACCAGCGTGCAGAAACTCTGCCACGGACTGCCCTGCCCCGGCGAGAACGGATGCGAGCGGATAATGCCGCGATCGCCCAGACGGTCCTTGGCCTTCTGGATCTCTGAGAAATCGACCTGCACCGGCACCGGGTAAAACTCGTTCCAGAGTTCGAAGTCATCGGGCGTCTTGACCAGGTGCTCAATCGTCCAGCTGGTGATGTCGTTATAGGCGCCGGTGTGATGCAGCGTGCCCTTGGGCGTGTGGATGGTCTCTTCCCAGGCGCTGTCGCCATCCTTGTTCTTGCCGAGGTTATTTTTCTCGCAGCGCCATTTAGCCTTGTCGCGCTCGTCGTAGGTGTAGTTGGGCGAGCGATAGATGGCGAAGTCGAGGTCGAACTTCTCGAAGGCCGCCCATTCGTCCATGCCGCCGAGGTAGGTCTTGAGATAGTACCGCATCCAGCCGTGAACCTGACACGGGAGACGATCAGGCCGGCCGTTGGAAAGGGCGATGAGCATGCGCTCGCGAGAGGTCATAACGGTACTCCTGGTCTTCCCCACGAACCGTGGGCGTGAGATTAGTGTCACTTCAATTATGGCCCGCCGCGAAGTTATCGGGGCTGACAAGGCCAAGCGCCGCGTGACGCCGACGGCGATTATACCATCCGGTAATCCACAGGAACAAACGCGACCGAGGAAGGCGACGTAAAAGGGGACGCGGTTGTTTTTTGGGATCGGTGGGGGCGGGGC
>JBAXGE010000422.1:0-1620 GCA_037139555.1 Phycisphaerae bacterium
CCCACGATTACGGGCATATTTGGGCTCATGTTGGCCCATGGGGTGATGGCCTATCTGACCGGCGCCCCGGCGGGAAATCCCCCCGTCCCGGTCCAGCCCGAGTGAATTGGATGAGTTTATAGGCCATTCTGGGTATAATGTACCGAGTAGGCAGGTTCAAGACCAAAACAAAACCACGGAGCCGGGAAGACACCATGTCAGACACTCCCTTGGAAGTAGATGCGCAAAATTCTGAAGACGATATCCTGGCGGTGATGCTGGGCGCGCTCACGCGTTTGCAGCAGCAGTTCATGGCCGGGGGCACGTTGGATACCTTGGCCTTACCGCTGCTGACGGAAGTGTTGCAGTTGGTGGAGGCCGAGTTTGGTTTTGTGGCCGAAGCGCTGCGTGATGAGGCGGGGGCGCCCTATTTGCAAACCCGGGCGCTGACCAGTCTGGCTTGGGACGAGGCCACGCGAGCCCAGTACGCCGGGCCGGAGAGTCAGGGGCTGGAATTCCGTAATCTGCAATCCCCGTTCGGGCGCGTGCTGACCACCAAGCAACCGCTCATTTTGAACAACATTCCCGCCCCGCCTCCGGGCGCGACGGCCCCGGCGGGTTTTCCCGCGCTGCGTTCCTTGCTGGCCATGCCGATTATGCGCGGCGAGGTATTGGTAGGGGTGCTGGTACTGGCCAACCGCGTGGATGGTTTTGAACCGGAATTAATCGGCTATCTCCAGCCACTGCTGGGGCTTTATGGCACGCTGCTCTATCAGCGCGGTCTGCAACAGGAGTCCGAGCAGAATCAGGTCCGGCTGGCGGCGCTCAATACCCAGTTGTCCACCCTGGTGGCGGAACTGCCGGCGGGTTTGCTGCTGGAAAATGCCCGGCGCCGGATCGTCTTTGTGAATCCCGAATTCTGCCGTTTGTTCCAGATTGCCGCCCCGCCGGAAGTGTTGATCGGGGGCGATTGTGCCAACGCCGCGGAATCCTCCAAGCTGTTGTTCGCTCAGCCCGAGGTGTTTGTACAGCGGGTGCAGGAAATTCTGACTGCACGAACCAAGGTGAGCTGCGAACGGGTGGTCATGGCCGATGGTCGGATCCTGGAACGCGACTATGTGCCGATCATATCCGGTACGGAATATCAGGGGCACTATTGGTACTACCGCGATGTGACGGAGGTACAACAGGCGCTGGCCACCCTGAGAACTCAGGACGCGCAAATGCGCCGGCTGGCCATGGTGGCGGACCGCACCAGCAACGGCGTGGTGATCACCGATCTGGACGGCAAAGTGCAATGGATGAACGAGGGTTTCACGCGTTTGACCGGGTATTCCCTGACCGAATCGCTGGGTCGTAAACCCGGAGAATTTTTACAAGGTCCCCAGACCGATCC
Organism: Phycisphaerae bacterium; assembly: GCA_037139555.1. GTDB lineage: Bacteria > Planctomycetota > Phycisphaerae > WQYP01 > WQYP01 > JBAXGE01. The sequence goes on from JBAXGE010000422.1 coordinate 1,376, forward strand.
GGCGGAAGTGCAGCGAATCCGTCAGGCGCTGGAGAAACGTGAAGCGCTGACCGCCACGCTGCTCAATTACCACAAAAACGGCCAGTCGTATTACGTCACCATGCAATTGGAGCCACTGCAGGACGAGTCGGGGCAGCCGATCGGATTCATGGCCATTCAGAATGATGTGACCCAGCAACACACCAACCAAGCCCGGCTGGAACGGTTGAATGCCTGTTTTCTGGGACTCGGCGCCGATCCGGACG
>JBAXGE010000423.1:0-1612 GCA_037139555.1 Phycisphaerae bacterium
GACCAGCCCGCCCACGCTCTTGCGGCCGGGGGGGATTACTGCCGAACAGATTCGCACCATCACCGGCCAGCTTACGGTGCCCGATACCTACACACCTCCGATCGAAGACCTGCGCAGCCCCGGCCTGTTGGCCCGGCATTATGCCCCGCGCAAACCCGCATGGCGCTTTACCACCGCCGATTGGTCCAGTGTGCACGCGTGCCTGAAGACCTGCGCGTCGCCGGTCACGCTGATAACCGATGCCCCGGCGCTGCATCTGGACGCCCCGCATGAAACGCTGCTCATGCCCGCGTCCGCATTGGAATACGCGGCCCACTTGTATGATGCCATCCGCCGGGCCGATGCCCAGAGCGGTGCGGAAATCTGGGTGCACATGCCCGATGAACGCAATGGTGTGTGGCTGGCCATTCAGGATCGCTGGCAACGGGCCACGCAACCGTGGACGCTACGGGAGGACCGGCCATGATCGCACCCCATGGGGTATTACAACTGTCCCGCCGGGCCTTTCTGGAAAATGTCCGCGTGACGCGCGGTCAGGTGCAGGCCCAGACCCAGATTGCCCTCACGCTCAAGGCCAATGGCTACGGCCACGGCTGGGCCCAGATGGCGGATTTGGCCCGCACGGCGGGGTTATCATGGGTGGTGACGTACAGTCTCGATGAAGCCGTACAAGTGCATCAGCATCAGCCGGAGCTGGATATTTTGGTCTTGTCCGCGTGGCGGTATCAACCGGATTATGTCCTGAGTAGCGACGCACATGCAGCGCTGGCCAGCGGGCGGGTGCGCATGACCATCATCACGCCCGATGATGCCCGCGCCTGGGATGCATATGTGGTCCGGGCACAGCTTGGCAAGGTGCCGGTGCATGTGCAACTGGATTGTGGTTTAACGCGCGGCGGGGCGGCGGAAAGTGATTGGTTGCCGCTGGTAACGGGGCTGCGCGCGGCCAAGGCGCTGCGGCTGGAGGGTTTGTTCGCGCATTTTTCGCATGGCGAATGCCCCGGCCACCCCGCCCTGCTGCAGCAATGGCAACGGTTTCAAACGTTTGTCCGCGCCCATGGCGCGGGCTTACTGACGCATATGCAAAATAGCGGTGGGACGTGGTCCTTGGGGGCGCAGCCGGTGCACATGGTGCGGGTGGGGATTGCGTTGTATGGATTGCAGGCCGGGAGCGAACCCACGCCGGGGTTGCAGCCGATTGCCCGGTTGCTGGCGCCGATTATCGCGCTGCATGACGTGGTCGCTGGGATTGGCGCGGGGTATGGGCATACGTTTGTCACCACGCGGCCCAGCCGGTTGGCGATTGTGCCGGTGGGGTATGCCGATGGTTATCCGCGGGCACTGTCGAACCGGGCCATGGTAGCGGTAGCGGGACAGTTGGCCCCGGTGGTCGGGCGGGTGAGCATGGATCAGATTATTGTGGATGTCACGCGCGTGGCTTCGGCGGGAGTGGGCACACCCGTGGAGGTGATCAGCCCCGATCCCGCCGCGCCCCATAGCGTGGAAAAACTCGCCGCGCTGTGCGGCACGATTGGATACGAAGTGGCCACCGGATTCGGGCCGCGTTTACAACGTGAGGTATGCGATGGCTTTTGACGTGGTGGTGACGCGG
>JBAXGE010000424.1:0-1612 GCA_037139555.1 Phycisphaerae bacterium
GACCAGCCCGCCCACGCTCTTGCGGCCGGGGGGGATTACTGCCGAACAGATTCGCGCCATCACCGGCCAACTGATTGTGCCCGATACTTACACACCTCCGATCGAAGACCTGCGCAGTCCCGGCCTATTAGCCCGGCATTATGCCCCGCGCAAACCCGCGTGGCGCTTTACCACCGCTGATTGGCCCCGCGTGCACGCGTGCCTGAAGTCATGCATGCAGCCGGTCACGCTGATTACCGATGCGCCGGCGCTGCATCTGGACGACCCGCATGAAACACTGCTCATGCCCGCGTCCGCAATGGAATACGCAGCCCACTTGTATGATGCTGTCCACCGGGCGGATGCCCAGAGCGGCGCGGAAATCTGGGTACACATGCCCGATGAGCATAACGGCGTGTGGCTGGCCATTCACGATCGTTGGCAGCGGGCCACGCAACCGTGGACGCTACGGGAGGACCGGCCATGATCGCACCCCATGGGGTATTACAACTGTCCCGCCGGGCCTTTCTGGAAAATGTCCGCGTGACGCGCGGTCAGGTGCAGGCCCAGACCCAGATTGCCCTCACGCTCAAGGCCAATGGCTACGGCCACGGCTGGGCCCAGATGGCGGATCTGGCCCGCGCGGCGGGGTTGTCCTGGGTGGTGACATATAACCTTGATGAAGCCGTGCAGGTGCATCAGCATCAGCCGGAGTTGGATATATTGGTCTTGTCCGCGTGGCGGTATCAGCCGGATTATGTCCTGAGTGCCGAAACGCACGCAGCGCTGGCCAGCGGGCGGGTGCGTATGACCCTCATCACGCCCGACGATGCCCGCGCCTGGGATGCATATGTGACTCGAGCACAACTGGGCAGCGTGCCGGTGCATGTGCAGCTTGATTGTGGTCTAACGCGCGGCGGGGCGGCGGAAAGTGATTGGTTGCCGCTGGTAACAGGCCTGCGCGCGGCCAAGGCGCTGCGGTTGGAGGGTTTATTTGCCCATTTTTCGCATGGCGAATGCCCCGGCCATCCTGCACTGCTGCAGCAATGGCAGCGGTTTCAAACATTTGTCCGCGCCCACGGCGCGGGGCTGTTGACACATATACAAAACAGCGGCGGGACGTGGTCCTTGGGGGCGCAGCCGGTGCAAATGGTACGGGTGGGGATTGCGTTATACGGCTTGCAGGCCGGGAGCGAACCCACGCCGGGGTTGCAGCCTATCGCTCGGTTGCTGGCGCCGATTATCGCGCTGCATGAGGTGGCCGCCGGAGTGGGCGCGGGGTATGGGCATACGTTTGTCACCACCCGGCCCAGTCGGTTGGCGATTGTGCCGGTGGGCTATGCCGATGGCTATCCCCGGGCGCTGTCGAACCGGGCCATGGTAGCGGTGGCGGGACAATTGGCCCCGGTGGTGGGACGGGTGAGTATGGATCAGATTATTGTGGATGTCACACGCGTGGCTGCGGCGGGGGTGGGCACACCCGTGGAGGTGATCAGCCCCGATCCCGCTGCGCCCCACAGTGTGGAAAAACTCGCCGCGCTGTGCGGCACGATTGGTTACGAAGTGGCCACTGGATTTGGGCCGCGTTTACAACGTGAGGTATGCGATGGCTTTTGACGTGGTGGTGACGCGG
>JBAXGE010000425.1:0-1597 GCA_037139555.1 Phycisphaerae bacterium
AAGCCGTTTGGTCAAGTGTCCGAAAAGAATTTCGGCCTAAACGCGCCTTTATTCCTCCAACCGCCCCCATACGTCTATGTGCCGGTCAGTTACCGTCAACACCTGCAACGTGGTTAATCCTGCGTCCTGAAGCTGGTTTTTCACCTCGTCGGGGGTATAGGCGGCCAGCAGGGAACGGAAAAACTCCTGCTGCAAAATCGGGCTTTCTGTACCGGCATGACGCCGGGTAATTTCACGCGCGGCCTGCAGTGTGGCGGGACGGAATAAATCACGCATAAAAATCCACCCCCCCGGCTTGGTCAACCGGCGGACTTCACGCCAAAAAGCCCCGATGTCGCCAACGTGGTGGATAATGCTGTTGGAACATACCACATCAAAGCTCCCGCCGGGCAGCCCGGTAGCTTTGGCATCGGCCAGCCGCCACTCAATACCAGTCAGCCCCAGCCGTTTTTGAGCTAGCCTGGCCAAATCAAGCATCGCAGCGGCCCCATCCACGGCAACGATCTGCCAATTTGGTGCTAACTGCTTAATTTGCAAGGGGATATCACCGGGACCGGTGCCCAAATCCAAGGCCCGGACAGCGGGTTTTCGCACCACGTCCAATAAGCGGTTCACAAAGGCCTGATTCACAGTCGTGAAATCCGCCTGAGCATAAGCCTCCACCTCATGGGGTAAGTCCATGAGTTCCGGCTCCGGCTGACGGGTATGCAGACGCTCGTCCATAGCGGGCATTGTACCCTACTCGTGCACGGCCACCAGCACGATGTTTAATTTCTCGTTCTGGGTCGAGCCGGTCAGAACCGGGATTTGGTTGGCATTACTAAATAGCACCTTGTCGCCATCTTTCATGACCACCGTCAAAAAATACTTTTTATTCTGATCCACATCGGAGGCGGTGACTTCAACCGCAAACGCTGCCGAGTTGATCCCACCCGTGGGGAAGGTTTTGGTCACCAGTTGCTTGGGAGGATCGGACTTGATGGCTTCGGTGACCGTTACCACCATCACCGTGTCCATCGGAAGCATGATTTTCTCGCGGAACACCGCCGTGCCTGAAATCAGGATGGTGGCCGGTTGCGTGGCCGGTGCCGTGGCGGGAATGCGTCCCGAGATCACGATATCTTTGGCCTCCAAGCCTACCACCGTGCCCAAGACCGCACACAACAGACCACCAACAATTGTCGTTTTCATCATGACCTGCTCCTTCGTTAGATTGGCCCAAGACTAGGTCAGACACCCAACTTGGGCAGAGGCTAATGAAATCGGTTGCGTTATTTTTCCGCGTGACCTTTGTGCGTTTGTTCATTGGTAAAAGCGATGATTTGCGTCCAGGTCAAAATATCCGCCATCGCCTCGGGCATGACCACATGCCGGCGGCTCATAACCAAACGGGTCAGGGCAATGGCCTTGGTCATATCCAAGGGTTTCACCCCGCGTACCGTCGTAAAGGCGAAGCTGGGGGTAAATTTTTCCGGCCGGCTGAGCGCCAGATGACTCGCCACCCCCACCACGCTGCCGGTGGATAGATAGGTACCGATGCCAACCTTGGCATGTTCGCCAATCAGGCTGCCCATGAACGTACGGCCCGTGTCCACAT
>JBAXGE010000426.1:0-1589 GCA_037139555.1 Phycisphaerae bacterium
TGGCCGCCCAGTTGGGTGTGATCGTCTCCACCTTCGCCCTGGCCGCGCGGCAACGTAACCTCCTGTGGTCCCTGGCCGCCGGGGCCGGACTACTGGCCATCGCGTTTGCGGGCTATGTGTACGTATACACATGATGGGGGGCAAGGCAAACGTTTGAACCATTAATCGGCGCCTTACTGAGCTTCATCCCGTATGCTGGACAACGATATCTTGCGAATCAGCGTGGTGGATATCCTGTACATACCACAGCCCGACACCCTGCTGAACCATGGCAAGACAGTGGCGGAGGATCGGAAGAGAATAGAGTTTGGCAACAGCGCGGCGACGACGAATATGCCGTTGAATGCGTCCCGAGAGCTTGGCTAACGCACGCCAGTCACAATCATCTGCCGGATGTATTGACCGCGCACGCGCTCCGGCCTCGTTCCAATGACCGTAGTGCGTATGGTAGACAACACCATCGCGAATGCCATCGAGATAAAGCTGGATGAGGCCAACCCCCTCAACAACGTAGCGGAAGGTATGCCCCGGCACCCGGTTCAGCTCAACGCGCCGAATGACTGGACGTGCCATAACCGATGGTGACCATAATTGCAGATAACCCGCCCGATACGTGCCTAACTGAATGACAGCCTCTAACTCAACAAGCGACCGAAATTGCCGTACTTCCCGGTCATACTCGGAGGCCGATTCATAAACCACGATATCAGTTTCAGAAAAGATGAACGCAACCAATTCGCGTAAATCATCACCAACGGCATAGAAATCGAGATTTGCCATATAAGACTTTACCTCAAGTATTGCCCGGCCAAGTTGGTTCGGCCAGAATACGACCAACTGCGTCAGGTGCGATTATCTTTTGTTTGAACCGCTGGCCGATCCACTTCTCGAGGCCAGCCAGCAATGCAGCGCCCGTATGGCTCCTGTGGCATGTTTGCCCCAATGAACGTTAAAGTTGAATCGCCACTCCCAAACCGCTTGCGCGCGCCGTCCGGCGTGGTAGGCCCGCAGTCCGGTCACGACATCGCGGTAGATGTCCGCAATATCATCAGAGAGCATGCCGATCACGGGCTCCTCAGGCGGAATCCGTAACGGGTCAAAGACTTCTCCGTAAGTGTCGAACGGTAAACCCGCGCACCGAGCAGCTATCGCCTGCCATTCGTCGTCGGCTACACACGCGGCGTCTGGTTCGTCGGTCAAGGATTGGTCCCATGCGGGCGGAAGGTCCAGAGCGGTCACGTATAAATGCGTCAGACGCACAAGCGCCTCCGTCACTCCCGCTTCACCATGGGCAGTCCCATGGCTTGCCCATTGGGCAAAGCGCTCGGCTTCAGCGGCGAATTGATCTACGCTGTCCATCGTGCCACGGACTCCTACGGACTTTCCAATCCAGTCACCCCGCTCATTATTTGAACCACCACAGGGCTGACAATAATCGTAACTCACGGCAAGACAACAAGAAAGCCATCCTGCTTGTGCCGAAGGGTCTCTCGTCAAAAAGACTCGGGGTGATTGTCCTTCGTTTGAACTGCTGGTCGCGGCATTTGCTCAGATAACGACGCTGCCATGGGTCACTGGCTGGAGGAAGG
>JBAXGE010000427.1:0-1587 GCA_037139555.1 Phycisphaerae bacterium
GATTTGGGCCAGGGGGCGGTAGGTTAGGTTGGGGGCGGTGGGGAGTGATTGGTAATCGGCGCTGAGCATCAGGACTACGGCGGGGGTTTGGGTGATGGTCAGATCGTCGAGGCGGGTAATCCCGGTGAGGTTGTGGGCCAGATAAAATTGGATGTTGTACAGGTCGGCGGCCAGATCGGCCTTGCCGGAGCGGAAGGTGTTGAGCGTGTAGACGCGCTGGCCGGGGGGGAAGGCGGGGAGTAATGTGGCGGCCACGACGCGGGGCTGGTCGCTGGGGGCTTTGCGGGCCATGACCACAGCATACACCACGCCGCGGGTGAGGATGATGACCATGACAATCACGCCGACGAGTTGCAGCAGGGCTTCCCGGCGGTAATACCGCCCCAGCGCCACCAGCGCGATGGCCGCGAGGATAGCGGTGGGATAGCAGACGGCCATCATGTGGCGCGGGCGGGCCATGGGCCAGAGCCAGAAGAATATGAAGCTGGCCACCACCGCGCAGGTGAGAAAACGGCGCAGCGCGACGGCATCGGGGGCGGCGGGCTGTTCCACGCCGGGGGTAAAGATGCGGCGGGTCATGGCCATGACGGCCAGCGGCAGCCACGGCAGCAGCATGACGAGGACTTCCCAGGGGAAGTTGAGGTAATGGTCGAGCAGATTGTTGGCGACGGCGGGGGCCACGGTGGCGGGGACGGGCAGCGCGGTGGCGATGCCCATCTGCCGGAGCCAATTGCCCACGGTGGCGGCAAAGGCGACGGGGTCGGTATAGTGAATGGCCCAGACCCACGCGGCGGTGGGCAGGATAAACACGACGATGCACGCGAGATGGCCGCGGGAAAACAGGCGGCGCCAGTCGCGCTGCCAGAGCAGGAAGATGATTAGCGGGAGGTAGAATTGGGCGATGGCCGGGGGGCCTTTGGTAAGCATGGCCAGGGCGAGCAGGACGCCGGTGCCCAGCCAGGCGCTCAGGCGGTGGGGCGTGCCGGGGGTGTAGCCGCGCCACCAGACCACGGCGGCGGCGAACACGAGCAGCGCGAGGAAGGATTCGATCTCGCCGAGGGTGCCTTTATCGAGACAGACGATCAGCGACCAGAGCAGCAGCACGGCCAGCGCGCGGGTGGCGCGGGCGAGCTGGCTGGGGGCGAAGGCGAAGATGACATACGCCCCGATGAGTAGCGCGAGGACCGAGGGCAGGCGCACGGCCCATTCGGCGGTGTGGGTGAGTGTGGGATCGCCCAGCAGGGCACCGGTGCCGGCGACGGCCCAGAAAAATAGCGGGGGTTTGTTGAGATACGATTCGCCGTAGAGCGTGGGCTGGATGAAGTTATGGGTCTGCATCATTTCGCGGGCGGGGGTGGCGCGGCGGCCTTCTTCCAGCCGCAGGGGGCGACTGCTGAGGCCGGGGAGATAGGCACCGGCCCAGAGCAGGGGGATGAGCAGCCAGAACACGCCGGAGCGCAGCCAGGAGAGGGCCGGGGATGGAGTTGCGGTGGTCATGCCGAGCGCCCTTGTGGAGTAACGATATGTTTAAGATAAGCGATTTTAGGTGCGGAGGCGAATGGGGGGAGGGGGGGGAGAGTTAAGAGG
>JBAXGE010000428.1:0-1570 GCA_037139555.1 Phycisphaerae bacterium
CATACGAAACCTTGCCGATGCCTCGGGGCATCCAATACCGATGGGTAAAGGACGAGGGTTTATAAGCGGGCAGGAGATCGCCGGGATGCTCGAATACCCAGCCTTCGCCGCCCCAGACTTCAAAGAAATCGTCGCCGGGTGCGGTGTATAACTTGCATCCCGGACCAAATCCGGGCCGCGCGTCATTGATCCGAATGCGATTCAGATCTCCGTCGGCATAATACCCCCCGGCAAAGCCATAGGGCGCATCAATGGCAAAGTGCGATACGCCCCAATTTTTCAGCGCTGCCCAATGGGGCGAGGTGTGAACATTATTCGGCCCATGATCCACCACCCAGCGGGCAGGATAGATAAACTCAATCAATTTGTCCACAGCATCCAGATCAGGGACTTCCTTGGTGACCTCATTCCCCTGTTTATCTTTTTCCGTCACGGTCTTTTTCACCACGGGGACCGGGAACGTGCTGTCATTCCACATCCGATCACTGCGGCCGGTGGCGTTGTTATTGTCTTTGCGCTGGGTCCATTCCACGATGGTGGAACCGGGATGCAGGCTGACCAGAATGGTCAGCGCTTCATCGCCATACCGGCCATAACGGGTCAATTCCCGGGCGGTATTCTGATCGGTAAAACGCATATCCATCGCCACCGTGGCACTGCCATCGGGCGCGGTCACCGTGCGATAACCCGCCGGGATACGCAATCCCAGACCATGTTCAAAGAAGGGAAAGCTGGCCTTCACCCCGCCGGGATTCCAGGCGAGTTTGTCATCGAAAATCCATTTGCCATCCACCATCCGCCGGGCGAAATAGTCGGTATTGGTTTTCTTGTCGATGGCTCGTAGCAAGCGTCCGCCAAAGGCCGGGCACACCCAGGCTTCCACCAGTCCGTTATCCAGGACCACGACATCCACAGTTTGGTCTTCGACGACATACACGGGTTTTTTCGTGACTGCATCGCGAATGGGGTAATAACCGGTGCCCGCAGTGGTGCCCCCGCGCGGGGCCTCGCCCAGCGCACTGCGTTCAACGGGAAAGGTCATGGGCTTCACGGTGATACTCACCGGCGAGGCGGCCCAGACACCACCAGCTACGGCCAAACTTATAAGTCCCAGACCGGCGGTGCGTTTCATATTTGCTCCAGCAGCATTAGTTAACGTAGTATGTACGCTCGGACACAAGACGGCGTTGAATGTACAACGCGGGGAGCTATCCGCATAGTACGAAAAAATGGCAAATAATATTTCGCCAAGTCCGTCCCCAATCCTTAGGCTTCGGCCCAGGCCTTTTTGACATACGCCAACACCGTATCTGCCGTACTGGCCAGGTCGGGCTTAAAGCCGGCTTCCACGCTTATCCGGCCGGTATATCCACCGGCTTTGAGCACATGGAAAAACGGGCGGTAATCACTGGTACCGCTCTGGCCGGGGGCCACGCGGCCAACTTTGTCGGCCAGGTGGACATGTTTGATATAAGGCAGGGCATTGCGTAAATCATCCAGCGGGCTGTCCATCATCCAGAAATGCCAGCTATCGGCCAGCACTTGCACGGCCGGATGATTGACAGCGCGG
>JBAXGE010000429.1:0-1569 GCA_037139555.1 Phycisphaerae bacterium
CCGCGCTGTCAATCATCCGGCCGTGCAAGTGCTGGCCGATAGCTGGCATTTCTGGCTGATGGACAGCCCGCTCGAAGATTTACGTACCGCCCTGCCCTATCTCAAACATGTCCACTTGGCCGACAAAGTTGGCCGGGTTGCCCCCGGCCAAAGCGGTACCAGCGATTACCGACCGTTTTTCCATGTGCTCAAAGCTGGTGGGTATACCGGCCGCATCAGTGTGGAAGCTAAATTTGAGCCCGATCTGGCCAGTACGGCGGGCGCTGTGTTGGCATACGTAAAACAGGCCTGGGCCGAAGCGTAAGCTTTGGGGCTGGGCTGGGTGAAAATAATATTGCCATTTTTTCATAGTGCGCGGAGGCCTACCCGCGTTGTATATTCAGTGCGGGTATGAACCCCCACGATTCGCCGAACCAACTACCGTTGTAGGAGCAGATATGAAACGCACCGCCTGTCTGGGACTCATTCATCTGGCCATTGTCGGTGGAGTCTGGGCCGCCCCGGCCGTCAGCATCACCGTCAAGCCCATGACCTTTCCCGTTGAACGCAGCGCTCTGGGCGAAGCCCCGCGCGGCGGGACCACGGCGGGCACCGGCTATTACCCCATCCGCGATGCCGTCACGAAAAAGCCCGTGTATGCCATCGAAGACCAAACCGTGGATGTGGTGGTCTTGGATAATGGACTGGTGGAGGCCTGGGTGTGCCCGGCCTTTGGCGGACGCTTGCTGCGGGCCATAGACAAGAAAACCAACACCGACTATTTCGCCCGGCGGATGGTGGACGGTAAATGGATTTTCGATGACAAACTCGCCTGGAATCCCGGCGGGGTGAAGGCCAGCTTTCCCTTCTTTGAACATGGTCTGGGATTGCGTATCCCGGCGGGTTATCGCACGGTGACCGCGCCCGATGGCAGTGCCACGGTGGCGATGGATCTGCGTTTTACCGATCAGAACACCGCCCGCGAGTTGACCCGTTATGGCCGGTATGGCGATGAGGCGCTAACCATTCTGGTCAGCCTGCATCCCGGTTCCACGGTGGTGGAATGGACGCAGCGCAAGGATAATAACAACGCCACCGGGCGTAGTGACCGGATGTGGAATGACAGCACTTTCCCGGTCCCCGTGGTGAAAAAGTCCGTGACGGAAAAAGATAAACAGGGGAATGAAGTCACCAAAGAAGTTCCTGATCTGGATGCCGTGGACAAACTGATTGAGTTTATCTACCCGGCCCGCTGGGTGGTGGATCATGGCCCGAATAATGTTCATACCTCCCCGCATTGGGCAGCGCTGAAAAATTGGGGCGTCTCGCATTTTGCCATTGATGCGCCTTATGGCTTTGCCGGTGGGTATTATGCCGATGGTGATCTGAATCGCATTCGAATCAATGACCCGCGGCCCGGGTTTGGACCGGGGTGCAAGTTATACACCGCACCCGGCGGCGATTTCTTTGAATTCTGGGGCGGTGAAGGCTGGGTATTTGAACATCCCGGCGAACTCCTGCCCGCTTATAAACCATCGTCCTTTACCCATCGGTATTGGATGCCCCGAGGCATCGGCAAGGTTTCGTATG
>JBAXGE010000430.1:0-1569 GCA_037139555.1 Phycisphaerae bacterium
CCAAAACGGCCGAGTCCGTCCCGGTGGTCGGCATGACCCCCGCCGAAACGCGCCAAGTGGACCGCAGCATCCCCCTGACCGGCTCGCTGGCCGGGCAGGAGGAAATCTCGCTTAGTAACCGTGTCACCGGCGTGGTCGAAAGTGTGCTGGTGGATGTCGGCGCTGTGGTGGTGCCCGATCAGCCGCTGGCGCACATTGATTCCCAGCGTTACGAACTGCTGGTCAAACAGGCGAAAGCCGCCCAGACCCAGACTCTCGCCCGGCTGGGCCTGACCGATATGCCCCAACCCGACTTTGATCTCGATACCGTCGCCACCGTCAGCAAAGCCATGGCCGAACTGGCCAACACCGAAGCCAAATACAACCGCGCCGTCGAATTGTATCGCCAGAAGATCATGACCGACTTCGAATATGTGGACATTGTCTCCAGCTTTCAATCACGCAAGGATGCCCTGCGTGTGGCCCGCGACGAAGCCAAAGCCGTCCTGCAGCAGGTGCGGCAGAATCAGGCGCTGGTGGAATTGCAGGATAAAGATCTGCGCGACTCGATTATCAAAGCCCCCAAAGCCCTCAGCATCACCGGCACCCCGATTGCCCGCTATGTCGTGGCCCAACGCACGATCAGCCCCGGCGAATATCTCAAGGAAGGCGCCACCATGTTCCAACTGGTGGCCCAGGACACGCTAAAACTGCAGGCCCGCCTGCCCGAACGGTTTGTCAGCCAAATTAAAAATGGCCAGACGGTCAAGTTCAAAACCGCCGCTCAGCCGGACCTGGAATACATCGGTCTGGTCAGTCGCATCAATCCCACGGTGGATGCCCTCAGCCGCAGCTTTGAACTGGAAGCTACGGTGGATAATGCCGCCGGGCAATTGCATGCGGGCAGTTTTGTGGAAGGCACCGTGATTACCGCCACCGGCGTGCCCACGGTGTTTGTCCCCATGACCGCAGTGGTTAGCTATGCCGGCACGAGCAAAGTTTACGTCGCCGAACCACAAGGCCCCGATGCCTGGACCGTGCGCATGCAGGATGTAACCTTGGGGGCCCGGCAGGGGACTTGGGTGGAAATTCTCACCGGCGTAAAAGCCAACGAATTGACCATTACCAGCGGCCAGGCCAAACTCAGCAACGGCAGCAAAGTCCGCGCCCCGAAGAAAACCTCCGCCACCGCCCCGGCCACGCAGCCTTAAATTAGGCTCATCTGGTATTTCTGGGGATTTTTAAGTATTCTGCCCCAACGGGGCAATATTTGTATAGCCCAGGGCAACGCCCTGGGTAGCCGCGCCCCGGCCCGCATCGTGCTCTGAAGGAGCACCATTTATCACAGCAAATCGTGCTCCTTCAGAGCACCCGAGGTGGGTCGCACCAAAACCCAGGGCGTTGCCCTGGGCTTTATAAATACCGCCCCCTTGGGGCGAAGACCATGCCCGTTCCCCGGAAATACCGGAGGAACCTTAACCTAAACCTGATGACTTAATTTGATCAGTTGTTCCAATACCTTCCGGGCTTGTCCCGAATCCAGCGCCTGGGTCGCCAAGGTCAAACCCTCGGCGTAATCCTTGGCCACCT
>JBAXGE010000431.1:0-1559 GCA_037139555.1 Phycisphaerae bacterium
GGTTGCGACCGCTGCTGTCACCGGCTCGCCGAAGTGCCTCAACTGACCGCAGAGGAGTGGCATTTGCTACAGGAAGGGCTGGCCGCATTCCCACAGGCACGTCTCGCGGAAATCGGCCAAGACCTAGCCGCCTTGGCCGGCCAGAAGTCGCGTTCTCTCCTTTGTCCGCTGCTGGATCAGCCTACCGGGGTTTGCCTGGTCTATGCCCAAAGAAGTGGCCCCGCGAAATAGGGCATCCGGATAAGTGGTAACTCTGCTTCAATGGGCGATGGAAATCGCCCACCAAGGAGCAGAAGCAATGAGAAGACCTCGCCGTAACCACACAGCCGCCTTCAAGGCCAAGGTGGCGATTGCCGCCCTCAAGGGTGATGAAAGCTTAGCCACGTTGGTGGAAAAGTTTGACGTGCATGCGAACCAGATCACGCAATGGAAGACGCAGTTACTGGAGAATGCCTCGGGCGTTTTTACCTCGGCCGCCGAGAAGCAGGCGGCGGGCCCGAATCTGAAAGACCTGCATGCAAAAATTGGCCAGCAGGCGCTGGAGATTGATTTTTTGGCCGGCGCGCTCGGTCGCATCGGCGATGCGAGCGCAAAGAAATGATCGACAAGACCCACAAACTGCCGGTGGTGAGACAGGTACAACTTCTCGATCTTTCTCGATCGTCAGTGTATTACCCGCCACAGCCGATGCCCGAAACCGATTTTCGGCTGATGCGACGAATGGACGAACTGCACCTGGAGCATCCCTTTGCCGGAAGTCGAATGCTGCGCGACCTGCTCAAGCTCGAAGGCGTAGAAATCGGCCGCAAGCATGTCGCTACCCTGATGAGGAAGATGGGGATTGAAGCCCTCTACCGAAAAGCCAACACCAGCCGGCGCAACCACGCGCACCGCATCTATCCTTATCTTCTTCGTGGCCTCACCATTGACCGCCCGAATCAGGTCTGGGCCATGGATACGACGACCATTCCGATGCAACGAGGATTCGTCTATCTGAGCGCCGTACTGGATTGGGCCACCCGTCGTGTCTTGGCATGGCGCCTGTCCAACACGCTGACGGCTGACCCGTGTGTCGAGGCGCTGGAAGAGGCGATTCTGAAATACGGCCCGCCAGAAATCATGAATACAGATCAGGGAAGTCAGTTCACCCGTTCGGCCTTCATCAGTAGGCTCGAACAGAACACCCTTCAAATCAGCAGGGATGGCAAAGGCTGCTGGTGCGACAACGTCTTCGTCGAACGCCTCTGGAAATCGGTGAAATACGAAGAAGTTTACTTGCACGGTTATGACACCGTTTCAATCGCCAGGCAGGCTCTAAACAGGTATTTTGATTTCTATAACCGCCGTCGTCCGCATTCAACGCTTGACGGGAATACACCCGATACGGCTTACTTCAATCTCAGCAAGTCGCCGCTCGCCGCGGCGGCTTAAAACCCGGCAGAGATATCACTTAAGAAAACCGAAAATCTGTCCAACTGTACGGGGCCACCTCTTAGCGCCAATCCATTAGACTTGTTCCCGGTGATAACCACATGAATTTATTGGATTTTAAAATTCCA
>JBAXGE010000432.1:0-1556 GCA_037139555.1 Phycisphaerae bacterium
CAATCGAACCCACCCCCGTCCCATGGCGTACAATGGGCAGGTAGTGGGTTTGGGTCTCATTTCTTTGGGCCTGAACAGACTGCTTTTGCCTCGGGCGCTTGGCTTTTTCGGGCCTTCGTGGTACAGATTAGCCTGCTTTTGCGACCCGGTAGGTCTTTCGAACAGCGAGATTGCCTTTGTCAGAGTCAGTCCTGCCAACTTTAGCGGTGTTGGAACCCCAGAAATCGGGGCCTGAGACGCCTGCGCCGGAGGAATATTACGCGAATGCGGGGGTTGGTTTGGCCCTGCAATTGCGCGTGGTCCTGCCTTTAACTATTGCGTTGCTGGCGCTCGCGGTCATTATTAAATATGCCGCACCCGAACAGGAGCCCGTGGCCTGGGGCTTGGGGCTGGCGGGGGCCTTGATTGCCGGCGGGCCGATTATCTGGGGAGCCCTGAAGGGGTTGGCCTCGGGTAAAACCGATGTCAACGAATTGGTGGCCATGGCCATCATCGGGGCCATCGCGCTGGGGTGGTATGTCGAAGCCGGGATCGTGGCGCTGATTATGCAGTTGGGCGCCCTGATCGAAGGCGTGGCCACGGAAAAAGCCCGCAAGGCGGTATTGGCCCTGCAAAAACTCGCCCCCAGCGTGGCGCTGGTCCGGCGGGGTGGCCGCGAACAAGCCATCGCCGCGGATGCCATTGCCGTGGGCGACATCCTCATCATCCGCCCCGGCGACCGCATCGGCGCCGATGGCAATATCCTGACCGGCAGCACCAGTCTGGACGAATCCTCCATCACCGGCGAATCCGTGCCGGTGGATAAAACCGTCGGGGCGCAAGTGCTGGCGGGGACCATGAATCTGACCGGGGCCATCGAGGTGGAAGTGCACCGCGTGGGGGCCCAATCCGCGTTGGGCCAGACCATTGCGCTGGTCCGCCGGGCTCAGCAATTCCAGCCCCGCGCCATTCGCGCGGCGGAAATATTCTTTGCCTATTACACGCCCATCATGCTGGCGTTTTCGCTGGTGGTGCTGTGGGTGACGCGCGATCCCAACCGGCTGGTGACGCTGTGGGTGGTGGGTTGTCCCGCCGAAGTGCTGTTGGCCAGTCCGCTGGCCATCGTGGTGACGCTGGCCCGGGCCAGCCGCAGCGGGATCCAGGTCAAGGCCGGCCCGTTCGTGGAAGCCTCCGCGAATCTCAATACCGTGGTCTTCGACAAGACCGGCACGCTGACCACCGGGCAGTTCATCGTCGCCGAGGTCCGCCCCGCGGGGGATATCAGTGCGGAAGAGTTGCTGACGCTGGCCGCCGGGATCGAAAGCCGCTCGACGCACCCGCTGGCGGTGGCGATTGTCACGCATGTACGGAAGCTCGGTCTGACGCCGGTACGCGTGGATGAAGTGAATGTGCGCGAAGGGCTGGGGCTGGAAGCGCGCGTGAACGGTGAGGAAGTTATGGTTGGTTCGCTGCGGGCGGTGCCCGAATATCTGCGTATTCAGGCGCAGGCGTTGGAACCCGCTGATGTGACGTTGCCGCTGGTGGGGGTGTTTGTGGTCCGGGCGGGGGTGTTGCTG
>JBAXGE010000433.1:0-1549 GCA_037139555.1 Phycisphaerae bacterium
GGCCGGGCATTTATGGGGCGTTTTCACCGGGTTTCGTGACCATTGGCACGCTTGTGGCTAGACTATGGGCCAAGATTAATCAGGTGAGTGAAGATGTCCGAGTTTGATCCCTATCAGCACAGCTATAGTCAGGCCGTTAATGACGCCATCGCATTCAGCGGGCAGACGGTGGACTTTTTTACGCGCGTGAAAGTTGAACATTTACTCAATACCGCCGGTCGGTTGGTGGAGCCAGCGCAGCAATTGCGCGTGCTGGATATCGGTTGTGGCGCGGGGCTGACGGACCAATTGCTCAAAGGGCGGGTAGGGCATCTGGCCGGGGTGGATGTGTCGCAGGGGTTGCTGACCACCGCGCGGGAACAGAATCCCGGCGTGGAGTATCAGTATTACGATGGTGGGAAATTGCCGTGGCCGGATGGTAGTTTTGATGTCGCGTTTGCCATTTGCGTGATGCATCATGTGCCGCCGGGGCAGTGGGAACATTTCGCGCGCGAGGCGGCGCGGGTGGTGCGGCCGGGTGGGTGCGTGGCGATCTATGAACATAATCCGCTGAACCCGCTGACGCGGCGGATTGTGAATCAGTGCCCGTTTGATGCCAATGCGGTGCTGCTGGGGCGCAGCCGGACGCGCGGATTGCTGCGGGAGGCGGGGCTGCGGGTGGTGGGTCAGCCGTACCTGTTATTTTTCCCGTGGGATCGGCCGGTGTGGCGCACGCTGGAGGGCGCGCTGGGGTGGTTGCCGCTGGGGGCGCAGTATGCGCTGTGGGCGAAAAAAGGGTAAAGGCAAGATTTGATTTGGTGGCTGTTGGGTGAAAAGGTTCATCCGGAGTTTTCGGAGAGCTTTGGGTATTCTGCCCCAACGGGGCAATATCTATATAGCCTAGGGCAACGCCCTGGGTAGAGGCATCCCGCTCCCGCTGTGCTCTGAAGGAGCACCATTTATCACGGCAAATTGTGCTCCTTCAGAGCACCCAAGACAGGTCGCACCAAAACCCAGGGCGTTGCCCTGGGCTTTATAAATACCGCCCCTTTGGGGCGAAGACCATGCCCCGGCAATACCGGATGAACCAAAAAAAGCGGCAAAACCTGTTGCCAAGTTTTGCCGCCAGTCACTTTTAGTTACACGCCAGGACGGACTTATCCACCCGTGCCCGGCAGGGTCGGGGCGTCTTCATCTTCGTCATTGGCCAAACGGGCCACGGCGATCAGGGTGTCGCCTTCTTCCAGCCGGACCAGTCGCACGCCCTGGGTGGCGCGGCTGATTTCGCGCAGGCCTTCCAGGCCCATGCGGACAATCTGGCCGTTCTTGCTGATCAGCATGAGCTGGTCGGTATCGCTGACCGGCCGCACGGCCACTACGCGGCCATTGCGCGGCGTGGTCTTGATGTTGATCACACCCTTGCCGCCGCGGTGGGTCAGACGGTATTCTGCAATCGGGGTGCGTTTGCCGTGCCCGTTTTCACAGGCGGTCA
The DNA here is from genome assembly GCA_037139555.1 of Phycisphaerae bacterium. Taxonomy (GTDB): domain Bacteria; phylum Planctomycetota; class Phycisphaerae; order WQYP01; family WQYP01; genus JBAXGE01. Next base: position 1,472 of record JBAXGE010000433.1, read on the forward strand.
GCACGGTGATCTGGTTTTCGCCGGCATCGTGGCCGTGGGGGATGATTACCATATCCACCACGCGGTCGTCCACTTCCA
>JBAXGE010000434.1:0-1548 GCA_037139555.1 Phycisphaerae bacterium
ATCTGGTGGATGCCGGTGACATTTTGCACGATCCAATTCAGGGCATGACTGGTGCAGCCGTGATTGCAACTGGCACCGGTATTGGTGTGCTCCCAGAGCGTGCCGGTGGTCTGGGCCATGTGCAAAAAATAGCCGGGCAGGTCGCGGAGCACCTGTCGGGCCAGGCCGTAGCGGGTCATGGTGGCCAGGCGCAGGAAAATACCGTTGATCAAATTGGCGGGGTAAACGTTGGGATACAAGCCCTTAAGGTGGCGCTGCGGGCCAAAATCGCGTACCAGAGTCCGCCACAACCTGGGATGGGATTCCGGCGTGGCGGTATCAAACGCGAAGGCAAAATACTGGCACACTTCGGTATGCAGGCCTGTGGGCACGAGGTTGCCACCTTTACGCAAGGCGTTATCTACGAAAAATTCGCCATCATAAGACTGCTCCCGGATGGCTTCGCGCAGTTGGCGGGCCTGACGCTTGAACCGGGTCCAACCGCACAGCCGGCCCATGGCCTCCAAGGCGGAGGCATACATCATATTGGTGGGATAATTGACATCATCCTGCAGTTCGTTGGCTTTGGACCATTCCACAAACCGCCAACCGCCGAGTTTTTCCAGCAGGCCGTCGGAATTCTGATACGGCTTGAAATAATCCTGGTAGAGGGAAAGCAGCCGGGGTTTGAAGGCATCGGCCAGGGCGCGATCACCGGTGCGCTGGCAATAGCCTTCCAATTGGAGAATAAACCACAGCGGCCACTGGGGGATATAGTTGGCATCATTGTGGTCGGCGGGATAGCACATGGGCAGCATCCCTTTGGGCAATTGGGGCAGGTCGCGGGCCGGGTCATAATGCAGAAAGTTTTCCAAGTAATTGCGTTCACAGCGCGAGGCCCCGGTAAGGAGCAATTCCACCGGGGCCATGAAATAGGCATTATCCATCCAGCCGGCCCGCTCGCGGTGCGGGCAGTCGGTATAGACATCCACGGCATTCTGGCGGTAGGTTTCGCGGGCGGCGGCGTAAATCTGATTCAGGCGGTCATCACTGCACGCAAAGGCCGCCGTGCTGGCCAGCGCTCCGGCATATTCCCGGAGGGACACCTGCAGAATTTCGCAGTCCCCCTCCACGACATAGAGTTTCAGATAGCGCAGCGTATAAGGTTCAAAACATTCCAACTCATGACTGCCGGCCGACAGTTCCCAATGCACGGCATTGGCGATATCAATCTGGCGGATATCGTGATCCACCAGAATTTCATCAAACCGCGCCACCAGCCGGATCCGCCGGTCACAGCGCACCGTCAGGCGGAGAAAACCACTGTAATTGCCGCCAAAATCAAACAATTGGTAGCCCGCTTGATTCAGCCGATAGGGGGCATCCACCCGATAGGGTTTATTTTGCTCGGTTCGTTCGGCAATCGCCACGTTCTGGACCAGATCCGACAAGATGAGCGGGAGTTGGGCTTCGGGGAAACCTTTGAGGGTGGGACCAATCTGGGTCAACGAACGATCCCGCCAGCGCGGCGCGGTGGCGGGAGCTGGTTGCAGTCGGCCGGTATCCAAT
>JBAXGE010000435.1:0-1538 GCA_037139555.1 Phycisphaerae bacterium
CCGGTTTCGTTGTTGGCCCAGATCAGGGTGGCGAGGACCACGCCGGGCTGGGCGAGGGCGGACTGCCAGGCGGCGAGGTCCAAGCGGCCCTGGGCATCCACGCCGAGGGTGCGTACTTGATAACCTTGCTTGGCCAGTTGGGTCAGGGGTTCGCCAGTGGCGGAGTGTTCGACAGTGGTGGTGAGGATGGTGCCGGGCGGGTTTTTGCCGGCCAGCAGGCCATAGAGGGCGGTGCTGGTGGCTTCGGTGCCGCCGCTGGTGAATATGATTTCGCGCGGCTGGCAGCCGACGAGATTGGCGAGTTGATAACGGGCCTGTTCAATGGCCTGGCGCGATTGCTGACCGAGGCGGTGGGTGCTGGAGGGGTTGCCGTAGAGCCGGGTGAAATAGGGCAGCATGGCCTCGAGCACATCGGGATGCACGGGCGTGGTGGCGTTGTTATCGAGATAAATCATAGCGGGTTATCGAACCGGTTAAATCCACAGGCGCCGGATCAGCCAGACTTTGACGCCCTGGGTGACCAGCACATAGCAGAACATGGTAATCATCAGCAGCGGCCAATAGAGCCCCGGCAGCGGCGTAAAGCCCAGCGGCCCGGCCAACGGGGAATAGGGCAAAGCTATGCCCAGCGCGATCACAGCCAGCGAGGTCATGGCCAGCATGACACTGGAGCGGCTTTGGATGAAGGGGATGCGGTTGGTGCGGATGATGTGGATGATCAGCGTCTGGGTGATCAGCGATTCGATGAACCAGCCGGTTTGGAACAGACTGGCGTTGGACTTGTCCCAGCAGTTGAATACGTAGAGCATCATCAGGTAGGTGGTGTAGTCGAAAATGGAACTGCAGGGGCCGATGAACATGATGAAGCGTTTGATTTCGCCCATGGCCCAGGGGCGGGGTTTGAGGATTTGTTCGGGGTCCACGTTGTCGGTGGGGATGGCGACCTGCGAAAAATCGTAGAGCAGATTGTTGGTGAGAATTTGGATCGGCATCATGGGCAGGAAGGGGACAAAGATGCTGGCGCCCAGCACGCTGAACATATTGCCGAAGTTGCTGCTGGCGCCCATGCGGACATATTTGAGAATATTGGCAAAGACCTTGCGGCCTTCGAGCACGCCTTCTTCCAGCACGAGCAGGCTCTTTTCCAGCAGAATCGCGTCGGCGGATTCTTTGGCGATATCCACGGCGGTATCCACGGAAATGCCCACATCGGCTGCACGCAGCGCGGGGGCATCGTTGATGCCGTCGCCCATGAAGCCCACGACGTGGCCTTTGGCCTGCAGGGCGCGGATGATGCGCTGTTTGTGGCCGGGAGACATGCGGGCGAAGAGGGTAGTGGTTTCAGCGGCATTGGCCAGATCGGCGTCGGACATGGTTTCCACCTGCGTGCCCAGCAGGATATGGTCGGTGGCGATGCCGACCTGGGAGCAGATTTTTTTGCTGACCAGTTCGTTGTCGCCGGTGATGACTTTGACCTGGACGCCGTATTTGTTCAGGCCGACAATGGCCTGGCGGGCGGTGTCTTTGGGGGGATCGAG
>JBAXGE010000436.1:0-1536 GCA_037139555.1 Phycisphaerae bacterium
CCGCTCAGGCCGCCATGGCGCAGGCTCAGGCCAGTATGGCCATGGCGCAGGCCGGGATGCCGGGCACTCCCGGGATGCCGGGCATGATGCCGGGCATGGGCATGATGCCCGGTATGACCCCCGCACCGGGTATAGATAATCCCATGTCCAAGGGCACCGGCGATCGTATGGATGCCAATGTCACCACGGGGGCCAAAGTCGGGCCCGGCAATAATGTCACCGGCACTTCCGGTTATCAGGGCCTGCCGGAGCGGCAGCGTGAAGCCCTGTTGCAGGCCCAAAAACAACGCAGCCCGCAGGAATATAATCAGGCGATTGAGCAATACCTGCGCAATCTCGCGGACTACAAAGCTCAAGAGGCCAATAAACCATGAACAAATCACTTGCCCTGATCCTGTCGGCCATCCTTCTAGCCACAACCACACTGGGCGTGCTGCCGGTCTCGGGCACGGGCCCGACCACAACTCCCGCCCGGCCCAAGGACAAGGTGGTCGTGGATGCGGCCACCGAGGAATTGCTCAAAGGCGCCCAGCGCTATCTGGCCTCCCGGCAGAATCCCAACGGTTCCTGGACCGTGCAGGATGATGAGCATCCACTGGCTATGACCGCGTACACCGTAATGGCGTTGCTGGCCACCGGCAATCTGCCCAACGAGGGTGAATATGGCAAGCACGTGCAACGCGGCGTGGATTTTGTGTTGAGCTGCGCCCTGCCCGAAGGTTATTTGAATTCGGAAAAAACCACCAAGGGTAGCAAGAAATCCAACATGTATGATCACGGCATCGCCACGATCATGTTGGGTGAGGTCTACGGTCTGACGCGCGACCCGAAGGTCAAAACCACGTTGGAAAAATCCATCAAGTTGATTATCGGCGCCCAAAACCAAGAGGGAGGTTGGCGCTACGAACCCAAACCGAGCAGCGCGGATATATCCGTCACCGTACTGCAAGCCGTGGCACTGCGCGCGGCCAAAAATGCGGGGCTTGATGTGCCCCAGAAAACCATTGATCGTGCCATTGAGTATGTGAAATCCTGCTACGACAAGCGCTCGGGGGCGTTTACTTATCAACCGCGCAATAATCAGCCGGGGCTGGCCCGGACGGCGGCGGCGATCTATTCCATTCAAGTCTGCGGTATTTATGACGACCCCAAGATCACCACGGCGGTGGAATATCTGCTGAAGTTACAAAAAGACCCCAAGAGTCGTGCGGATACCAAGTGGCTGACTTATGGTTATTTTTATGCCGCCCCGGCCATGTATATGGTCGGCGGTGAAGCCTGGGAAACCTGGTATGGTTCGGTGAATAAAACCCTGAAAGACAAAGCCAAGAAAATCGAAGGCGATAAAACGCTGATCTATTGGGAGCAAATTGAAGGTGGACTCGGACCACTCTATGCCACGGCAGTCTATACCCATGTACTGGCGTTACCTTATCACTATGTGCCGCTCTACCAGCGCTGAGCACTGTCTTTGACCCAACTGCGTGACTAGAATAATGGCATTCAGTGCCTAACCCGCAGGAGGTCCCATGCTCC
>JBAXGE010000437.1:0-1533 GCA_037139555.1 Phycisphaerae bacterium
ATTCCGGCGAACAGATCACCGCCGCGCGTTCGGGTTGTGCCATCGGCAGCTTCCCGGCCAATGGTATGGTCTATTCCACTGCCAATGCCTGTGGTTGCATTACGCAAGTACGCGGCTTCAATGCCATGACCGGCGACGAACTGCCCAAGCCCATGGCCGATGCCCAGCGTTTGCTGGGGGCCACCCCCGCCACCAAACTCCCCGCCGAGGAGAAAATCCCCACGGGCGAGATCGCCATCGACTGGACCAAGCAATGGCGCAGCGAAACCCCGGAAGCCGCGGCCGTCAAAGTCGGTGATATAGATGTAATCGTATACTGTCATCAGCAGCGTGTGGATGGGCGGCGCGGGGCGCAGGTGGTGTGGTCATTTCTGGCCGATGGTCGCGTGTCTGGCGTACCATTGGTCCAGGGCGATAGCGTGATCTTTGGCGATCACACCGGTTGGGTATATGCCGTCAGCGCCAAAGATGGCGCCCTGAAATGGAAATATCTGGTCGCCCCCAGTCAACGACTGATCGTCAGCAACGGGCAACTCGAAAGTGCCTGGCCGGTGTATGGCGTGGCTTTGCTGGGGAATAAGATTATCACTTCCGCCGGCACCCATACCGCCATTGGTGGTGGGGTTAGTGTCGCACTGCTCGACCCAGTCACCGGGCAAGCCACTTGGCGTAAAAACATCTATCTACCCCCCAATATCGTCCCCCCCGGTGGCGGGCGCGTACAAATTATCGATCACGCCTTCATTAACAGCGCTCCCAAAGTGGCAGACGGCCAAGTGACCCTCGGCGATGGTGGCAACAAGGGTGGGAGTTTTACTTTTGACCCCAACGCCTCCGAGGCCGACCTTAACAAACAGCTGGCCACCCCCCCGGCCAAGAAGAAATAAACCCAAATTTGCCCCGCCAACCCGCCGGGAGCGTATTCCCACCCCGGCGTTTTGCAGTTTTGGGATAATGCCCCTACAATCGCCGCTAATTAACGGCTGGTGTGGTGCCGCCGGGATATTTGTGCTGGTGTTTCGATTCGATAACAGGAGTGTATCGTCATGGCCGTGAATTATGCCAAAATCACCAAAGATGTGTTGACCCGTCACCCCCGCAATCCGGTGCTGACCAGCAAAGATTTCCCCACCAAAATGCGCGCCGTGTATAACTCCTCGGCCATCAAGACCGGTCCCAACAGTTATGTCATGCTCTGCCGGGTGAACCAACTCAATCACCGTACCCTGCTCTGGGGCGCGGATTCCACCGATGGCATCCAATGGAAGCTCCGGCCGGAACCCTTTGATCTGGGCAACGATGCCGAGTGGTTGAAGTGGACCGCCAGCGTCTATTACGATCCCCGCATCACCTTCATTGATGGCGAATACAAGGTCCTGATGGCCACCGAAGCCGGCTTCGGCAGCCGCGTGGCCATCTTCACCAGCAAAGATCTGCAAAGCCTGAAATATTCCCACTTCATCACCGCCCCCGACAATCGCAATATGGTCATCTTCCCCGAGAAGAGCAAAGATGGCCGGTATATGCGGTTGG
>JBAXGE010000438.1:0-1524 GCA_037139555.1 Phycisphaerae bacterium
GCCTTCCATGACCGCGTGCGCGGCTGGGTCAACAACACCATCATCTTCTTTGTCATCACCTACGTCATCACCACCATGGCCACGCTGCTGTATCTGCCCCACATGGCCGCCCCCTTCAAGCAATATCCCGCGCTGGGTTTGATTGCCCTGGCCAATATGCTGGCCATCGCTAATATCCCGCGCGAAATTTACCATGGTCGGGACTTCAATGCCTTCGTCAGCAGTTGCTGCGCCATCGCGGCCCTGCTCACGCTGTTGGCCATCGGTCTGTTCCCCAACATGATCCGTACCACCATCGAGGGCAGTACGCACTTGGGCATCATGAACGCCGCCAGCAGCGAAAAGACGCTCTGGATTATGCTGATCATCGCCATGTGCGGTATGCCCATGGTTATCGCCTATACCGGGAGCATCTACTGGGTCTTCCGCGGCAAAGTCAAACTGGACAAGATGAGTTATTAAGTCCGCTGCCAACCGAATATCCCCCGACGGCAAAGTTCTTTCCCGGAACCTTTGCCGTTTTTCTTTTTGCCGGTCTGGGCCAGGCGAACGGTAAAAATAATCTTCCCGCCTGCATCCTGCGCGGTAGAATATCACCCATGACCGCGACCCCCGTAATTTCCTATGCCAGCCGTCCGGTCTGGTGGCGCTGCTGGCTGGCGCAACTGCTCGTCTGGCTGCAGGTGGGTTCGGCGCAGGCGCTGGGCACGGTTTCCGCCGTATTCTGGTTGTTGCTGGTGCCAGCCGGCGTGGGGGCGGTGACGGTATTGGTGGCAGAACTGGCCATCATTTTGTGCGCCATTATGCAGTTTCTTGATGCGGACAGCATCCTCGAACGGCTGGCCGGAGGCTTATTGGTTTTCGTTCTTGGGAATATCGTATTGGTCATCTATGGCTTCCTCACGGTGCTGGTCATGGCACTTTGGGCCATCGTGATGGGCTTGTTGGTCATCGGCCTGCAAATCTGGCTGGATTTGGGGCGGCGACATTTTCATTTGGGAGTATGGTTTCTACCGGTGGTGACGCTGCTGGGAGCGCTTTTGGTGAGTGCCTTGATCGCGGCCATTGGGCGGTATGATTGGCCCACACTTTTGTGGTTGTTTCCCGCTCTGACGGTCGCCCTTTGGCTCGTGTTTGCCACTTTCTGGCTGCCCGTGGTCTGTGTGGATATGGGCTGGTGGCTGGGGGCCAGACTCTTGGCCTGGTTGTGGGGGTATCTGGCCATCCCGGCCCCTGTGGACAAATCTTGCTCCTTGGGTCTTGCTTCCTGCCCCTCCAGCCCCCAGAATGGGCACCTATGAGTGACGCTTACAGCATTATCCGCCAGTGGTTGCGTACCGACCAGGCCTTCGGCGTGGCTGAGGTTCCGCTGGTTATGCCCCGGCAAGTCGCTCCCGCCGCGGTACCACAGGCGGTGGCCCCCCGGCAGATTCCCACCACCCCGGCGGTAACTCCAGCGCGACCTGTGCCCGTAACCCCGAAACCGGTACCCGCAGCGCCCCCGCCAGCCGCCGCGCGTCCCCC
>JBAXGE010000439.1:0-1523 GCA_037139555.1 Phycisphaerae bacterium
GATGGGCAACGGCGCTTCGCTGGCCATGCCTAAAAATCCCCGGGACTGATCTTGGCAATCGCAGACCGACGGCTGGACGTAGAACATGCCCTGAGCAGGGAATCCGCCCGAGCCGCATGGCCCGCGTGCCGCCAGTCTTTCGACCTGCTTGAATTCCTTGTCGTTCCAGGTCTGGGCTGACTTGATGAACCAATTCACTGTCGCCCGGGACATGCCGCAGGCGCCAAAGCCCTTGCCCGGTGCCGAGGTAATGGACAGGCGGTTGCCCGTGGCCGGATCGAATTTGGCGACTGGGCCAGATCCGTACGCACCCACGTTCCCAAAACCAGCCACAAAATACAAAAAGTCATCCCGGTAGACGATATTTCCGGACGAATCGGTGCGCGACCAGTAAATCTTTTCGCGATTCCCTTCCGGGCTATAGGTCTTCCAACGCAGCTTCCCGTCCTTGGCGTCGATGGCGGCGATGAACGCGTCGTTGGCCCGGCACTGATAGCTGCTGGTGATCAGGAACACCGTACCTGCGGCGCAGGTCAACGGCTTCAGCGACGCCCGATCAGGAGAGGGCTTGCCGGTCTTGGGATCGATCCGGTCAGGTTGGGTCGGATCGGGAAGTACACAGGCGGTCTTCCAACGCAGCTTGCCATCGGCCAGGCCATAGGCGTGGATGGCCCGCACCTGATAGGCGCTGTCCACCCGGCCTCTTTCCACCTTTGCACCCACCGGGCATTCCACCGCGATCACCGCATCATCCAGTACCCGAGGCGAGAACCAGATACCGTCGGGCAGCGTGATCGACCACTTTCGTTTGCCGCTGGCCCGGTCGAGCACGGCCAGGTCGGCTCCGGCGGCCGCCACAATGGCGTTACCGGTCACCACGGTACTGGGGAAACCATGGGTCTTTTTGAAGAACTGGGTGGGCAGCAGAACCGGCGCCTCAGTGAGGACGCTGGTGGCGCCGTCAGCCAGGTTGTAGGCGATCAAGGCACCGCATTCGGAGCGGCCCAATGGTTTACCTCCGTGGCCGGCAGTGGAATCGCCCCGGGCCAGGATCCGGTCGCCATCGATGAGGAACTCATCACTGCCATGCAGGGCGGCCTGGCTGCGCCAGCGCGGCAGACCGCTGCCGGACGAGCGGACCATGAGGGTGCCATCGTCGGTGGCGACGAAGGCGCCGGAGTCCACCGCCACATGCAGGCCCGTTTTGTCACTGGACATAAATGCCGGCCCGGCCTGCCACTGTACGGTCTCCGGGGGTCCGACCTTGGCATCTGCAGACACCATGTTGCCGGTGGCGTCGTACCACTTGTGGGTCCAGCCGGCGATGCCGGCCTCGGGCGGGCGGGGCTTGGCCTGCCAGGTCCCGGAGACCCGCAGGTGGAGGGTCGCCCCGACGTTGGCGATGCGTTCCAGTTCGGCCTGGGCCGGACAGCCCGGTGCGGCCAGATCGGCCATCACTACATCGGCGAAGCGGCTGGGATGCGGCAGCGGACCGGCGGCCGGCAGGGCGTCGATGACCACCG
>JBAXGE010000440.1:0-1518 GCA_037139555.1 Phycisphaerae bacterium
AACCAACACCGTAAACAGCAACTGCGTAAACCCGCCCCGCCGGGCGCCATGCCGCTGTTGCAGATAACCCGCCAACGCCCCCACCGCCATCCCAAAGACCATCCCGCTAATCCCCACGCTCCACATGGTAACCATGCGCAGGTAACCCGACAGCACCGCCAGCAACACCACCCCCGGCAAGGCCAGCAGCAAACATAGCAACCACCGCCCCAGCCCCCCTGCCAGCCCATGCGTCACCGGTTCCAAACTCACCGGCACCGTCCCCGGCAGCGGCCCCAGCGCCGCGGCAATCTCTTTCATGTCGCTACGGTCCAGCGTAATCGCCGCCCCCGTCCGCAGATGCAGCGTGCGCGTTTTGGCTGACTTATTGGATGTTAGCGCCGCCACGGCTTCCGCAGGCAACCACTCCCGCCGTTGCAGCGGACGGATCAGATAAACTTTGCCCTCATCCACCCACAACCCGCGATTGGCCCGCCAACCCGCACAGGCCAAAACCCCCAATCCCGCCAGCATCCCCACCCCCGCCACGCCATAGGCCACCACGCCAAAGGGTTCATCCGTCAAACTGGGCCCGTAATTGGCCCGCACAAAACCCAGGAAGAAATACCCGCCGGTGAGAAACAGTCCGAAAAAGGTTTGCCAGCCCAGCATCAGCGCATCACTGCGGGCGGATTTATGCCACCACGACAACACCGCACTGGCCACATACCCCAGCAACCCCACCACCAACGGCACCATGGGCCACCACGTATACGATAGCGGCGCATCTTTGCCGTCGGGGCTATACCAATTGAGCGCAATATGGATGAGGAGGCACAACGCCAGCAACCAGCGGCGGAGAATTTCCAGCATGGCCGCGCTCCGTAGACAAATTGTCGGTCACGACTGCCTTAGTGGCTGTGCTTGCCGCAGCATTGGCCATTGGCGTGGCGTTCGCTGCAGTTGTGATCCTGAGCATCATGGATATGGCCGTGTTCGATCTCTTCCTTGGTGGCATCGCGCAGGCCGACGACCTTGACGGCGAATTGCAGCGTCTGGCCGGCCAATTCATGGTTGGCATCCACGGTCACTTCGGTGTCGCTGACCTCCACCACCGTCACCACGCGCCGCCCGCCGGGGGTCTGGGCATAGAACTGCATGCCGGTCTTGATCTCACCGGCATCTTTGAACGCACTGACCGGCACGGGTTGCACCATGGCCGGATCGCGCTGGCCATAGGCCTGCTCGGGCGGAATCACCACTTCGAAATCATCGCCCACCACGCGGCTTTCCAGCGCGGTTTCCATGCCGGGAATCAGCATGCCCACGCCGTGCAGATACGTCAGCGGCCCGCGCCCTTCGGAGGCATCAATCACCTGCCCGGAGCTGTTGCGGAGGGTATATTCAATCGAAACAACGGTATTTTTGGTCACGCCTGCCATGAGTCATCCTTTTAAGCCGTAAATCCCGGCCGCCTGACACGCGGCCTATAGGTCGTAGAGGGCATCATAGCCGAAAGGCCGCAGGGGTCAAAATATG
>JBAXGE010000441.1:0-1516 GCA_037139555.1 Phycisphaerae bacterium
AGCGGGGACGCATACCCTCCTCATCAATCACGTCCACTTTAACGCCCAACAAGTCTTGGAGGTCCATCAGCAATCCGCCGTGGTCGAACAGGGAACGTTCGGGGTCAAAACGAACCAGCAAATCCAGATCGGAAGATTCGGTGGTATCGCCCCGGGCCACTGAACCAAATATACGGACATCATGCGCGCCATAACGCTGGGCCAACGCTACGATGGCAGCCCGATGACGGCGAATTGTGTCCTGCGTAATCATGTCAGCATTATAACCTGCAGACTGGGGATTTCATTGCAGAATTGGATAAGATCGCCCAGTATGGATATTACCGATGGAAATACCCGGCGCATAACCCCATATGGATGAATGGTTTAACGCACCAGCTGTCTTTCCCCATTCCGTCACACCACCGGTTGTGCTGCAGCACGATTACTTTGTCTGGCCCGTCAATTTCAGCCATTGCTCGGCGTAGCGTTTACCGAGTTCGCGGTTGGCTTCCGCGTTGAAATGCAGATGGTCGCCACCGTCTTTGAGGCCGCTGGCATCGGCACAGGCGGAATTGGGAATAGTCTCGGGCAGTTTCTTCAAGACGGGGTTCAGGGTCTTGCCGCCAGCAACAAAATCGCCCAGCGTGCCGACAATCACCGGAACATCCTTCGCTTCAAGATCGGCGCGCAGATCGGCGAAGAGTTTTTCCGCCAATGCGGCATAGGTTTCGGCCTTACCGCCGGATTCCCCCTGGTGCCACAAGATGCCCGCGAGTTGTCCATCCTGCTGCGCGATCTTCGCGCGGCGCACAGCGTTTTCATACAAAGTCCCTCCCTTGGCCCATTGCTCAATAGTTGTGCCGCCAACGGCCGCGGGTACCAACGCAATCGTATCGTTGGTCAATTTCTCGGAAATAACAATGCCAAACGTGCGGCCCAGACCAACACCCGCGCGCGACTTGTCAAAATGGATCGGATCGATTGCCGGCGCCCACTTGTCTTCCTTGTTAAGCGTCACAACCCGCGGTGGTGCGACCTTGTCTTCATCTTCAACTTTACCGCGGCCAGCCATGTTGGACTGACCGATGAGCAGGAACACTTTGACCTTCGCGCGCGCAGGCAGCGTCGTGGGCGGATTTGCCGGCGTCTCCGCTTGGAGGGAAGAGATGAGAAATATGGCGACTAGTGCCAAGACAAGAAGCACGCGCATCATAACAGATCCTTTCGCCCGCCATCACTGGGCGGTGCTAAAGGAAAACGCCGGTTCAATGGGTGTATTGCGTTCCGTCGATGGATTGAAGCCGAGAATTTGGCGAACAACGCGGTGTATATTTGAGCGGCGCCATTTTGTTCTAGCACCACGCTGTGGTGTTGGGGTATGGTGTGATGGCGGTTGGACCTTGCTGGTTAGGCCTGGCGCATTAGGCTTATCCCACTTATTCTTCCACATCGCGCAGCATATTGGCCGGCACGGTGTATGTCCGCAGAACCCCGCCCATGCCGGGGCGGCCGTTGGGGTCGTTACAGGGACTCA
>JBAXGE010000442.1:0-1504 GCA_037139555.1 Phycisphaerae bacterium
CAGCAGCTCAGATTGATAGCGATCGCCCCCACCACCCCGATGGCATACAAATCGGCCAGCAGTTTCAGGTTGTTGAACATGGCCAGCAGAATCACCGGCACCGCCACGGCGGGAATCAGCCCGAGCCACGGCACGCCGAAGGCGTTGAGTTTGGTGAAGAACTGGGGCAGTTCCTTGTCGTGGGCCATAACGTACTGAACACTAATCATGCCGCCCAATACGGTATTTACCGCCGAAATCAGGAGCAGCCCGAACACAATACCGGCCACTGCGCCAAAGACCGGATGGACAAATTGTTCGGCCATTACCTTCATGACGACCGTTTGCATGCGCTCTTCATTGGGGCTGGGGCCGATGGCTTCGGCCTGGGCTTTGAGGGCGGGAATTTTTTCCCAGCCGGGATTGGCGGCTTTGAATTCTTCGGCCTTGAGTTCATGGCGGTAGGCGGGCGTTTGGAAATCGTTCACGCGGGCCTGACTGCTGGCATTCATCAACGCGGGCAAGGCCAGCATGGCGATGCCAAGGAGCATATTGAAGATCACGATCTCAATCATCACGGGGATGATGGATTTTTTACTGGTTTTGGACACCGGCGGGACCATGATGCCGGTCATGTTGGCCACCGCCTCCACGCCGGAGAGCGCCAAGACCACACTAGTGAAGGTGGTCCAGCGATACGACCACGGACCTTCCATGGGTTTAATGTTGGCCCAGCCATCGGCCAGATGGGGGATGGCAAAGACGGCCATCACAGCGGTCAGGGCCAGCGTCGCCAGCGCGATATAAAGTGCCAGCGTGCCCGCCCGGCGGGCGCCAACAAAATTGACCACCCCGAGGGCGATAATGGCGACAATCGCGCCGATCTGAACCCACGGGTCGGTATAGATGCCAAAATAATGGATGCCCTCAAACGCCGACAGGGCGGCGGTAACGGCGTAATCGGCAAACAGCAGCAGCGCGCCGACGACCCCAAGAATCGGACTTACCTGCCGGGCGGCCGAATAGACACCCCCGCCATCGGGAAACGCCCGGCATACCACCGTGTAGGCCCACCCTACCACCAAGCACAGCACCCCCACTGCCATGATGTACCAGAAGCTGGAACCGAGGGCGAAGAAAAACGCCATTCCCAGCACATAGAAACGGCTGGTGCCCCAATCGCCGTATAGCAACGGACCTGCGTGATACCATTTCAAATTGCGGGGGCGATCATTGTGGGTGGTAAGCATGCACGCTCTACAGTAAAGCCGGCGGGGTTAGCTGTCGGGCTGGGAATACTGAATTTTCCCTGGATCGGTACGACCCATAAGCCCCAAGCATCCGGAGTGAATGCATATGCGGGCCCGACATAGGCCCACGTTGGGTTCCCCGTGCCCCTTTGCTTAAGGGCTTAGGCGTTGTAACAGTAGCGTAACCACCTATGGGTGTCAATGTGGCCTTCAGCGGGGCGCCACGTTTTCGCGCAAGAAGATATTGTAATTGGTGGCGTAAGTGCGGGCCGCCT
>JBAXGE010000443.1:0-1503 GCA_037139555.1 Phycisphaerae bacterium
CCCACGCTGCGCGCCCATACCGAGGCCTCGCTGCGCCGGCTGGGCGTTGAGGCGTTGGATTTAACCCAACTCCATTGCATCCCGCAGGATGTGCTATTCGATGGCGCGGTGTTCGCCTCCCTTCGCCAGTTACAAAAAGAAGGCAAGATCAAAGCCTTTGGCGCCAGTGTGGAGTGTGATACCGAGGCGCTCAGTTGTCTCGACCAGCCGGGGCTGGCGAGTTTACAGATTATTTTCAATATCTTCCGGCCTAAGCCCGCCCAGCAGGTTTTGCATCTGGCCCAGGCGCGGTCCGTGGCCATCATTGTGCGCTTGCCACTGGCCAGCGGGCTGCTCGGGGGCAAGATCACCGCCACCACCCAGTTCCCGCAAAATGACCACCGCAATTACAACCGCGACGGCCAGTGTTTTAATGTCGGCGAAACCTTCGCCGGGCTGCCCTTCGCGCTGGCCGCGCAGGCCAGTCAGGATTTACGCCCCCTCGTCCCCGCCGGCTACACCATGGCCGAAATGGCCCTACGCTGGATTCTCGACCACCCCGGCGTCAGCACCATCATCCCCGGCGCCAGCAAAGTGGAACAAGTCCCCGCCAATGTCAAAGCCTCCAGCCTGCCCCCCTTAACCGCCCAAACCCACGCGGCCTTACAGCACTTTTATCAAACCCGGATTCAGACCCACATCCGGGGGCCGTATTAAGGATACTTACCATTTCGCCGTAATTGCGAACAACATCCTCTGGTGGTAGGCGGGTTGATTAACCACTTTATCTGGTGGTAGGGGATAAATATTTCCGGAATTGCCCACAGTTTTTATTGGACTTACCGCTTATAAAAGTTACACTTACGAGATACCGGGTGTTTTTAGATGCCCGGCTGGCGCAGGCCCCTTGGATGGCTGCGTATGAAACCGAACCGATTAGCGAAAAAGGCCCCATGGACGGGTGATATAGATGGGTAAATTATTAGCCGGTATCAGCAGTCCTGCCGACTTGAAAAAGTTGGATTTGGAACAGCTTGCCGTGGTAGCGCAGGAAATCCGCGAAACTGTGATGAAGACCGTCAGCGTGAACGGGGGCCATTTGGCACCCAATCTGGGCACGGTCGAGACGATTATCGCGCTCAATTACGTGTTCGATTTTCCCCGCGACCGCATGTTGTGGGATGTGGGCCATCAGTGCTATCCGCATAAACTTTTGACCGGGCGTTACAAGGATTTCTCCACCCTGCGCCGCAAGGGCGGTCTGTGCGGCTTCCCCGACCCCACCGAATCTGAATACGATCTGTTTGCCGTGGGGCATGCCGGTACGGCGATTTCGACCGCGGTGGGTATGGCCCGGGGCGACAAGCAACTGGGCCGCGATACCCGCGTGGTGGCGCTGGTGGGCGATGCCTCAATCGTGAACGGCCTGTCGCTGGAAGGCATCAACAACGCCGGCACGCTGGATCGGCAGATGCTGATCATCCTCAACGACAATTCCATGAGCATCAGCGAACCCCAGGGTGC